>NZ_JBFBNR010000023.1:0-139596 GCF_040687675.1 Kitasatospora sp. NPDC056731
GGATGTCAACATATCTGGCGTTGACTTTTGGCACGCTGTTGAGTTCTCAAGGAACGGACACTTCCTTCGGACCGCCTTCCAGCGGGCCCTCCGGGTGCTTCGTTCTTTCGTGTTTCAAGCTTATCAGATGTTTTCCGCTCCGTTTTCCGGAGTTTCATTCATCGGAATTCGCTTTCCGCTTGCCCCCGCTCTCTCGCGGCGACTCCGGAACTGTACGGGGACAGGCCCGCCACATGCAAATCGCCCCCGCCCGGGGTCTCGGGCAGGGGCGATCAGTGCGACACGGACCAGGTCAGCGGACCTCGGTGATCTCCGGACCGCGGGCGAACGGGTCGAGGGCCGCGCCGCCGAAACGGTTGTCGCCCTCGCCGGCCGCAGCCGCAGCCGCACCGCCCCCGTCGGCGACCATCTGGGCGTCCTCGGGGAGCTTCAGCACGATCGGGTCGCGGGGCGCCATCGGGCTCTCGCCCCGGACGACGACCGTCTGCTGGAAGACCTGCTCCAGGATTCCGGCCATTTCCGGCTGCACGGCGGCCTGGCCCGAGATCACACCGCGCAGGAACCAGCGCGGGCCGTCGCAACCGACGAAGCGCACCAGCTGTACGCCCTGGGTGCCGTCCGGCAGCTGCACCGGAACCTGCGCGCGGAGGTGCCAGCCGAGCGGGCCCTCCTCCTCCTCGATGAGGCCGCCCTGCGCGGTGATGCCGTTGGCGATCTCCTCCCGGACCTCCCCCCAGATGCCCTCCGACTTGGGAGCGGCGAAGGCCTGCAGCTGGATGGCGCTGTTGCCGAGGACCAGGGTCGCGGCGACGATCGCGTCACCGGCGACCTCCACCCGCAGCTCCATGCCCTCGACACCGGGGACCAGCAGACCCCCGAGGTCCACTCGCCCTTCCTCGGGGTTCTCCAGCTCGGAGTGGTCCCACGGACCGTCCGGCCGCGGGGCCGGCGGCAGGCCGACCTTGTCGGACGGGTCCAGCTCGGTCACGTTCTCGCTCTCGGCGGAACCTTCGACGTCATCGGCCGTCTCGTCGGCGCTGATGGCGTCGTCGGCGAGCTGCTCGACAGCGTCCTCGCTCTTCTGGCGACGACGGAACACGGTCACTGTCCTTCCCGGTCCAAGACCGATGCGAATACCTGCTCGGCTTCCTGCGAGGCCGCGGGAATGCTAGACCGCGGCGTGGCCGCCGGTCGACCCGAACCCGCCCTCGGCACGTGCCGACCCAGGCAGCTCGGCCACCTCGTGGAAACGGGCCTTCTCGACCTGCTGGATCACCAGCTGGGCGATCCGGTCCCCTCGGCGGAAGCTGACCCCCTCGCGCGGGTCCAGATTGACGACGATCACCTTGATCTCTCCACGGTACCCGGCATCGACCGTCCCCGGGGCGTTCACGAGGGCAACTCCGCAACGAGCTGCCAGCCCGGACCGGGGGTGGACGAAGGCCGCGTAGCCGTCCGGGAGGGCGATCGCGATGCCGGTGGGCAGGACGGCCCGCTCACCGGGGGCCAGCTCGGCGTCCACGGTGGTGCGCAGATCGGCTCCCGCGTCGCCGGGCTGCGCGTAGGCGGGCAGCGGCAACTCGGGGTCGATGCGCCTGATCAGGACGTCCACCGGCGGGCGGGGGGTGTTGCTCAAGGGTTCACCTCAAAGGCTCGTGCGCGCTTCATCAGATCCGGGTCGTCGAGGACCTTCTCGATGTCCTCGGGACGACCGTGCGTGGTGAAGTGTTCCAGCTTCACCTGGATGAAGAGCGCCTGCGCCCGCACCGCGACCGGTCCGTCGGGGCCGCCGATGCGCGCCTCGGCGGCGCTGTAGATCTTGCGGCCGTGGACACCGGTGACCCAGGCGCGCAGGTGCAGCACCGAGTCGACCGGGACGGGGCAGAGGAAGTCGGTCTCCAGCCGGCCGGTGACGGCGGGGGCGTGCAGCAGCCAGTTGAGCGTGCCGAGGGTCTCGTCCATGGCGGTGGTCAGCACTCCGCCGTGGGCCAGGCCCGGGCCGCCCTGGTGGACGTCCCGGACGGCGAACTCGGCGGTGACGTCGAGTCCCTCGCCGGCGACCGCGTCGATCCGCAGCCCGCCAGGGTGTTGCGGTCCGCAGCCGAAGCAGTGCTCGTAGTGGGAGCCGAGCCGGGTGCCGGGGGCGGGCGCCTCGGGGGCGCGCGGCGGCAGTACGGCGTCCGGCGGCGGGGTGGTCGGGGACGGCGGCAGCGCGGGCGCCGGCCGGTCGGCGGGGGCGGTGGGGGTGGTCGAACCGGTCACGGGGCCCCAGCCTACCCAGGGGTAGGCGCGCGGCCGGTGGGGGTGGCGTCCCGGTGCCGGCGTCAGGGCGCCCACAATGGGGGCATGTACGACGAACGCCTCACGGTGCCGCGCTCCTGGTGGCTGCTCCCGGTCGCGACCGGGCTCACGCTCGCCCTGATCCTGCTGCGGGTCGGCGGTCTGGCCGCGCTGGTCGGGCTGGTGGTCGGCATCGCCGCCGGCTCGGTCGCGATCAGCAGCTACGGCTCGGTCCGGATCCGCGTGGTGCAGGGCTCACTGGTGGCCGGGCCGGCCCGGATCCCGGTGGACGCCCTGGGCACCGCGCACCCGCTGAGCCCCGCCGAGGCGGTGGCCTGGCGCGGGCCGAAGGCCAACCCGCGCGCCTTCATGCTGCTGCGCAGCTACGTCCCGACGGCGCTGCGGATCGAGGTGACCGACCCGTCCGACCCGACGCCCTACCTCTACCTGTCGACCCGCTCGCCGATGAAGCTGGCGGAGGCGCTGGAGGAGGCCCGTCGCGGCGCCCGCACCTAGGGGGCTCTCCGGCCGATCGTGCCGGACAGCACCTGGCGGAGGGACCCGCGCACGCCCGGGGGCAGCCCCGGAACGCGCACAGGCCCGAAAAACGGAGAGGGACGGTTCCGCTGATGCGGGACCGTCCCTACGACTTTGTGCCGGCCGACGTGCTCATGGCCGACTCCGTCCTCCCGGTGCCGTCCGTCAGGACGGCTCCCGGACCTGCCGTCCGGCCCCGCTGCCCGGGGCCGGAAGGGGCGCTGTGCCGGCCCCGCGGAAGCCGCGGGTGCCGGGCCCTGTCCGCCGCGGTGCTCAGGCGCCGCAGTCCCGGCAGATCGGGTTGCCGTTCTTCTCGCTGTACAGCTGACTGCGGTGGTGCACCAGGAAGCAGCTCATGCAGGTGAACTCGTCGGCCTGCTTCGGCAGCACCCGGACCGCGAGCTCCTCGTTCGAGAGGTCTGCGCCCGGGAGCTCCATGCCCTCGGCCGCGTCGAACTCGTCGACGTCGACAGAGCCGCCGCCCTTGTCGTTCCGCCGAGCCTTGAGTTCCTCGATGCTGTCTTCGTTGAGCTCGTCGTCGGTCTTGCGTGGGGTGTCGTAGTCCGTTGCCATTGTTCGCTCTCCCCCTCCGGGTTTGTGCGGTGTGTGCGGTATCTCCAGCGCACGTAACGCATGGGGGGTCGGTCTTGTGCCCGACCCGAGGCGGAGATTTTGCCTTACTTCAAGCCCTGTTACTCAATCGACACTCAGCCAGGGGTCCGTTGGGGTGATCCACCAGGCTGCGGGAGGCCTCACGCTGGGCCATCGCCAGCCTCCTCCAGCATCCGCTCGGCGGCCACTCACAGTGAGCACGGGCCGCGCTGACGCTCGTCCATTCCCTTGCCCACCTGGGGTGCCGACCAATCATCCGGCCGGGTACTGACCCGAAATCCGGTCACGGACTGCGATCGGCACCCCAGCTCGGACGATCACTCTCCGAGGTCGGGTGAAGTCGCGGAGCGACACGATGTGAGCTTGGTCACGTTCAGAATCTTCCAGGGCAAACCACGGAAAATCCACCCACTTCGACTGCTCCGCCGAACACCCTACTCGGCGCTCCTGCGCGCGGCCCGGCGGGCCAGGATCGCGGCCTGGCGCTCCTCGAACTTACGCGCCTGGCTGTCCAGCCCGTCCAGGAAGACGCCGAGCTCGTTCTGCGCCAGCAGGCCCTCCGGGCCGAGGCCGCCGATCTCCATCACGCGCAGGTGGCGCAGCACCGGCTGCAGCACGTCGTCGTGGTGGATGCGCAGGTTGTAGACCCCGCCGAGGGCGATCTGCGCGGCGGCCCGCTCGAAGCCGGGGATGCCGTGGCCGGGCATCCGGAAGTCGGTGACCACGTCGGCCACGGCCCGCATGGCCTGGTCGGGGGCGATCTCCAGGGCGGCCTTCAGCAGGTTCCGGTAGAAGACCATGTGGAGGTTCTCGTCGTTGGCGATCTTCGCCAGCAGCTGGTCGCAGAGCGGGTCGCCGGCGTACTTGCCGGTGTTGCGGTGCGAGATGCGGGTGGCGAGCTCCTGGAAGGCCACGTACGCGACCGACTGCAGCATGCTGTGCGCGTTGTCGGACTCGAAGCCCTCGGACATGTGGCTCATCCGGGCCCGCTCCAGCTCCACCGGGTCGACGGCCCGGGTGGCGAGCAGGAAGTCGCGAATGGCTATCCCGTGCCGGCCCTCCTCGGCGGTCCAGCGGTGCACCCAGGTGCCCCAGGCGCCCTCGCGGCCGAACATGCTGGCGATCTCGTGGTGGTAGCTGGGGAGGTTGTCCTCGGTCAGCAGGTTCACCACCAGCGACACCCGGCCGAGCGGCGTCACCTGGGACTGCTCGACGGCCCAGGCGTCGCCGCCCAGCACGCCGTCGAAGTCGCGGCCCTGGCTCCACGGCACGAACTCGTGCGGCATCCACTCCTTGGCCACGGCGAGGTGGCGGTTGAGCTCCTTCTCCACGACCTCTTCGAGGGCCAGGATCAGCCGGGCGTCGGTCCAGCCGGTCGATCCGAGGGAGGCGCTGCTCTGCACAGGGGCGATGGTCACGGTCTTGCTCCTGGGGGACGGCACGCGCGGGACGGGCGCGTTGGGCGGGCACGTCTGCGGACGCACTTACGGTTCCGTAGGTTACGACACCGTAAGTTGCTCGGGCAGGAAATGACAAGCCGCCCCCGCCAGGCCTTATGTCGTCTTGACGGGCCTGACGGGGGCGGCGGTGAACGGTCGCTTACGGAGCGCGGCGGCGGGGAGGGCGCGGCGGGGCCGGGAGGGGCCCGGCGGGCGGGGTCAGGGGTTGGGGATCCGGACCCGCATGGTGAGGCCGCCACCGGCGCGCGCAGTGGCCTCGATGGTGCCACCGTGGGCACGCACCACCGAGCGGACGATGGACAGGCCGAGCCCGACCCCCTTGTCGCTGCGGGTGCGGTCGGCGCCCTTGACCCGGCGGAACGGCTCGAAGATGTGCTCCAACTCGTAGCCGGGCACCACCGGGCCGGTGTTGGACACCACCAGCTCGCCGCCGCCGGGCACCTCGGCGGTGGCCAGCTCGACCCAGCCGCCGGGGGTGTTGTACCGGACGGCGTTCTGCAGCAGGTTGAGCGCCAGCCGCTCCAGCAGCACGCCGTTGCCCGCGACCACGGCCGGAGCGAGCTTGGAGCGCAGCTCGACCTCGCGCCGGTCCGCCTCGGCCCTGGTCTGCTCCAGGGCTCGGGTGGCCACCTCGGAGAGCTCCACCGGGCGGCGGTCGGTCAGCTCGTTCTCGCTGCGGGCGAGCAGCAGCAGGCCCTCCACCAGCTGTTCGCTGCGCTCGTTGGTGGCCAGCAGGGTCTTGCCGAGCTGCTGGAGGTCGGGCGAGGCGGCCGGGTCGGAGAGCTGGACCTCCAGCAGGGTGCGGTTGATCGCCAGCGGGGTGCGCAGTTCGTGCGAGGCGTTGGCGACGAAGCGGCGCTGGGAGTCGAAGGACCGGTCGAGCCGGTCCAGCATGTCGTCGAAGGTGTCGGCGAGTTCCTTGAGCTCGTCGTCCGGCCCGTCCAGCTCGATCCGCCGGTGCAGGTCGGAGGAGGCGACGTCGCGGGCGGTGCGGGTGATCCGGCCGAGCGGGCGCAGCACCCGGCCGGCCAGCGCGTAGCCGGCCGCGAAGGCGATCACGGCGAGGCAGACCAGCATCGTGAGCGACTTGCGCAGCAGGGTGTTGAGCGCCGAGTTGGAGCGCAGCAGGTAGTCGCCGGCCTGCTCCTGGTTGAACTGCGCGCTGTTCATCGGGACGCCGTTGACCCGCAGGCTGCCGTCGAACTGGAACGTGCGCGGCGCCAGGTTGTTCACGGCGTCCTGGAAGAACACGTACATCAGCAGCAGCAGGACCACGCCGGCCATCAGGAACATGCCGCCGTAGAGCAGGGTGAGCCGCATCCGGATGGTCGGCCGGAAGGGCAGCCAGGCGAGCATGCCGTCGCCGGGGGTGTAGCGACCGGGCTGGGGCGCGCGCGGTGGGTGCTGGGGCTTGGGCGGTACGGCGCGCGGGCCGCCGGCGGGCGCGCCGGAGGGCCCGCCGGCCGGGGGCGGGGTGGTCATGATGGTCCTCTCGGGGCGTCCGCCGGGGCGGGCGCGGGGTGGGTGGAGTCCGACCGGGTCCGGCGAACGGATCCGGTCCGGTCCGCTCGGATCCGGTCAGGTGGTCCGGCGGGTCCGGTCAGATCCGGTAACCGGAGCCCGGGACGGTGACGATCACCGGCGGGTCACCGAGCTTGCGGCGCAGCGTCATCACGGTGACGCGCACGACGTTGGTGAACGGGTCGGTGTGCTCGTCCCAGGCCTTCTCCAGCAGCTGCTCGGCGGAGACGACGGCGCCGCCGGCCCGCATCAGCACCTCCAGGACGGCGAACTCCTTGGGGGCGAGCTGGACGGTGCGGCCCTCGCGGATCACCTCGCGGCGGCCCGGGTCGAGCGAGATGCCGGCCCGCTCCAGCACCGGGGGCAGCGGGACGGTCGCGCGGCGGCCCAGCGCCCTTACCCGGGCGACGAGTTCGCTGAAGGCGAACGGCTTCGGAAGGTAGTCGTCCGCGCCGATCTCCAGGCCCTCGACCCGGTCGCTGATGTCGCCGGAGGCGGTCAGCATGATCACCCTGGTCGCCAGGCCCTGTTCGACCACCTTGCGGCAGACGTCGTCGCCGTGGACCAGCGGGAGGTCGCGGTCCAGGACCACGACGTCGTAGTCGTTGACCGCGATGCGCTGGAGCGCGGCCTCCCCGTCGTACACCACGTCGACGGCCATCGCCTCGCGGCGCAGGCCGGTGGCGACAGCCTCGGCGAGCAACTGCTCGTCCTCGACGACGAGAACCCGCACGATCGTTGTCCCTTCTCCAGGCCGGCCCCGGAAGCGGACGCGCGGCTCCGACGGTGCCTCCATCCTGCCTGGTCCGCCGGTAAAGCAGCGATAAGCTGCCGCCCAGGCACGGAGCGTTGGCAGCGGGTGATGACCGTTCGTGTCGGGACCAGTCCGGTTGGACTGTGACACAGGCAACTTTCTCGGGCCGGAAGGTTTCCCCATCTCCCCGGCGGGGAGGACAGCTTCACACCCGCGATCTGGCTGTTGGCCGATCGCACCCACCCGCCGTGCGTTCATCCGCGCCGGCCCTGGGGCTGGGACGTCACCGGGAGCGGCCGAAGGCCGTCTCCGCGCTCGACCGGAGATTCACGACCTGCCGGACGGGGCGCTGCCGCTGGCCACACCTCCTCGGGGCGGAGAACGTACGACCGTGCACGTCCGACACAGTAAGGGGGCCCGTATGGACGCCTTCAAGGCCGGAATCCTGCAGCGCATAGCCAACGCCGAGCAGGATCTGCACCGCGCGATCGAGGCCGGGGACGAGTTCCTCGCCGAGGTGGAGCAGTCCGAGCTGGACGACCTCCGCCGGCTCGCCGCCGAGCACGGCGTGGACACCGTGCTGGAGCGCCACCGCACCGCCGCCTGATCCACCCGACCTTCCGACCCGACGCCGGACCTCCGGCACCAGCGGCCCTGCGGGGGTCGTGCGAAAACCCCAGGCCCTGGCATCCCCCGTATGCCAGGGCTCTTCGCTGTCCAGGGCCGTCCAAGGGCCCAGGGCGTGTCTTCAGTCCGCCCAGGCGCGCAGCGCGGCCAGCCGCTCCTGCAACGGCTGGTACACGCCCGGGGCGGCGGCCACGGTCAGCTCGCCGTCCGGGCCGTGCCCGGGGCGGCCGCCGACCAGGGCCCCGGCCTCGGCGGCGATCAGGCAGCCGGCCGCGCGGTCCCAGGGGGCGAGGCCGCGCTCGTAGTAGCCGTCCAGCCGCCCGGCGGCGACGTCGCACAGGTCCACCGCGGCGGCCCCGCCCCGGCGGATGTCCCGCACCTCGGGCATCAGGGACACCAGCACCTCGGCCTGGCGGGTCCGCACCGACTGGACGTAGTTGAAGCCGGTGCCGATCAGCGCCTGGCCCCACGGCGGGGCCGGGCGGGTGGAGAGCGGCCGGCCGTCGAGCCGGGCGCCGCGCCCGAGGACGGCGTGGAACAGCTCGCCGCGGGCCGGCGCGTACACCACGCCGACGACCGCCCGGCCGTCCAGCTCGGCGGCCACGCTGACCGCCCAGGAGGGCAGTCCGTACAGGTAGTTGACCGTGCCGTCGAGCGGGTCGACGACCCAGCGCACCCCGCTGGTGCCGGCCCGCTCGGCGCCCTCCTCGCCGAGGTAGCCGTCCTCGGGGCGGCGCTCGGTGATCAGTTGCAGGACGAGCTTCTCGGAGGCGAGGTCCATCTCGGTCACCACGTCGACCGGACTGCTCTTGGTGCCGGCCACCCCGAGGTCGGCGGGCCGGCCGTCGCGCAGCAGGGCGCCGGCCTGCCGGGCCGCGTCCAGGGCGACCTCCAGCAGGTCGTCGAGGAGCCGGTCGTCGGGCAGGGCGGGGGTGGGCACGGGTCTCTCCTCCGGGGGGAACGGGACGGGCGGTCAGCGCTCGGCGGCGGCCGGGCGGGGGGCTCGCGGGTTGGGGCAGCAGGCCACCGCGCACACGTCGTGGCTGGGGCCGAGCGCGCCGAGGGCGCAGCGGGTCACCGGCTCGCCGCGCTCGGCGGCGGCCCGCTCCAGGACCAGTTCGCGCACCGCGGCGGTGAACCGCGGGTCGGCGCCGACGGTCGCGGCGCGGGCCACCGGCAGGCCGAGTTCGGCGGCCTTGGCGACGGCCTCGGTGTCGAGGTCGTACTTGACCTCCATGTGGTCGGAGACGAAGCCGATCGGGACCATCACCACGGCGGGCGCGCCGTCGGCGTGCTGGGCCTCCAGGTGGTCGCAGATGTCCGGTTCCAGCCACGGCGTGTGCGGGGCGCCGCTGCGGCTCTGGAACACCAGCTCCCAGGGCCGGTCCGCGACGCCGGTGCGTTCGGCGACGGCCTCGGCGATCAGCCGGGCGACGTCCAGGTGCTGGGCGACGTACGCGCCGCCGGGGCGGCCGCGGGCCGGGTCGTCCGGGGCGCCGGAGGTCTCGGCCATGGCGTCCGGGATGGAGTGGGTGGTGAACGCCAGCCGGGCGCCGGCCCGGACGTCCTCGGGCAGCCGCGCCAGGGCGGCCAGGGTGGCGTCGACCATCGGCTCGACGAACCCGGGGTGGTTGTAGAAGTGCCGCAGCTTGTCGACCCGCAGCTCGGGCAGGCCCTCCGCGGCGAGGGCGGCCAGCGCGTCGGCCAGGTTCTCCCGGTACTGGCGGCAGCCCGAGAAGCCGGCGTAGGCGCTGGTGACGAGGACGGCGACGCGGCGGTGGCCGTCGGCGGCCAGTTCGCGCAGGGTGTCCACCAGGTAGGGCGCCCAGTTCCGGTTGCCCCAGTAGACCGGCAGGTCCAAGCCGTGCTCGGCGAAGTCCTTGCGCAGCGCGGCGAGCAGTTCGCGGTTCTGCTCGTTGATCGGGCTGACCCCGCCGAACAGGAAGTAGTGCTTGCCGACCTCCTTCAGCCGCTCCTTGGGGATGCCGCGGCCCCGGGTCACGTTCTCCAGGAACGGAACGACGTCCTCGGGGGCCTCGGGCCCGCCGAAGGAGAGCAGCAGCAGGGCGTCGTACGGCTGCGGTGCTGCCGGGGCGGCGCCGGACGGTGAGGGTTTGCGCGCGTCGGACATGGCACCGATCCTGCCATTGAGGGGCCGGAGACCCCCGTCGGGGCTGCGAGGATGTCCGGAAAATACTGTTTGCCAAGGTACGTAAGCTGTGTTCGCCAGCCTCGTTCCTTACCCCCGCGGAGCTCCCGTGCTGTCCAGCTACCGCCAGATATTCGCCTCCCCCGGCAGTCTGGCCTTCTCCTCCACCGGCTTCGTCTCCCGACTGCCGATCTCCATGACCGGCATCGGCATCGTGACCATGCTCTCCCAGCTGAGAGGCTCCTACGGGGTGGCGGGCCTGGTGTCGGCGACCCTGGCGATCTCCGCCGCGCTGCTCGGCCCGCAGGTCTCCCGGCTGGTGGACCGGCACGGGCAGCGCCGAATAATCGTCCCGGCCATGGCGCTCACCATCGTCGCCGTGGTCGGCCTGCTGCTGTGCGCCCGGTTCAAGGCGCCGGACTGGACACTCTTCGTCTTCGCGGCCGGCATGGGCGTCATGCCGAGCACCGGCGCGATGGTCCGCGCCCGCTGGGCCCACCTGTACCGCGACGACGCCCCCAAGCTGCACACCGCGTACTCCTTCGAGGCCGTCGTCGACGAGGTCTGCTTCATCGTCGGCCCGATCCTCTCGATCGGCCTGGCCACCTCCGTCTTCCCCGAGGCCGGCGTCCTGCTCGCCGGGGTCTTCCTCGCCGTCGGCGTCCTGCTGTTCGCCGGGCAGCGCGCCACCGAACCGCCGATCCACCCGGGCGCCCGGCACGTCGGCGGCTCGGTGATCCGCAACCGCGGCCTCCAGGTGCTGATGCTCACCTTCGTCGCCACCGGCGCGATCTTCGGCTCGGTCGAGGTCGTCACCGTCGCCTACTCCGAAACCCAGGGGCACAAGTCCCTCGCCAGCGTGATCCTCGCACTGTGGGCGCTCGGCTCCTGCCTGGCCGGCGTGGTGTTCGGCACCCTCAAGCTCACCGGCTCGATGGCCGGCCGCTTCTTCGCCGGCGTCCTGTTCATGGCGCTCAGCATGGCGCCGCTGCTGCTGGTCGCCGAGTCGGTGCGCGGAGTCGGCGGGCTGATCGCGGTCGGCGGCGCGCTGCTGATCGCGGGCATCGCCATCTCCCCCACCCTGATCACCGCGATGGCCCTGGTCGAACGGCTCGTCCCGGCCGCCCAGCTGACCGAGGGCATGACCTGGACGACCACCGGGCTCGCCCTCGGCGTCGCCGTCGGCTCCTCCGCCGGCGGCTGGGTGGTGGACGCCGCCGGCTCCGCCGCGGGCTACTGGGTGCCCCTGACCGCCGGGGTCTTCGGCGTGGTCACCGCGCTCGCCGGGCTCGGCCGGCTGCGCGCCGGACTCGCCGTCGACGAGCCCGCCGAAGCGGCCGAACAGACCGTAGACCTCGAACGGTGAACTGACTAATCTCTCCCTACCCGCGGGCCTACCCGCGGGTAGGGCGGCCCCCACCGCCCCGGACCGCGCCGACCCCGGTCGGCCACGGAGCAGGAGGCGGCGCCATGCCCCAGGCCAGTACCGCGACCCCCACCCGGTGGACCAACTGGGCCGGGAACCAGAGCGCCCGGCCCGCCCGGGCCGCCACCCCCGGCACCGCGGAGGAACTGGCCAAGGAGATCCTGCGCGCCGCCGAACAGGGCCGCACCGTCAAAGCCGTCGGCTCCGGCCACTCCTTCACCTCGATCGCCTCCGCCGGCGACGGCGTCCTGCTCCGCCCGCACGCGCTCACCGCCGTCCGCGAGATCGACCGCGAGGGCGGCACCATCACCGTCGAGTCCGGCCTCCCGCTCGCCCGGCTCAACCGGATCCTCGCCGCCGAGGGCCTCTCCCTCACCAACATGGGCGACATCGAGGTGCAGACCGTGGCCGGCGCCACCAGCACCGGCACCCACGGCACCGGCCGCGACTCCGGCTCGCTCGCCGCCCAGATCCGCGCCCTGGAGATCGTCCTCGCCGACGGAAGCGTCCGGCGCTGCTCCCCCACCGAGCACCCCCGGCTCTTCCAAGGCGCCCGGCTCGGCCTCGGCGCCCTCGGCGTGATCACCGCCCTGACCTTCGCCGTCGAGCCGGCCTTCCTGCTCACCGCGCACGAGCAGCCGATGGCCTTCGACGAGGTGCTGGAACGGCTGGACGACCTCACCGCGGTCAACGAGCACTTCGAGTTCTACTGGTTCCCGCACACCGACCGCTGCGCCACCAAGCGCAACAACCGCAGCCAGGGCCCGGCCGCCCCGCTGCCCCGGTTCAAGGAGTGGCTGGAGGACGACTTCCTCTCCAACACCGTCTGGGAGGGCGCCTGCCGGGTCGGCCGGCGCTTCCCCGCCAGCATCCCCGCCATCGCCTCGCTGGCCAGCCGCGCCTGGTCCGACCGCAGCTACACCGACACCGCGCACCGGGTGTTCACCAGCCCGCGCAAGGTGCGCTTCGTGGAGATGGAGTACGCGGTGCCGCGCACGGCCGTCGCCGGGGTGCTGCGCGAACTGAAGGCCCTGGTCGAGCGCTCCGACTGGAAGATCGGCTTCCCGGTCGAGGTGCGCTTCGCCCCCGCCGACGACCTCTGGCTCTCCACCGCCTCCGGGCGGGACAGCGCCTACATCGCCGTCCACCTCTACCGGGGCACCGCCGACCAGGGCTACTTCACCGGCGTCGAACAGCTGATGTGCGCCCACCAGGGCCGCCCACACTGGGGCAAGCTGCACACCCGGGACGCCGAGTACCTGTCCAGCGCCTACCCGCACTTCGGCGACTTCACCGCCCTGCGCGACGAGGTCGACCCGCAGCGCGTGTTCGGCAACGACTACCTGCGCCGGGTCCTCGGCGCCTGATCACGGGGTGGCGCCCTGGGTCGGCGCCGCGGGCTGCGGCGGGGCCACGGAGGCGGGGGCGTTGCTCGGCACCGGCGGCTGCGGGCTCGCCCCGCCGGAGGTGCCGGAGGGCTTCCCGCCGTCCGCGGTCGGCGACGAACCGGCCGACGGCGTCGCGCTCGGGCCCGCCGAGGGCGAGGCCGTACCGCCGCCGTGCTCACCGGCCCCACCGCTCGGGCTCGTGCTCGGGCCCGCGCTCGGCTCCCGGCTCGGCCGCGTCGTCGCCGGGGCCGAGGCACCGCCGGACGGCGAGGGCTCCGAGCCGTGCCCGCCGCCGGTGGAGGGCCGCTCCGTCGGCGGCGCCTCCCGCGGGGAGGGGGACTTCGGGCTCACCACGCCACCGAAGGAGGTGCCGTTGCCCGACTCGCCCTTCACCGTCGCCGACACCGGCTGCCCGGTGGCCAGTTCGAACGCCAGGATCGGCGTCATCGCCACCACGAACACCAGCCCCGACACGGCCGCGTAGGTCTTCCAGGTCCACCGCCGACGCGCCCGGACCACCTGCGGCTCGTTCCACTCCGAGGAGATCGCCGACGGCGCCGGCTCCACCGGGCGCTCCGGCACCTGGCGCAGCCCGTTCACGGCGTGGCCGGGCCCCCGGTCCACCACCGCCTCACGCAGCTGCTCGCCGGTACGCCGGAAGATGTGCTGGAACACCGCACCGCCGGTGGTGGCCCCGACACTGACCACCGCCGCACCCAGGATCGTTCCGTACACGCCGAGTTCGGAGGCGAACAGTGCCCCCACCACCGTGGCCAGCGCACTCGCCGCGACCTGAGCCACACTCAGATCGATCCGCTTGCGCTCCTTCTTGCCGCCCCCCTCGGCGGGGCTCCGCTCCGGCATCAACATCCCTCGGTCCGTACGACTGTTCCTCGAACAAGTCACTCCATCTTGCCCAAAGAAGGACACAAGGGACGAAAATGCGGTTCTCCGGCCCCGATATATGTGAAGATGATCACCGTTCACCCGTCGGTGGTCCGCCGTTGGGGGCATGCGCTCTTGAGATTCCCGTGAATCGCGGGAGACTTGAGCGGCGAGCCGCCCCTTCGGATGCCACGAATGGAGTACTGTTCGTAAAGCCTGAGCCTTGGGTCGACTTGTCGACTGCGCCCACACCGGCAGCTTGACGAAGAGCCACGGAACAGGCACGCACGGCGACGCCCGTCCCGGACCGTCGCGAACACTCCGCGTGCGAGGACGGCCGGGGCACCCAGGCGCGACGTCGACGGATGGCGTGGCAAAAAGGCAACCGTGCCACAGCGGCGTGACCGGGCGTATGCCCGACACGCCGGGGAACTCAGCAAGGTTGTGGCCAGTCGCGAGTGGGCAGGCCACACTCAGTACGGGAGCAGCGACGCAGGTGACGTCGGCAGGCACCACCCGGGAGGTAACCGTGCCCGAACTGCGGGTTGTGGCCGTCAGCAACGACGGCACACGGCTGGTGCTCAAGGCTGCCGACAGCACGGAGTACACCCTTCCCATCGACGAGCGGCTGCGCGCCGCCATCCGCGGGGATCGTCCGCGCCTCGGCCAGATCGAGATCGAGGTCGAGAGCCATCTGCGGCCCCGGGACATCCAGGCCCGGATACGAGCCGGTGCCTCCGCCGAGGAGGTCGCCCAGGCCGCCGGCATCTCCGTCGACCGGGTCCGCCGCTTCGAGGGTCCGGTCCTCGCCGAGCGCGCCTTCATGGCCGAACGCGCCCGAAAGACCGCCATCCGCCGCAACGGCGAATCCACCGGGCCCCAGCTCGGCGAGGCCGTCGCCGAGCGGCTCGCGCTGCGCGGCGCCGAGAAGGACACCGAACGCTGGGACTCCTGGCGGCGCGACGACGGCACCTGGGAGGTCATCCTCGCCTACCGTGCCGACGACGAGGGCCGCAGCGCCTCCTGGACGTACGACCCGCCCCGGCGCCTGGTCCAGCCCAACGACGACGAGGCCCGCGCGCTGATCGGCGAGAACGTCGAGCGCGAGGAGGAGTCGGTCTTCCCGTTCATCCCGCGGATCGCCCGGCTCCCCCAGGACCGGCCGCCCCGCCCGATGATCGACCGGCCCTCCGCCGACCGCATCATGTCCGCCCGCGAAGTCCGCGAGTCCCGCGAGGCCACCGCCGAGTCCAGGGACTCCCTGACCAGCCTGCTCGACGTGGTCCCCGCCTTCCGCGGCGACCTCGCCGTCGGCCCCGCCCCGATCGAACCGGTGCCCGCAGAGGTCGCCGAGGAGAGCGAGGAGGCGGCCGCGGCCGCCGCACCGGCGGTCGGCGCGGGCTCGGCCTACGCCGACATCCTGATGCCGCGGGCCGTCGCCCCGCACCGCGAGCGCCTGGTCGGCACCACCGACCGCCAGGCCGAGGCGGACGGCGTCCGGCCCGGCCGCCGGGCCACCGTGCCCAGCTGGGACGAGATCGTCTTCGGCAGCCGGCGCAAGAAGCAGGAGTAACAGCCCATACGTCAGGGGCGGGAGGCCCGGCCTCCCGCCCCTGACGTATGCCCCGGCTCAGCCCGGCTGGTCGGTCACCGCCACCGGGCGGGCCTCGTCGCTCGACCACTCGCTCCACGACCCCGGGTACAGCGTCGCCGACAGGCCCGCCACCTCCAGCGCCAGGATCTGGTGCGCCGCCGTCACCCCCGAGCCGCAGTACACCGCCGTCTCCCGTTCACCCGCGCCCAGCGCGCGGAACCGCGCCGTCAGCTCCGCGGCCGACCTGAACCGCCCGTCGGCCGCCACGTTCTCGGCCGTCGGCGCCGACACCGCGCCCGGGATGTGCCCGGCGCGCGGGTCCACCGGCTCGCTCTCGCCCCGGTAGCGGTCCCCCGCCCGGGCGTCCAGCAGCAGCGCACCGCGCGCCCAGGCCGCCGCGCCGTCCGCGTCCACCACGGGCAGCTGCCCCGGGACCGGCTTGAAATCACCCTCCGCCAGCGCCGGGACCTCCGCCGTCACCGGCAGTCCGGCCGCCGACCAGGCCGCGTACCCGCCGTCCAGCACCCGGACGTCCCGGTGCCCGGCCCAGCGCAGCAGCCACCAGGCGCGGGCCGCCGCCAGCGAGGCCGCGCCGTCGTACACCACCACCGGGCGGCCGGAGTCCACCCCCAGGCGGCGCATCGCCGCGCCGAACTCCTCCGGCTCCGGCAGCGGGTGGCGGCCGCCCCGGCCGGGGGCGCCCGGCGGGGCCGCGAGGTCCCGGTCCAGATCGACGAAGCGGGCGCCGGGCAGGTGCCCGGCCCGGTACTCCTCGACGGCGGTCGGGCCGGACTGCGCGGCACCGACCAGCCGGTAGCGCACGTCCAACAGCACCGGCGGGCGCGCGGAGGCGAGCGCCTGCACCAGCCCGGCCGCGGAGATCAGCGGGGAACCGTCGTTGTAGGTGGTCATGGCGGCCATTGTCGCGCAGCGCCGCCACCCCGCCGCTCTTTGTGCGCTCTTTGCCGGAATTTCCGCGCGGCCCGAGGGTTCGACGCGCGCCAGAGTGGAAGCATCACCCTCGCGCGCGAGGATTTCCGTGCGCCAACCACCCATTGCGCCAACCACCCATGAGGAGGCCCGCATTGCCCGCGGTGGAACTCCGACTGGCCCAGGGCACCCCCTGCTGGGTCAGCCTGCTGACCGACGACCTGGCCGGCGCCCGCGCGTTCTACGCCGACCTGCTCGGCTGGACCTACACCCCGGGCCCCGGCCAGCTCGGCGCCTACGTCCGCGCCGAACTCGACGGGGCACCGGTCGCCGGCCTCGGCGTCTCCACCGCCACCGGCTTCCCGGTGCAGTGGACCACCTACTTCGCCGTCGACGACGCCGACCACACCGCCCAACTGGTGCGCTCCTGCGGCGGAACCGTGGCCGTCGGGCCGCTCCAGGCCGAACGCGCCGGGCGGATGGCCATCGCCGCCGACGTCTCCGGCGCCGTCTTCGGCCTCTGGCAGGGCGAGGAGCACACCGGCCGGGAAGCCGGGCCCGAACCCGGCGGACCGGCCTGGACCGAACTGCTCACCCCCGACACCGACGGCGCCGTCGCCTTCTACACCGCCGTACTCGACCGCCCCGTCCGGCACGCCGACGACGAGTCCGCGCTACTCGTGCACGGGCAACCGGTCGCCGGCATCCGGCACCGCGCCGAACTGCGCGGCCATCCGCCCCGCTGGCGGGTCCACTTCGCCGTCCGCGACGCCGACGCCACCGCCCGGCACGCCGTCGGACTCGGCGGCCGCGTCCTGGTCCCACCGCACGACACCGCCCGCGGCCGCGCCGCCCGGCTGTCCGACCCGCAGGGCGGGCACTTCTCGGTGCTGGAACTCCGCTAGCGCGCCCAGGACAGGACTCAGACCTGCTGCTCGAAGGGCAGCACGTCCGGGGAGAGCACCGAGGCCCGGGCCGTCGCGGCGGTCAGCCGGCGACGGTGGTGCCGGCGGCAGAGCACCTCGTACCCGACCTCGTCCTCGTTCACCGAGATGTCGCCGACCACCACCTGGGCGCCCTCGACCACCATCACCCCGCCCACCGTCCGGGCGTTGTGCGTCGCCCGCGCACCGCACCAGCACAGCGCCTCGACCTGGAGCACCTCCACCCGGTCGGCCAGCTCGATCAGCCGCTGGGAGCCGGGGAAAAGCCGGGTGCGGAAGTCCGTGGTGATCCCGAACGTGTAGGCGTCGATGTCGAGTTCGTCCACCACCCGGGCCAACTGGTCGACCTGCTCGGCGGCGAAGAACTGCGCCTCGTCGCAGATCAGGTAGTCCACCCGGCCGCCCGCCGAGAGCCGGTGCACCACGTACGCGTGGAAGTCGAAGTCGTCCGTCACCTCGACCGCGTCCGCCCGCAGGCCCAGCCGGCTGGAGATGGTCGCCGCACCGGCCCGGTCGTGGCGGGTCAGGATGAGGCCCTGCCGGCCGCGGGCGGAGTGGTTGTGGTCCATCTGCAGCGCCAGCGTCGACTTGCCGCAGTCCATCGTGCCCGAGAAGAACACCAGTTCAGCCATGGGTGGAGCAAAGGCCTTTCACATCAGGGGAGTTCGGGCACAGAAGAGTCAAGGACCGGGCTCAGCCGCGAACTTCGAGCAGCGGCACGAACTGCTCGACCGGAGTCATCGAACCGTGCAGACCGATCATCGCGGACTCGCCCGGCTCGTTGCGGGAGGCGGTGATCGCGATGTCGTCCCGCGCCGCGGCCACCACGTCGCCGATCCGCCCGTACACCCGCTCGTCCACGACCGGACCGAACCAGCCCGCCGCGATCGCCTGGTCCCGGGTGGCCACCCACATCCGGTCGCCCAGCACCTCGCTCCAGACCGCGAACACGTCGGCCGCCGCACCGGGCACCGCGTACACGTGCCGGGCCCGGCCCTCGCCGCCCAGCAGGGCCACGCCGGCGCCCAGCTCCCAGTCCTCGTCGAAGTCGATCCGGTCCTCCGGCGCGATGTCGATCATGCCGTGGTCGGCGGTCACGTACATCGCCGACCGCGGCGGCAGCCGCTCGGCCAGCCGGCGGGCCAGCCGGTCCACCGCGTCCAGGGTCATCCGCCACTCGTCCGAGTCCACCCCGAAGCGGTGGCCCGCACCGTCCAGCTCGCTGACGTACGTGTAGACCAGCGCCCGGTCGTGCTCGGCCAGCCAGGAAGCCGCCAGGTCCATCCGCTCCTCGCCCGTGGTCCGGCCCAGGAAGGTGCCGCCGGACAGCGCCACCCTAGTCAGCGGCGTCTGCGAGAACAGCGGGGAGGACACCTGCGCGGTCGCCACCCCGGCGGCGTCCGTCCGCTCGAAAACCGTCGGGTACGGCTGCCAGACGTGCGGGTCGGTGTGCGGCTGCCAACGCAGCTGGTTCATCAGATAACCGGCGCCCGGCACCGCGACCGTGTACCCGGCCAGACCGTGCAGCCCCGGCGGGGTGCCGGTGCCCACCGAGGCCAGCGAGGTCGCCGTGGTCGACGGGAAACCAGCGGTCAGCGGGCGGCCCGAACCACCCATCGAACTCCCGGCCAGCGAGGACAGGAACGGCGCGTACTCCGGGTGCCGCAGCAGCAGCTCCCAGCCCAGGCCGTCCACCAGGAACACCACCACCCGGTCCGCCGGGGCGATCGGCAGGGTCGCGGTGAAACCCGGAACGCCCAGGCCCGCCGCCACCGAGGGCAACAGGTCGCAGAGCGAACCGCTGCCGTACGGGGGCGCGGGAGCCGCGGCCGGGTCGAGGATCTCGAAGGCGTCGAAGCCGCCGGAAGGTGCGAAGGACATGAAACCGGATTCGTAGCAGTCGAAGGCGGCGGCGCTCAGACCCGCGGGCCGTTGCTGATCGTCGCGTCGGAGAGCGCGCGGGCGAACACCAGTGCCTGGGCCACCGTCTCCGGGCCGTCACCGGCCTCGCTCACCCGCAGTGAGAGATCGTCAGCCGTCGCCGAACCGGTGTAGCCGTGGTCAGCCTCGCAGTTCGGGTCCGAACAGCCCGCGGGCTCCAGGTCCAGCCGCTGCACCGCACCCCAGCCGATCGTCAGCACCACCTCGCGCGGCAGCGTCCCCGGCGTGTACGTCTCCGGGTTCGCGACCATCCGGCTCAGCACGACCGAACCGATCCGGTCCAGCCGGACACTCTCCGTCGACGTCGTCGCGAACGGCACCGCCGGACTGCCCGCGTCCCCCGACTGCTCGTCGGTGTGGCTCACCACGAACCGCGTCGGGGTCAGCACCAGCACCGTCACGTGCCGACGCACCTCGTTGGCGTCGAAGGTCGTCTCCTGGTGCACCAGGTAGGAGCTGATCGGCTCCGGGCCCACCGCGGCCTCGACCGCCTCGGACACCAGGGCCGGGTAGTAACCGCTGCGCTCGATCGCCGAGCGCAGGTCCTGAGTGCTGGTGGTACCGGTCTTCGCCATAACTCCATCCTGGCATGGTCCGCCGACGAAGCGGGCGGCACGGCGCCGAGCTTCGGACAACAGCGCCCACAGGCAGGCGCAACCAAGGAAGGTTACAGGGTGCTCATCGCGCGCGGGCCCAGATCGCTACGGACGGGCAGCGGCGCGATCCGCACCCGAGCCCCCAGGATCGCCAGCCCGTACGGGGCCACGACCACCGGTTCGAGATCCACCGAGGCGATCTCCGGCACATCGTCCACCAACTGCGACACCCGCAGCAGCAACTCCTCCAACGCGCCGGTGTCCACCGCCTCCGCACCCCGCCAACCGAACAGCAGGGGCGCCGCCCGCACCTCCCGGACCAGCCCGGCCACCTCCTGGTCGGTCGCCGGGACCAACCGGTGCGCCACGTCGCCCAGCAGCTCGGCGGGCGCCCCCGCCAGGCCGAACGACAGGATCGCGCCGACCGCCGGATCCACCGTGGCACCGATCACGGTGTCCACCCCGCGCGGCGCCAGCCGCTGCACCACCAGCTCCGCCTGCGCCGCACCGCCCAACAGCGCGTCCAGCTCGCGGTGCGCCCGGCGCAGCCCGGGCTCGCCGGTCAGATCCAGCCGCACGCTGCCCAGGTCCGGGCGGTGGCGCAGATGCGGGGCGGTGGCCTTCAACGCCACCGGATAGCCGAGTGTCGCCGCGGCCCGCACGGCCGCCTCCTCGTCCGGCGCCGGCAGCGCCGGGAAGACGTCGATGCCGTAGCGCGCCAGCAGCTCGCGGGCCCCGGCGTCCGGCAGGGTGATCCGGGCGCCGCCCGGCTGCGTCCGCGCGGCGACCGCCGTCCGGGTGCTCAACGCCGCCTCGACCAGCGCGCGGGCGCCCGGCTCGTCGATCCGGTCCAGCTCGGGCACCCGGGCCGTCTCCTCCGCCTCGGCCGTCCGGCGCCGCCACTGCGCGTAGTGCACCGCGTGCGCCAGCGCCCGCACCGCCCGCTCCGGCGCCGCGAACGCCGGCACGCCCCCCGGGCGCAGCCGGACCGGCAGATCGGTCAACGCCAGATGGGCGAGCACCAGCGGCTTGCCCAACTCCCTTGCCCTTCGGCTGGCTTCGAGCAGCGCGTCGGCGATCTCCGGATCGTCCGAACCCATCTCCGGATCGTCCGGACCGGTCAGCCGGCCGCCCATGAAGGCGTGCGCGGACGTGCCGATCGGCGGGATCGCCACCGCGATCACCGCGTCCACCGCCGGATCGGCCAGCGCCACGTCCAGCGCGATCCGGAAGTTCTCGCCCGTCGCGGCCGTGGTCAGGTCCACCGGCGTGCGCGGCCGCAGGCCCGCGCTCAGGCAGGCGTCGTAGGTCAGCAGGCCCAGCGAGTCCGAGTTGCCGACCACCGCGACCCGGTCCCCCGGCGGCAGCGGCTGCAGGGCCAGCAGCTCCCCGGTGTCGTACAGCTCGGTGATCGTCTCCACCCTGATCACGCCCGCCTGCTCGAACAGCGCGTCCACCGTCGCGTCACGCAGCCCCGTCGCGGTCGCCGGCACCGCGTGGCCCGGCGGCAGGCTGCCGGTGTGCCGGGCGCCCTTCACCACCACAACCGGCTTCACCGCGGCCAGCCGGCGCGCGATCCGGGTGAACTTGCGCGGGTTGCCGAAGGACTCCAGGTAGAGCAGCACCACCTCGGTGGCCTCGTCCTCCGCCCAGTACTGCAGGAAGTCGTTCCCGGAGACGTCCGACCGGTTTCCCACCGAAGCGAAGGAGGACACCCCCAAGCCCCGGCGGTGCGCCGACTCCAGCAGGGCCACCCCGATCGCGCCGGACTGGCAGAAGATCCCGAACCCGCCCCGGCCCGGCAGCTGCGGGGCCAGCGAGGCGTTCAACGGGCGGTCCGGATCGGTGTTGATCAGGCCGAAGGCGTTCGGGCCGATCACCCGCATCCCCGCCGCCCGCGCCTGGCGCACCAGCGCGCGCTGGCGGTCCCGGCCCTCCGGACCGGTCTCCGCGTACCCGGCGGTCACCACCACCAGGCCCTGCACCCCGTGCGCACCGCACTCGGCGACAGCCGCCGGGACGGCCCCCTCCGGGACAGCGATCACCGCGAGATCCACCGGCCCCGGAATGTCCAGAACCGAACGGTGCACCGGGACGCCGTCCAGCCCGGTGCCCGGCGGGGCGTTGCGGTTCACCGCGTACACCGGGCGCGTGTCGTCGGCACTGCCCAACAGGTCCCGCAGGATCGCCCGGCCCACCGTCTGCGGATTGCGCGACACCCCGATCACCGCCACCGACCGCGGGGTCAGCAGCCGCTGCACCGACTTCGCCTCCGCCCGGTGCTCGCGCGCCCGCATCACCGCCAGCGAACGGTCCGTCTGCTCAAGATCGAACTCCAGGTGCACCACACCGTCGGTGAAACTGCGGCGCTGCGTGTAGCCGGCATCGGTGAAGACCTTCACCATCTTCCGGTTCTCCGGCAGCACCTCCGCCTGGAACCGGCGGATCCCACGCTCCTGCGCCACCGCCGCGATGTGCTCCAGCAGCGCCGAGGCCACCCCGCGGCCCTGATGGGCGTCCTGCACCAGGAACGCCACCTCAGCGTCCGTCCCGGCCTCGGACGGACGGCCCTGCGCGTCGATCCGGTCGTAGCGGACGGTCGCGATGAAACGGTCCCGGACCACCACCGCCAGCGCCACCCGGTCCACGAAGTCGTGGTGGGTGAAACGGCGGACGTCCTTCTCCGACAGCCGGGGATAGGGGGCGAAGAAACGGAAGTACTTGGACTGGTCCGACACCTGTGCGTAGAACTCCACCAGACGCTCCGCGTCCTCCGGCGTGATCGGCCGGATGCGGGCCGTACCGCCGTCCCGCAGCAGGATGTCGGCCTCCCAGTGCTGGGGGTAATCCGGTCCGGATTCCCCCCGGTCACCGGGGTCCTGCTCGGGCTGCGCCACTGCGGAGTCGTCCACATTCGTCAGGTTATCCGGCAGCGAGCCGAATGGCGCCGGGCGCACACTGGCAGCAGGGTGGGCAGGGCCGCTGGCCGGGCCTTATGCCCCGAAAAGAAACAATCACAAGTCCCGAACGCGGCGGCTCGCAGGGGCCGCCTGCGTGCAACACTGGTCTAGACAACATGGCCGCTTCCCCGAGCACGGCCGTAACCAGCTTCACCGGAAAGGCACGTCTCATGGCTGAGCGCCGCGTCACCATCGGTTGGGCCGAGGGCCTGCACGCCCGTCCCGCCTCCGTCTTCGTCCGGGCCGTCACGGCAACCGGCGTGCCGATCACCATCGCCAAGCCGGGCGGCAACCCCGTCAACGCCGCCTCCATGCTCGGCCTGCTCGGCCTCGGCGCCCAGGGCGGCGACGAGGTCATCCTCGCCTCCGACGCCGACAACGCCGACGACGCCCTGGACCGCCTCGCCAAGCTCGTCCAGGAAGGCCTCGACGAGCTCCCGGCCGCGGCCTGAACCAACTCGACCGACAGAAGCGCCCGGCAGTCCTAGCACTGCCGGGCGCTTCTGTTCGCGGAATCGATCGCATCCACACCATTGAGCGAACTGGTGAGCGATCGCGCTCCTTCGGCGATCGATCGCACAGATGCTCGCCGCATGACGTTCTTCGACCTCGAACGACCCGAGCACGCCTACATGTTCGCCTTCCTCCAGGCGGACGGACACCTCACCGAGCAGTCCCGCAACCGCGGCCGGCTCTCCGTGGAACTCTCCGCGCGCGACGCGCCCATCCTGGAGGAGTTCCAGCGGCTCTGCCCGTACAACAGCAGCATCCGGTACCGGACGCGCAGCACGAACTTCAAAGCGGAGCACACCTCGGCGATGTGGACCGTCTGCGCCCGCGAGTTCCGCGAGGAACTGCGGGACCTCGGCCTGCCGGTGGGGCGGAAGTCCGAGATCATCGCACCGCCGACGGTGCCGTTCTCCGAGCGCGACTACCTGCGCGGCCTCATCGACGCCGACGGCTCGGTGGGCCTCACGTCCAAGGAACTGCCCTTCGTCGGCCTGGCCACCAAGAGCGACGCGACGGCCGCCTTCACTGCCCTCTATGCAGAACGCCTCTGCGGAGCCCGGCGCAAGCTCAACCGCAACAAACGCGACAACATCTACAACATCCTCTTCCTCAACGAGGCCGCCGTGGCCCTGGCCACCGACCTCTACTACCCGGGCTGCCTGGCGCTGCTCCGCAAGCAGGCCGGTGCCGATCGAGTCAGCGGGTGGGTTCGTCCATCGACCATGGGATTCGCACCCCCTCGGCGCAGCTGGACCCCGGAGGAGGACGAGGTGATCCTCACCGCACCAAGCATGGAGACGGCCTCCGCGCACTTGGGGCGAACGCTCAAGAGCTGCAAGGTCCGTCACTGGCGACTTGTCGGCCCCAAACGTCCGAGAGTCTTTCCGCAGCGGTGAAGGCGGCCCCCGGATTCGTCGGGGGCCGCCTCATTCGATCACCCCTTGACGCAGACGACCTGCATGAGGTGGGCGATCGGCTCGACGAGATCGGTCTGCTGTGCCATGACCTTCTCGATCGACTTGTACGCGCCCGGGATCTCGTCCACGACGCCGCTGTCCTTGCGGCACTCCACGCCCTTGGTCTGCTCCACCAAGTCCTGCGTGGAGAACCGCTTCTTCGCCGCGCTGCGGCTCATCTTGCGGCCGGCACCGTGCGAGGCCGAGTTGAACGACGCCTCGTTGCCCAGCCCGCGCACGATGTACGAACCGGTGGCCATGGAGCCCGGGATGATGCCGTAGTCGCCGGTCCGGGCGCGAATCGCGCCCTTGCGGGTCACCAGCAGGTCCTGGCCGTCGTACCGCTCCTCCGCCACGTAGTTGTGGTGGCAGCTGATCTCGTCCTCGAAGGTCACCTTCGCCTTCGGGAGCTCGCGACGTACGACGTCCTTGAAGAGAGCCATCATGATCGAGCGGTTGTGCAGCGCGTATTCCTGCGCCCAGAACAGGTCCTGCCGGTAGGCCGCCATCTGCGGGGTCTCCGAGATGAACACCGCGAGGTCACGGTCGATCAGCCCCTGGTTGTGCGGCAGCGACCGGGCCACACCCATGTGGTACTCGGCCAGTTCCTTGCCGATTCCACGAGAACCGGAATGCAGCGTCAGCCAAACGCTTTTCTTATCATCGACACATAGTTCAATGTGGTGATTTCCTCCCCCGAGCGTCCCCATCTGCTGCATCGCCCGCTCGCGGCGCCACTTGACCTCCCCGGCCACGTCGTCGAAGCGGTGCCAGAAGTCGTCCCAGCCCGCCGTCCGGAGGCCGTGCAGCTTGGTCGGGTCGACGGGGTCGGTGTGGAGGCCGCGGCCGACCGGGATGGCCTGCTCGATCTTGGAGCGGAGGCGGGACAGGTCGTCGGGGAGGTCCTCGGCGGTGAGGGAGGTCTTCACCGCGCTCATGCCGCAGCCGATGTCGACGCCGACCGCCGCCGGGCAGACGGCACCCTTCATGGCGATGACGGAGCCGACGGTCGCGCCCTTGCCCAGGTGGACGTCGGGCATCACGGCGAGGCCGTGCAGCCAGGGCAGGGAGCTGATGTTGCGCAGCTGCTGCAGGGCCTGGCCCTCGACGGTGGCCGGGTCGGTCCACATCCGGATCGGGACCCGGATTCCGGGCACCTCGGTGTACGTCATGGTTGAACGACCTCCAGCGGTCGGGTGGTTCGGGGAAGGGGGTGCCGCGCGAAGAATCCCGGTGCGGCTCGGGGAAGTTCGGGGGCGGGGCTCAGGCGCCCTGGGCACAGGGGGAGGACGGCCTTGGGGAGCGTCGGCGTATGGCTCGCTCGACCCGCATGGTGACCGCCTCCCTTCGTTCGTCGTCGTTCGTCGTCGTTCGTCCGTGTGTGCCGGGGACATCTATCCACGGAACGCCGCTGGCCCGCAACGGATTTAACAACACGACGGCCCGGCGGAGCGGGTGCTCCACCGGGCCGCACGGGAACCGCGGGGTCAGCTGACGACGGTGACCTCGCCGATGCCGAGGGCCCGCACGTCGTCGGCGATGACGGAGGCGTCGCCGACCAGCACGGTGACCAGGCGGTCCGGCGGGAAGGCGGCGACGACGGCCTCGGTGGCGGCGGCGGTGGGCAGTTCGGCGAGCTGCCGGTAGACCTCGGCCTGGTAGTCGTCCGCGAGGTACTGCTCGACCTGGTCGGCCAGGGTGCCGGCGACCGAGCCCGCGGTCTCGTACTTCAGCGGGGCGACGCCGACCAGGAACTGCACGGCCTCGTCGCGCTCGGCGTCGGTGAGGCCCTCGGCGGCGAGGGTGCGCAGGATGGTCCAGGTGTCGGCGAGCGCCGGGGCGGTGGAGGCGGTGTCCACCGAGCCGCTGATGGCGAGCAGCGAGCGGCCGCTGCCGTCGGCGGCGGAGCGCAGCGGCTGGGCGAAGGAGCGGACGCCGTAGGTGTAGCCCTTCTCCTCGCGCAGGACGCGGTCGAGGCGGGAGGTGAGGGTGCCGCCGAGGCAGTAGGTGCCGAGGATCTGGGCGGCCCAGAGGGGGTCGTGGCGGTCGGGGCCGATGCGGCCGATGAGGAGTTGGGTCTGGACGGAGCCGGGGCGGTCGACGATGACGACGCGGCCGCGGTCGTCGGCGGTGACGGGGGCGTGGGCGGAGGGTTCGGCGGTGTTGCCGGTCCAGGTGCCGAGGGTGCTCTCCAGGAGGGCGGGCAGGTCGGTGCCGGTGAGGTCGCCGACCACGACGACGGTGGCGGTGGCGGGGCGCACGTGGGCGTCGTAGAAGGCCTTGACGGCGGCCCGGTCGATGGCCTTGACCGTGTCGGCGGTGCCGCTGCGGGGCCGGGAGAGGCGGTCGGCGCCGTCGAAGAGCTCGGCGTAGAGGGCCTTGGCGGCGCGCCGCGCGGGGTTGGCCTGCTCGTGGACGATCTCGTCGAGGCGGTTGGCGACGAGGCGCTCGATCTCGTCCTCGGGGAGGGCGGGGGCGCGCAGGGCGTCGGCGAGCAGGGAGAGGCCGCGCTGCAGGCGGGAGGCGGGGACCTCCAGGGAGACGCGGATGCAGGGGTGGTCGGCGTGGGCGTCGAGGGTGGCGCCGGCGCGTTCGAGTTCGGCGGCGTACTCCTCGGCGGTGAGGGTGTCGGTGCCTTCGCTGAGGGCGCGGGCGAGGATGGCGGCGATGCCGTCGAGGCCGTCGGGTTCGGCGGCGAGCGGGGCGTCGAGGAGGACCTCGACGGCGACGAGCTGCTGGCCGGGCCGGTGGCAGTGCAGGACGGTGATGCCGTTGCCGAGGGCGGCGCGCTCGGGGGCGGGGAAGGCCCAGGGGCCGGGGGTGCCGGGCTCGGGCTGGGGGTGGAACGTCATGGCGGGGACGTAGTCGGTGCTCATGCGGCGGCACCCTCCTCATCGGTGGCGGCGGGGGCGTCGGTGTCGTCGGCCGTGGTGGGCTCGTAGACGAGGACGGCCCGGTTGTCGGGGTGGAGCCGGGCCTTGGCGACGGCCTGGACCTCCTCGGCGGTGATGTCGAGGACCTTGGGGAGGGCGTCGTTCAGGAGCTTGGGGTCACCGAACAGGACGGCGTAGCGGCAGAGTTCGTCGGCGCGGCCGGCGACGGTGGTGAGCCGGTCGAGCCATTCGCGCTCGATCTGGGCCTGGGCCCGTTCGAGTTCCTCGGGGGTGGGGCCTTCGGCGGCGAAGCGGGCGAGTTCCTCGTCGACGGCGGCGTCGATCTGCTCGATGGTGGCGTCGCCGGAGGTCTTGACGTCGAGCCAGCCGAGGCTGGGGGCGCCGGCGAGGCGGAGCAGGCCGAAGCCGGCGGCGACGGCGGTGCGGTCGCGGCGGACGAGCCGGTTGTAGAGGCGGCTGGACTCGCCGCTGCCGAGGATGGTGAGGGCGAGGTCGGCGGCGTCGGCGTCGCGGGTGCCGTCGTGCGGGAGGCGGTAGGCGGCCATCAGGGCGCGGGAGGGGACGTCCTCGTGGACGTGCTCGCGCAGTTCGCTGCCGATGGTGTCGGGGAGTTCGCCGGAGCGAGGCGGCTGCTTGCCGTCGTGGGAGGGGATGCTGCCGAAGTACTTCTCGACCCAGGCGATGGTCTGCTCGGGGTCGATGTCGCCGACGACGGTGAGGACGGCGTTGTTGGGCGCGTAGTAGGTGCGGAAGAACGCGCGGGCGTCGTCGAGGGTGGCGGCGTCGAGGTCGGCCATGGAGCCGATCGGGGTGTGGTGGTACGGGTGGCCGTCGGGGAACGAGAGCGCGGTGAGCTTCTCGAAGGCGGTGCCGTAGGGGACGTTGTCGTAGCGCTGGCGGCGCTCGTTCTTGACGACGTCGCGCTGGTTCTCCATGGACGTCTCGTCGAGGGCGGCGAGCAGCGAGCCCATGCGGTCGGCCTCCAGCCAGAGGGCGAGCTCCAGCTGGTGGGCGGGCATGGTCTCGAAGTAGTTGGTGCGCTCGAAGCTGGTGGTGCCGTTGAGCGAGCCGCCGGCGCCCTGGACGAGCTCGAAGTGCCCGTTGTTGGAGACGTTGGCGGAGCCCTGGAACATGAGGTGCTCGAAGAGGTGGGCGAGGCCGGTGCGGCCCTTGACCTCGTGCCGGGAGCCCACGTCGTACCAGAGGCAGACCGCGGCGACCGGGGTGAGGTGGTCCTCGGAGAGGACGACGCGCAGGCCGTTGGCCAGGCGGTGCTCGGTGATGGCGATGGCAGCGCCATGTCCTCCGGTGGAGGCGGATGCGGGGGCCGGGTTGGCCATGCGCTCGGGTCCTTCCCGTCGTCGATGTCGGGGTTCGTGTGGCGTCCCCCATTGTGGTGCAACGCGCGGGGGGCGTGTTCGTGTCCCGCGCAGACGGGGCGTTCGCCAGGGGCGGAAGAGGGGCGCTGGCCGGGAGTGTCGGCGCGAGGGTCCACAATGGGGGCGCCGAGCCCTGTTGACGGGGGTCGGTGGATGGACGTCAGAGACTGACCGAGACACAGCAAGCGAGACGTAAGGGAGCCCCGCCGCGATGGCCCGCCGCAGTTCGCAGACCCCGCCGCCCGGAGACTTCGAGGAGCGGATCCTCGATGTCGACGTCGTGGACGAGATGCAGGGCTCCTTCCTGGAGTACGCCTACTCGGTGATCTACTCGCGTGCGCTTCCGGACGCGCGGGACGGTCTGAAGCCGGTGCACCGCCGGATCCTGTACCAGGCCAACGAGATGGGCCTGCGGCCGGACCGCGCGCACGTGAAGTGCGCCCGTGTGGTGGGCGAGGTGATGGGCCGGCTGCACCCGCACGGCGACGCGTCGATCTACGACTCGGTCGTCCGGATGGCGCAGCCGTTCTCGATGCGGCTGCCGCTGATCGACGGGCACGGGAACTTCGGTTCGCTGGGCAACGACGACCCGCCGGCGGCGATGCGCTACACGGAGTCGCGGCTGACGGCGGCGTCGATGGCGATGGTGGAGTCGATCCACGAGGACACCGTCGACTTCGGTCCGAACTACGACGGCAGCGAGCAGGAGCCGTTGGCGCTGCCGGCGGCGTTCCCGAACCTGCTGGTGAACGGCGCGACGGGCATCGCGGTCGGCATGGCGACGAACATGCCGCCGCACAACCTGTCCGAGGTGGTGGCGGCGGCCCGGCACCTGATCAAGCACCCGACCGCGGACCTGGACACGCTGATGCGGTTCGTGCCCGGTCCGGACCTGCCGACGGGCGGGCGGATCGTGGGCCTGTCGGGGATCCGGGACGCGTACGAGTCGGGCCGCGGCACGTTCAAGATCCGGGCGACCACGACGGTGGAGGCGGTGACGGCGCGCCGCAAGGGCATCGTGGTGACCGAGCTGCCGTACAACGTCGGCCCGGAGAAGGTCATTTCGAAGATCAAGGACCTGGTCAACGCGAAGAAGCTGCAGGGCATCGCGGACGTCAAGGACCTGACCGACCGCGAGCACGGGCTGCGGCTGGTGATCGAGGTGAAGAACGGCTTCGTGCCGGAGGCGCTGCTGGAGCAGCTGTACAAGCTGACGCCGATGGAGGAGACCTTCGGCATCAACAACGTGGCGCTGGTGGACGGCCAGCCGCTGACGCTGGGGCTGAAGGAGCTGCTGGAGGTCTACGTCGACCACCGGTTCACCGTGGTGCGGCGGCGCAGCGACTTCCGCCGGCGCAAGCGGGAGGAGCGGCTGCACCTGGTCGACGGTCTGCTGGTCGCGCTGCTAGACATCGACGAGGTCATCGCGATCATCCGGTCGAGTGACAACGCGGGGCAGGCGAAGGAGCGCCTGATGGAGCGCTTCTCGCTGTCGGACACGCAGACGGCGTACATCCTGGACACTCCGCTGCGGCGGCTGACCCGGTTCGACCGGGTGGAGCTGGAGCAGGAGAAGGCGAAGCTGAACGCGGAGATCGCGGAGCTGACCGAGATCCTGGACTCGGACTCCCGGCTGCGCAGCGTGGTGTCGTCCGAACTCGGCGCGGTGGCGAAGCAGTTCGGGACGGAGCGGCGGACGGTGCTGCTGGAGGCGGGGGCGGCGCCGTCGGCGGCGCTGTCGGTGCCGCTGGAGGTGGCGGACGACCCGTGCCGGGTGCTGCTGTCGTCGACGGGCCTGCTGGCGCGGACGGCGGACGGGGAGCCGTTCGAGCTGTCGGAGAAGCGGTCGAAGCACGATGTGATCGTGTCGGCGGTGCCGGCGACGGCGCGGGCGGACGTGGGTGTGGTGACGTCGGCGGGCCGGGTGCTGCGGCTGCCGGTGATCGATCTGCCGGCGCTGCCGCCGACGCCGTCGCCGACGCTGGCCGGCGGGGCCGCGGTGGGCGAGTTCCTGCGGCTGGAGGCCGGGGAGCGGGCGCTGGCGCTGACCACGTTGGACGAGTCCTCGCCGGGGCTGGCGCTGGGCACGGTGCAGGGCGTGGTGAAGCGGGTGGTGCCGGAGTGGCCGGCGAACAAGGACGAGTTCGAGGTGATCGCCCTCAAGGAGGGTGACGAGCTGGTGGGCGCGGTCGAACTGCGCACCGGCGAGGAGGACTTGGTCTTCATCGCTTCGGACGCGCAGCTGCTGCGCTATCCGGCGGGCCAGGTGCGCCCGCAGGGCCGTCCGGCGGGCGGCATGGCGGGGATCAAGCTGTCCGACGGGGCGCGGGTGCTGTCGTTCACGGCGGTGGATCCGGCGGCGGACGCGGTGGTGGTCTCGGTGGCGGGGGCATCGGGGACGCTCGCCGGCGAGGAGCAGACGTCGTGGAAGGTGACGCCGTTCGAGCAGTACCCGCGCAAGGGCCGGGCGACGGGCGGCGTGCGCTGCCAGCGGTTCCTGCGCGGCGAGGACGGTCTGACGTTCGCCTGGGCGGGCGTGGCCCCGGCCCGGGCGGCGTCCGACAAGGGCGCGCCGGTGGACCTGCCGGAGCGCGACCCGCGCCGTGACGGTTCGGGCACGCCGGTGACGGCGCCGATCGCGGTGGTGGCCGGGCCGGCGTAGGGCGCAGGCGTGGTGGAGGAGGGGTGCCGGAGTCGTCCGGCACCCCTCCTCCGTCGTTCGGGGGCGCGGCGGGTGCCGAGGGTAGCCTTGCCCGGGTGAGCACCTGTGCGACGTTGTCGCGTGAACTGTCGGAGCCGCTGACCGCCACCGCCGCGGTGGCGACCACCTGGCTGCTGGTGGAGCAGAACGGGCCGTGGGGCGCGAAGGCACTCGGGGAGAGCCATCTGGACCCGGCGACGGGGCGGGCGCTGGACGCGGCCGCGGCGGGCACCGGGGTGCGGGTGGCGCTGATCCGGCGGCCGGGGCGGCACGCGGACTGTCTGCCGACGGCGCGGCACGAGGTGGTCGTGGCGCACACGGTGCCGGGTCGCGGCTGGGTGCGCCGGGCGGAGGTGGCCGATCCGGCGGAGCTGCTGGAGCTGGACTTCGCGGCGCTGGGCGTCGGCGACCACGGCGGTTTCGGGGTGGAGCACGTCGGCGGCCCGTTGGCGCTGGTGTGCACCAACGGGCGGCGGGACCGCTGTTGCGCGCTGCTGGGCCGCCCGTTGGCGGCGGAGCTGGCGGCGGCCGGGCACAGCGAGGTGTGGGAGGTGACGCACCTGGGCGGGCACCGCTTCTCCCCCACGATGCTGGTGCTGCCGTACGGCTACGCGTACGGGCGGCTGACGGCGGAGGCGGCCAAGGAGGTGCTGGCGGCGACGGCGGCCGGGCACATGGTGCCGGCCTGGTCGCGGGGCTGTTCTGGCTGGGAGCGTCCGGGTCAGGCGGCCGAGCACGCGGTGCGGCTGGCGACCGGGGAGACCGGGGTGGACGCGCTGACGCTGTCCCAGCGGCCGGACGGCGCGGGCCGTTGGCTGGTCTCGGTGCTGCACCAGGACGGCCGGGCCTGGGAGGTGGACGTGATCGAGGCGGTGAGCGAGCCGGCGCGTCCGGAGAGCTGCGGCAAGGCGGCGGGGACGCCGTCGCGGATGGACGTGCTCTCGGTGCGGGGCCGGTAGCGGGACGGCGGCGGGACGGCAGCGCGCCGGCAGGGTCTTCAGCAGGTCGGGAGCGCGCGGGCGGCCCCGCGCCCGTGGGGGTGAGCGCGGGACCGGAGCGCGCGGGCGGCCCCGCGCCTGCTGTCCACGGAGGTGCGCGGGGCCGTCACGTCGGGTGTCGGTTCAGCCGGTGACGGCCTTGCCGACGAACTCGGTGGTGTAGGTGCGGGAGAGGTCGATGGTGCCCTCCTTGCCCTTGACGTCCGGGTGGAAGGCGGCGAGGACGGCGAGGACGGTCTTGGGGCCGTCGGCCGGCATCACCCCGTCGGTGGTGAACATCGGCAGGGTCGCCTTGATCGCGGCCGCGTACTGCTCGGCGCCGCCCTGCGCGTAGTCGGCGGGCATCTTCGCGGCGATCTCCTCGGGGCTGTGCGTGGACATCCACTTGAGGGTCTTGACGAAGGCGTTGGCGAGCTTCTGGGTGGTGTCCTTGTTCTTCTCCACCCAGTCGGTGTTCATGTAGAGCGAGGACGACGGGTAGAGGCCGCCGAGGGCGTCGCGGGAGCCCTCGGGGGTGCGCATGTCGTAGAGGATCTTGCCGAGGCCCTTGTCGAGGACGTTGGCGACGGTCGGGTCGGTGGTCATCCCGCCGTCGATGCTGCCCTGTTGGAGCGCGGCGATGAAGGTCTGGCCCGCGCCGACCGCGATCGGGCTGAACTCGCTGACGGCGGTGCCGTTCTTGACGGCGAGGTACTTGGTGAGGAAGTCGGTGGAGGAACCGATGCTGGTGACGCCGAGCTTCTTGCCCTTGAAGTCGGCGCCGGACTTGATGGCGTCGGCCTGCTTGGTGGAGACGAGTTCGACCTCGCCGGGGGCCTGGGAGAACTGCACCACGGACTCGACGATCTTGCCCTTGGCCTGGAGGTCGATGGTGTGGTCGTAGAAGCCGACGGCGCCCTGGACGTCGCCGGCGAGCAGCGCGGTGGTGGCGTTGACGCCGGCGGGCTCGCTCATCAGCTCGACGTTGACGCCGGCGTCGGCGAAGAAGCCGAGCCGCTGGGTGAGCATCGCGGGCAGGTAGATGACCTTGTCCAGGCCACCGACCATGATCTTGACCTTGGGTCCGTCGACCTGCCGGCCGGCCGGGGCGGCGGCGCCGTGGGTGGTCGTGGCGGCGTCGTTGGCGCAGGCGGAGAGCGGGAGGAGCAGGACGGCGGCGAGGGCGGCCGCGGCGGATCTGCCGATCGGGTTCGGGCGCATGGGTGGGGGGTGCCTCTCTCTGCGAGGGGGGATCAGCGGCACAAGGGGGTTCAGCGGCGCGGGGGGTTCGCGACGCCGGAGGGTGGGGTTCAGCGACGCAGAGGGTTCAGCGACGCAGGGGATTCAGCGGCCGTCGCCCGCGTCGGCGGGCTTCCAGCGGAACAGCTTCTTCTCGGCGAAGGTCAGCAGCCCCTCGGTGAGCAGCGCCACGACGGCGAGGATGGTCATGGCGGCGTACACGCCGGCCGCGTTGAAGGTGCCCTGGGCGGCGGCGACGAGCAGCCCGAGGCCCTTGGTGGCGCCGATGTACTCGCCGACGATGGCCCCGATCAGGGCGAAGCCGAAGCTGACGTGCAGGCTGGTGAAGATCCAGGTGGTGGCGGCGGGGATGACCACCTGGAGGGTGACCTTGCGACCGTCGGCGCCGAGGATGCGGGCGTTGGAGACGAGGTTGCGGTCCACCTCGCGGGCGCCCTGGAAGGCGTTGAAGAACACCGGGAAGAACACCAGGACGACGGCGGAGGCGACCTTGGAGGCCGGGCCGAGGCCGAACCAGATCAGGAAGATCGGGGCGAGCACGATCCGCGGGATCGCGTTGAGCACCTTGATGTAGGGCCCGAACACGTCGGCCAGGAAGCGGACCCGGCCGAGCGCGATGCCGAGCAGCACACCGCAGATGACGCCGATCACCCAGCCGGTGAGGGCCTCGTAGAGGGTGTAGCCGATCTGTTCGCCGAGCGAGCCCTGCGCGGTGCCGTGGGTGATCCACTGCCAGATCTGGTCCCAGATCCTCGACGGCTGCGAGAAGTTGAACGGGTCGATGACGTCGGTGCGGGCGCAGACCTCCCACAGTCCGAGGAAGGCGACCAGGACCGCGACCCGGGCCCCGTAGACGGTCAGCCTCCGGTTGCGGGCGGCCCGTTCGCGGGCCTCGGTACGGCTGGCGGGGGCGGCCGCCGGGGGCTTGCCGGCGACGGCCGATGCGGTCTCAAGCGGCACGACCCGCTCCTCTCTCCCGGGTGATGCGCACCTCTTCGCCGAGCGAGGCCCAGATCTCGCGGTACAGCTCGACGAACCTCGGTTCCAGCCGGACGGCCTCCACGGTGCGCGGTCGTGGCAGGTCGACGGTGAAGATCTCCTTGACGGTGGCCGGTCCGGCCGTCATGACGACGACCCGGTCGGCGAGCGCGATGGCCTCGTCCAGGTCGTGGGTGACGAAGACGACCGACGCGGCGTTCCCGGAGGACCTGGTCCCGGCCCACAGCTCCAGCAGCTGGTCGGACATCAGGGCGCGGGTCTGCACGTCCAGCGCCGAGAACGGCTCGTCCATCAGCAGGATGTCCGGGTCGTTGACGAAGGTCTGGGCGAGCGCGACGCGCTTGCGCATGCCGCCGGACAGCTGGTGCGGGTAGCGGTCCTCGAAGGCGGCGAGGCCGACGCGGCCCAGCCAGTCCCGGGCCCGTTCCCTGGCCTCGGCGGTGGGCACGCCGCGGAAGCGCGGCCCGGCCATCACGTTGGACAGGACGGTGCGCCAGGGGAAGACGGCGTCCTGCTGGAAGACGAAACCGACCTTGGGGTGGATCCCGCGGACCGGCTCGCCGTCCACCCGGACCTCGCCCTCGGTGGGCTCCTCCAGGCCGCTGACCAGGGTCAGCGTGGTGGACTTGCCGCAGCCGGTGGGCCCGACGACGGCGACGAACTCGCCTTGGGCGACGGTCAGATCGAGGTCACGGACGGCGGTGTGCAGGGCCCCGGACGGGGTGCGGAACCGTTTCGTCGCGCCAGTCAGCTCGATCGCCGGGGTTGTGCTCATTCAATCCTCCCGGGTCTGTGCTTGCCCCGGAAAGGTAGGAGCGGGCGGGGCCCGGGCGGGAGCCTTCTCGGCGTACTGCGGTTTCTCCGCATTGAGGGGTGTTCTGCTCCTTTTGCTTCCGCTACAACTGCGGGGACGCGGCTGACAGAAACACGCCGGAAACGTAGGGTGTCCCGACCCTGACGTACCCGCCCCCCACAGCCGCCGAGAGGAGGCCCGGATGAAGCTGCCCCGCTGGCCCCGCCGGGTCTTCGCGCAACTGCTGCTGAGCCAGACCGTCGTCACCGTCGGTGTCACCACCGTGACCGCAGGCCTGTTCCTGGCCCCGGTCAGCAGCGAGCTGGACCACGACGCGATGCAGCGGGCGCTGTCGATCGCCCAGGCCACCGCCACCGACGAGGCGATCGCCCGAGCGGCCGACGCCCGGGACTCGGCGACCGCGCAGCGCAACGCCGAGCAGATCCGGCTGGCCACCGGCACGAGCTTCGTGGTGGTCACCGACCTGGACGGGATCCGGCTCTCGCACACCGACCCGGAGCGGATCGGCCACCGGGTCAGCACCGACCCGGAGCCGGCGCTCAGCGGGCTCAGCGTCACCGCGATGCAGCAGGGCACGCTGGGCCGCACCGCGCGCGGCAAGGTGCCGCTGCGGGTCGCGGACGGCCGGATCGTCGGCGAGGTGTCGGTCGGCATCAGCGACGACTCGATCCGCCGCCGGCTGCTGAAGATGCTCACCGGGATCCTGCTGTGCGCGGGCGCGGGCCTGGCCGCGGGGACGGTCGCCACGCTGGCGCTGGCCCGGCGGCTGAAGCGCCGCACCCACAACATCGCGCTGGCCGACATCTCGGCGCTGCTGGTGGAGCGGGAGGCGATGCTGCACGGCATCCGCGAGGGCATGGTGGCGCTGGACGAGCGCGGCCGGATCCGGCTGGCCAACGACGAGGCGGTGCGGCTGCTCGGCCTGCCGGAGGACTGCACCGGGCGGCCGATCGACGCGGTGCTGCCGCCGGGCCGGCTGTCGGACGTGCTGACCGGGCGGATCACCGGCGCCGACCTGCCGGCGGTCCGGGACGACCGGGTGCTGGTGGTCAACCGGATGAGCACGGCCGAGGGCGGCGCGGTCGTGACACTCCGCGACCGGACCGAACTGGAGTCGCTGGTCCGCGAGTTGGACACCACCCGCAGCCTGACCGAGGCACTGCGCGCCCAGGACCACGAGCACGCCAACCGGATGCACACCCTGCTGGGCCTGCTGGAGCTGGGCCGCCACGAGCAGGCGGTGGCGTTCATCTCGGAGCAGTCCGGTTCGCACGCGGTGGTCGCGGCGCGGATCGCCGAGCAGGTGCAGGATCCGCACGTCGCGGCGCTGCTGGCGGGCAAGACGGCGGTGGCGGGCGAGCGCGGGGTGCGGCTGCTGCTGGCCCCGGCGGCGCACCTGCCGGACGCGGTGGTGGACGCGCGGGCGCTGGTGACGGTGCTCGGCAATCTGATCGACAACGCGGTGGACGCGCTCGCGGCGGGTGGGGGCGGCCGGCTGGAGGTGACGCTGGCGGCGGCCGGCTCCACGCTGCTGCTGCAGGTCGCGGACAGCGGCCCGGGCGTGCCGGAGGAACTGCGCGAGCAGGTCTTCGAGGAGGGGTGGACCAGCAAGGACGCGCCCGCGCACCGTCCGCGCGGGCTGGGGCTGGCGATGGTGCGGCGGCTGGTCGAACGGACCGGCGGCCGGATCGTGCTCGACGCGGGACCGCTCGGCGGCGCCCGGTTCACGGTCGAGCTGCCCGAGGCCCTGCTCACCCCTCAGCTCGTGGAGGCCTGATGATCGACGTACTCGTGGTGGACGACGACTTCCGGGTCGCGGACGTGCACGCCGCGTACGTGGCCAAGGTGCCGGGCTTCCGGGTGACCGGCACCGCGCACTCGGCCGGGGAGGCGCTGGCCGCGCTGGAGCGCCGCCCGGTGGACCTGCTGCTGCTCGACCACCACCTGCCGGACGAGACCGGCCTGGCGCTGGTGCGCCGGCTGCGGGAGCGGCAGGTGGCCTGCGACGTGATGATGGTGACGGCCGCCCGGGACGTGTCGACGGTGCACGCCGCGATGCAGCACGGCGCGCTGCAGTACCTGGTCAAGCCGTTCACCTTCGCCGGCCTGCGGGACAAGCTGGTCGCGTACGCGCAGCTGCGGCACGCGCTGGCCGGCCCGGCGGCCCGGGAGGCCGGCCAGGACGAGGTGGACCGGCTGTTCGCCACCCTGCGCAGCGCCGCCGCCCCGGCCGGCCCGCTGCCGAAGGGGCACTCGGCGCCCACCACCGACCTGGTGCTGGGGGTACTGCGCCAGGCGGGCCGCCCGCTGTCCGCGCAGGAGGTCGCGGACGCCACCGGGCTGAGCCGCTCGACGGCGCAGCGCTACCTCAAGCAGTTGGAGCGGGACAGCCGGCTGCGGCTGACCCTGCGCTACGGCGACACCGGCCGCCCCGAGCACCGCTACGGCCTGGCGGTCCGGGCCTGACACCACGCCCGGACGTGGGGGAACCCCGGCGGCCCCAGGCCCGCCGGGGTTCCCCGGGGCGCGGCGCTCAGGCCGCGCCCGCACCGGTGAGGGCGCGCACCTCCAGCTCGGCGAAGCGGTCCGCGTCGGCGGGCTCGGGCGAGGTGATCGTCCCGATCCAGCCGGCCAGGAAGCCGAGCGGGATGGAGATGATGCCGGGGTTCTCCAGCGGGAACCAGTGGAAGTCGACACCGGGGAAGAGCGCCACCTTGGTGCCGGAGACCACCGGGGAGAAGACGACCAGCACGATCGCCGGGACCAGCCCGCCGTACACCGACCAGACCGCGCCGCGGGCGGTGAACCGCGACCAGAACAGGCTGTACAGCAGGACGGGCAGGTTGCTGGAGGCGGCCACCGCGAAGGCCAGGCCGACCAGGAAGGCGACGTTCAGCTGCTGGGCGTAGAGGCTGATCGCGATCGCGGCCGCGCCGATCCCGACGGCCGCGAACCGTGCCACCCAGACCTCCTGGCGCTCGCTGGCCTCGCCCGTCGGCTCGGCCTCCGCCGGGTCCCCGGCCTCCCCCGGCCGGGAGGCCGGGACGGCGGCGCGCCGCCGGAAGGGGCGCCGCCGCGGCCGGCCGCGCCAGGCGCCGGCCCAGATGTCGTGGGCGAAGGCCGCCGAGGAGGCCAGGGTGAGCCCGGCGACCACGGCGAGGATGGTGGCGAAGGCGATCGCCGAGATCAGCGCGAACAGCACCACCCCGCCGGTGCTGCCGTTGCCGCCGCCGAGCACCAGGGCGAGCAGCGGGACGGCGGTGTTCCCGGCCGAGTTGGCGTGCCGCACCTCCGCCGAGCCGACCAGCGCGGTCGCGCCCAGGCCGAGCGCGATGGCCATCAGGTAGAAGCCGCCGACCAGGCCGATCGCCCACATCGTGGAGCGGCGGGCGGCCCGCGCGGTGGGCACGGTGTAGAAGCGGGACAGGATGTGCGGCAGTCCGGCGGTGCCGAGCACCAGGGCGAGGCCCAGGCTGAAGAAGTCGAGCCGGCTGGTGAAGGTGGCGCCGTACTTGAGGCCGGGTTCGAGGTAGCGCCGCCCGGCGCCGCTGTGCTGGGCGGCCTGGCGCATCAGCTCGCCGACGTCGCCGTGGAAGCGGACCATCAGCAGCACGGTGAGCAGCACCGAGCCGGCGATCAGCAGGAAGGCCTTGACGATCTGGATCCAGGTGGTGGCCCGCATCCCGCCGATCGTGACGTAGACGATCATCAGTCCGCCGACGGCGACGATGGTCCAGGTCCGGGCCTGGGCGCTGTTGGTGCCGAGCAGCAGGGCGACCAGCGAGCCCGCGCCGACCATCTGGGCGACCAGGTAGAGCAGGGTGACGACGACGCTGGCGCCCCCGGCCGCGGCCCGGACCTTGCGGCGGCGCAGCCGCAGGGCGAGCACGTCGGCGAGGGTGTACCGGCCGGCGTTGCGGACCAGTTCGGCGACCAGCATCAGCACCACCAGCCAGGCGACCAGGAAGCCGATGCTGTAGAGCACGCCGTCGTAGCCGTACAGCGCGATCAGTCCGGCGACGCCGAGGAAGGAGGCGGCGGAGAGGTAGTCGCCGGAGAGCGCGAAACCGTTCTGCAGCGGGGTGAAGTCCCGGCCGCCGGCGTAGAAGTCCTCGGTGGCGCTGCCCCGCCGGCCGACCCAGAGGGTGATCGCCAGGGTGACCAGGACGACGACGGCGAACAGCGCGATCGCGAGGTCGTGGTGGTCGCCGGTGGGGGCGACGGGGGGCGGGGTGGCGGTCGTCATCGCGGTCGTCACCGCGGTCGTGATCGTGGTCGTCATCGCAGCTGGTCCTGGGTGTCCCAGCGCAGGCCCAGGGCGGCGCGGTCGCGCTTGGTCCGGGCGTTGCGGGCGTAGAGCCAGGTGAGCAGGAAGGTGGAGGCGAACTGCAGCAGGCCGAGCAGCCAGGCCACGTTGAGCGGGCCGGCCACCTGGCTGCGCATCAGGCCGGGGGCGGCGGCCTGCGCGGCGACGTACATCAGGAACCAGCCGAGGAAGGCGCCGCTGACCGGGAAGACGAACGACCGGTAGCTGCGGCGGATGTCCTGGAAGGCGTCGCTGCGCTGGACGGCCCGGTACACCTCGGTGCTGTCGGTGGCGGGCGCCAGGGCCCGGGGGGCGGCCGCCGGTTCGGCGGCGGGTCGGGCGGCGGGGGCGGCGACCGGGACGGGCGCTCGCTCGGCCGGTACCGGCTGGACCGCGCGGGTGGGGGCCGACTGGGCCGGCACCGCCGGTTGGCCGGGCACGGCCGACCGGTCGGAGGCGGTGGCGGTGGCCGGAGCGGCCCACCAGTCAAATCGCTGCCCCTGTCCGGGACTGCTCGTCTGCTGCTGTGGCACAACTGCTCCTGGACCGGCGGGCACTCTGACCCCAACCATGATGGCGGCCGCCGGACAGCCCCTCTGACCATTGCCGATACCTTCACTCGATGAGGTGATCGATCATCCGACAGACACTCATCCGACTACTGCTGCGTACCGGTGATCCCGTGTCGAAAGGCGTACGAGACCGCCTGCGCCCGGTCCCGCACCGCGGTCTTGGCGAACAGGTTGTTGATGTGCGTCTTCACGGTGGCCTGGCTGACGAACAGCCGCTGGGCGATCTCGGCGTTGGAGAGCCCCTCGGCGATCAGCGCCAGCACCTCCGCCTCCCGGGCGGTCAGCCCGTCCGGGAGCTCCCCCGGCCGCCCGACCGGCTTCCCGGCCCCCGGCGCGGATCCGGCCGGAGGCCCTGAAAGCCTTTCCAGCAAACGGAGTTGGATCTGCGGCGAGAGCCCGGCCGCCCCCGCGCGGACGTCCGCGATCGCCCGGGCGATCTCCTCACCGCCGGCGTCCTTGGTGAGGTAGCCGCGCGCCCCGGCCTGCAGAGCGGGGAACAGCGAGTCGTCGTCGGCGTAGGTGGTGAGCACCACGACCTCGGTCTGCGGGTGCGCGGCCCGGATCCGCCGGGTCGCCTCGACGCCGTCGACGCGCGGCATCCGCAGATCCATCAGCACCACGTCCGGGTGACACCGCTCCACCAGGGCGACGGCCTCCTCCCCGTCCGCCGCCGCGCCGACCACCTCGATGCCGGGCAGCAGCCCCAGCAGCATCACGATGCCCTCGCGCACCACCGTCTGGTCGTCCACCACCAGCACCCTGGTGACCTCTGCCTCGCTCATGCGCCCGCCCCGCTTCGCTCGGCAGTCGCTTCGCGAAATCCGCACCTGCTGATGATGAGCTCGCCGCACTCGCTCATGCGCCCGCCCCGCTTCGCTCGGCAGTCGCTTCGCGAAATCCGCACCTGCTGATGATGAGCCCGCCGCGCTCGCTCATGCCGGCACCTGCAGCAGCACGCGCCACCCTCCGTCCTCGGGGCCCGCCAGCAGGGTGCCGCCGAGCAGTTCCGCGCGTTCGCGCATCCCCAGCAGACCGTACCCGCTGCCGCTGGCCGACAGCTCCCCGGACGGTTCGCCGCGCGGAGGGCGGGAGTTGCGCACCTCCAGCTCCACCGCCTCCGCCAGGTAGCGCAGTTCGACGGTGCACCGGGCGCCGGGCGCGTGCTTGCGGACGTTGGTCACCGCCTCCTGCGCGGTGCGCCGCACCGCGAGGGCGGCCTCGGCGGGGAGCGGCCGGGGCGAGCCGGTGACGGTGAGCGTGGCCCGCTCCCGCCCGGTCAGCTCCACCAGGAACTCGCCGACCGGGGTGAGTTCGCCGCGCAGCGCGGACAGCGCCTGCCGGGTCTCGACCAGTCCGTCCTGGGCCATCCGTCGGGCGGCGACGACCCGTTCGCGGATCTGCTCGCGGTCGGTGCCGGCGTCCAGCATCAGCCGGGCCGCCTCCAGGTGGACGAGCTGCGCGGAGAGGCTGTGCGCGAGCACGTCGTGGATCTCCCGGGCGATCCTGGCCCGTTCGGCGAGCGCCGCGCTCTCCGCCTCGGCGGCCCGGGCGGCGCGCTCCTGGGTGAGCAGTTGGCGGGCGGTGCCACGGGCCTCGACGTCCAGTCGCAGCAGGTAGCCGAGCAGGCCGAGCCCGCCGATGGTGGCGAAGATGCTCACCCAACTCGCCCAGCTGGCGGCGGTGTACGAGCCCAGCGCGGCCGCCGCGGTGAGCAGGCCGGGCGCGGCCGGCAGCCGGACCACCCCGATCACGGCCAGCCCGCACCAGACGAAGTCGGCCAGCAGGTAGGCCTGCCCCCAGTTGGCCAGCCAGGCACTGCCGAGCAGGGCGGCGGCCAGGCCGAGCGAGAGCGCCAGGCGCTGTTCCCGGGTGGCGTAGAGGTAGCCGGTGGCCAGGGCGGCGACCCCGAGCAGTCCGGCCGCCGCGACGGCCACCGCCCAGCCCGTGTACTTGCCGCCGGAGAACGTCCCCCAACAGACGACGACCAGCAGGACGGTGCGGCCGAGCAGGGCGAGGGCCCGCCGCGGCCATCTCCCGGCCTCGCGCTCCAGCCCCTCGCGGGACGGCCAGCGGGTCCAGTACCACTCGGCCACGGGTGCCTCCTCGACGTTCTCGGACAGCGGGCCCGGCAGGCCCCGGGCAAGGCGGTCAGCGCGGTCAGCGCGGTACGGCGGCCTGTTGCGGCAGGTCCAGGGCCCGTGCCCGCCAGTTCACCACGAACGAGCGGGTCAGCAGCAGGACCGCCAGTCCCAGCAGCAGCGCGCTGCCCGCCTGGTGGACGTGCAGTGCCGCGCCGACGCCGTACAGGGCGAGCCGGATGGCGAGCATGCCGACCCAGGCGGCCACCGTGGCCTTGGTGCCCTTGGCCCAGACCGAACCGTCCCCGGCCCGCCACAGCCGCACGGTCCAGCCCCAGACGGAGCCCATCGCGACCACCGCCGCCAGGCCGCACCCGACCAGGGTGGCGGACAGCGCGGTGTGCTGGTGGTCGATGAGCTGCGGGTCGCGCAGCGCGAGCGCGCCGAGGATCAGCGGCAGCAGCCAGAAGCGGCGCTCGGTGTCCAGGCGCTGGGCGCGCATCTGGCGCTGGACCACGAGGACCATCACCGCGATGATCACGACGATGTTGACGAGGGCGGTCATCGGACTTCTCCGTCCCGACAGGAGGCTTGTACTGACCTCTCCGACGTTACGGATCCGGCGCCCCCGGTTGATCGGCGCCGGGGTGGACCGCAGGTGGAACCGGCAGCACGAGGGCCCTCCACCCGTGGGTGGAGGGCCCTCGTGCCGGAGGGATCCGAAGGCCTCAGGCGTCGATGCGGGAGCGGTCCAGGGTGGCCGCCGAGTCCACGATGAACTCCTTGCGCGGGGCGACGTCGTTGCCCATCAGCAGGTCGAAGATCCGCTCGGCCTGCTCCAGGTCGCCCAGGTTGATCCGGCGCAGCGTGCGGTGGCGCGGGTCCATGGTGGTCTCGGCCAGCTGGTCGGCGTCCATCTCGCCCAGGCCCTTGTACCGCTGCACCGGCTCCTTCCAGCGCTGCCCCTTGCGCTGGAACTCCAGCAGGGTGGAGCGCAGTTCGGCGTCGGAGTAGGTGTAGTGGTACTTCTCCTGGCCGCGCTTGGGGCTGGTGAGCTCGATCCGGTGCAGCGGCGGCACGGCGGCGAAGACCCGGCCCTGCTCGACCATCGGCCGCATGTAGCGGTGGAACAGCGTCAGCAGCAGGGTGCGGATGTGCGAGCCGTCGACGTCGGCGTCGGCCATGAAGATGACCCGGCCGTAGCGGGCCTGGTCGATGTCGAAGGTGCGGCCCGAACCGGCCCCTATCACCTGGATGATCGCGGCGCACTCGGTGTTCTTGAGCATGTCGCTCACCGAGGCCTTCTGCACGTTGAGGATCTTGCCGCGGATCGGCAGCAGCGCCTGGAACTCGGAGTTGCGGGCGAGCTTGGCGGTGCCGAGCGCGGAGTCGCCCTCGACGATGAACAGTTCGCTGCGGTCGACGTCGTCGCTGCGGCAGTCGGCCAGCTTGGCCGGCAGCGAACTAGTCTCCAGCGCGGTCTTGCGGCGCTGGGCCTCCTTGTGCTGGCGGGCCGCGACCCGGGTGCGGGCGGCCGCGACGACCTTGTCCAGCACGGCCCGGGCCTGGAGCTTCTGGTCCTTCTTGGCCGAGGTGAGGAAGGCCTTGAGCTCCTTGGCGACGACGGCGGCGACGATCCGGTTGGCCGCCGAGGTGCCGAGCACCTCCTTGGTCTGGCCCTCGAACTGCGGCTCGGCGAGCCGGACGGTGACCACCGCGGTGAGGCCCTCGGTGGCGTCGTCCTTGGTGATGTCGTCCTCGGCGACGCGCAGCAGCTTGGCCGCGCGCAGCGCCTCGTTGACGGTCTTGGCCAGCGAGCGCTCGAAGCCGGTCATGTGGGTGCCGCCCTTGGGGGTGGCGATGATGTTGACGAAGGAGCGCAGGGTGGTGTCGTAACCGGCGCCCCAGCGCAGCGCGATGTCCACGCCGAGTTGCCGGGTGACCTCGGTGGGAGTCATGTGGCCGAGCTCGTCCAGGACGGGCACCGTCTCCTTGAAGGTGCCCTCGCCGTGCAACCGCAGCACGTCGCAGACCGGCTTGTCGGGCGCCAGGAACTCGCAGAACTCGGCGATGCCGCCGTCGAAGCGGAAGACCGACTCCTCGACCTGCTCGCTCTCGGTGAGCCTCTCGTCACGCACGACGATGGTCAGGCCGGGGACGAGGAACGCGGTCTGCCGGGCGCGGCTGTACAGGTGCTCCAGGGAGAGCCGGGCGTCCTTGAGGAAGATCTGCCGGTCGGCCCAGTAGCGGATCCTGGTGCCGGTGCGGGCCTTGGGCACCTTGCGGGCCCTGGTCAGGCCGTTGGCGGGCTCGAAGGGCGCGTCCGGGCTGGCCTCGGTGAAGATGCCGGGGGTGCCGCGGCGGAAGCTGATCGCGTGGGTGTGTCCGCTGCGGTCGACCTCGACGTCCAGCCGGGCGGAGAGGGCGTTGACCACCGAGGCGCCGACGCCGTGCAGGCCGCCGGAGGCCGCGTAGGAGCCGCCGCCGAACTTGCCGCCGGCGTGCAGCTTGGTCATCACGACCTCGACGCCGGACAGCCCGGTCTTGGGCTCGACGTCGACCGGGATGCCGCGCCCGTTGTCTCGTACCTCGACCGAGGAGTCCGGGTGCAGCAGGACCTCGATGCGGTCGCAGTGACCGCCCAGCGCCTCGTCGACGGAGTTGTCGATGATCTCCCAGAGGCAGTGCATCAGGCCGCGGCTGTCCGTCGAGCCGATGTACATGCCGGGGCGCTTGCGGACCGCCTCCAGGCCCTCCAGGACGAGCAGGTGCCGAGCGGTGTAGTTGGAACCGTCGTCGCCGGCCAGCAGTGCGGACGGCACGGTCGTTTCGGCACTCACGCGGCACTCTCCTCGGTGAAGTTCTGTCTTATCGGTCACATCCGGACGCATCCGGACCATCCGCCAGTGCAGCACGCCGCACCGACAGCCGTCGCCCGGTGTGCTCGCACCCCTCCGCTGGGTGCACAGCACGGCGGGCCGCTCCCGCGCAGCTTGTACGCGCTGCGCGAACAAGGACCGCTCCGGTATCCGGACCCCGGGGCGCCATCTCCTCCCGGTACCACCGGCCCTGGCGGATCGTGGGGCCTGGCACAGGCTCCGGAACTGCCGTTATGCAGGCTACCGGGGCCCGGGACGGGGCTTATGCTCCAACCCGGCAGAGGATTATGCTACGCGGACCTCGCACCCGGTCCCGATCGGGCGTTCGAGGGACGGGCGGATCCTGGGATTCGGTACGCATGAACCACCGGCCCCCGGGGCACGTCCTCATCAACACAGCAGAATCCTCAGAGAAGAAAAGCCACGAGCGGGAACGTTTTCGGCCTGGTTGGATGTTGACCCTGGTACGACAGCTCGTCGAGCTAGAGAAGAGGCGACGTGACTACTGTTCTGACACCTGCGAGCCCGCTCACCGCGGCTGACCGCTGCGACCGCTGCGGCGCCCAGGCCTACCTGCGCGTCGTACTCGCCAGCGGCGGAGAGCTGCTCTTCTGCGCCCACCACGGCCGGAAGTTCGAGCCCGAGCTCAAGAAGATCGCCGTGGAGATACAGGACGAGAGCGGCCGTCTCAGCGGCACCACCAACGCCCCGGCCGCCGAAGAAGAGCGCTGATCCAAGGCGCCACACCAGCAGTCGGCGTCGAGCTGTGTGTCCGGTCGCGCACCACGCGCGACCGGTGAGCCGGGCGACAGGTCCCCTCGGGGGCCGGTCGCCCGGCTCTGCTGTTCCCGGAGACCGGCACGCTCCGCAGCGATGTAGCTTCAGAACGTGACCAGTTGGCCACCGGCAACGGCCCGGGCGGCCCTCACAGCACCGAGCGCACCGCATCCGCGACGGACGCCACCCTGGTGTAGACGCCCGGGTGGGCCGCCTCGGCGCAACCCGTCCCCCAGGAGACCAGGCCGACCAGTCGGCCGCCGACGACCAGCGGGCCGCCGCTGTCGCCCTGGCAGGCGTCCTTGCCGCCCTTCTCCTCGCCCGCGCACACCATGCCCCGGGCGTCGAACTTGCCGTCCTGCCCGCCCGGGTAGGCCTGCGCACAGGTCTGGTCCGCGATGATCGGCACCTCCACCCCGCGCAGCGTGGGCGAGTAGTCGCCGCGCCCGGTGGTGTCGCCCCAGCCGAAGACCCGCGCGGCGGTCCCGGCCGCGTACGGCTCAGTCTCGCCCTGGCCGACCAGGTCGATCACCGGCCGGGAGTCCTGGGGGTCGGCGAGGGTGAGCACGGCGACGTCGTTCAGGTTCGCGGTGAAGGAGTAGTCGGGGTGGATCCAGACCGACCGCACGAGCACCTCGCGGCCGGCCGAGCTGCGCATGTCGTCCCGGCCGATGACGGCCTTGAGCCCCGGCCGGTCCACCTTGGCGCCCCGGGACTCGTCGTAGAAGCAGTGCGCGGCCGTCACCACCTTGGTCGGCGTGACCAGCGCTCCCCCGCAGAACTGGCCGGAGCGGCCGCTGCCGAACTGCTGGCGGCTGGACAGCGCCACCACCCACGGGTGGTCGGCGGTGGTCTCGGCGGTGCCGCCGACCACCCGGCGCTGCGCCCCGGCCGGACCGGCCGCACCGAGCGCGACCAGCGGGACGGGGACGGCGGCCAGCAGCGCCAGCACGGCGGCCCGTCGGCGACGGCCCGCACGGGCGGCCGCCGGGCTCGCCGGGGGCGGGGCGGGGGTCGGCAGGGCAGCGCGGTCCGGGTTGGGCAGCACCGTGACTCCAGTCGGCTCGGCAGCAGGCAACCGCCACAGCGTAGGTGATCGACTACGCGATGCGACCGCTTCCCGCCGCACCGCCACCCGGACGAGGGACAACGGCCACCCGGACGCTGACCCGCCCGGGCCCGGACAGCGGCGAAGGCCCGGAGCCGTGGGGCTCCGGGCCTTCGTCACACGCTTGCGACCGTACCGGCCGGATCAGTCCAGGTAGTCGCGCAGCACCTGGGAACGCGACGGGTGGCGCAGCTTCGACATGGTCTTCGACTCGATCTGGCGGATGCGCTCACGGGTGACCCCGTACACCTTGCCGATCTCGTCGAGCGTCTTCGGCTGACCGTCCGTCAGGCCGAAGCGCATCGAGACCACGCCGGCCTCGCGCTCGGAGAGGGTGTCCAGCACCGAGTGCAGCTGCTCCTGGAGCAGGGTGAAGGAGACCGCGTCGGCCGGGACGACCGCCTCGGAGTCCTCGATCAGGTCACCGAACTCGCTGTCGCCGTCCTCGCCGAGCGGGGTGTGCAGCGAGATCGGCTCACGGCCGTACTTCTGGACCTCGATGACCTTCTCGGGGGTCATGTCGAGTTCCTTGGCCAGCTCCTCCGGGGTGGGCTCGCGGCCCAGGTCCTGGAGCATCTGGCGCTGGACGCGGGCCAGCTTGTTGATGACCTCGACCATGTGCACCGGGATGCGGATGGTGCGGGCCTGGTCGGCCATGGCGCGGGTGATCGCCTGGCGGATCCACCAGGTGGCGTAGGTGGAGAACTTGTAGCCCTTGGTGTAGTCGAACTTCTCGACCGCACGGATCAGACCGAGGTTGCCCTCCTGGATCAGGTCCAGGAAGAGCATGCCGCGGCCGGTGTAGCGCTTGGCCAGCGAGACCACCAGGCGGAGGTTGGCCTCCAGCAGGTGGTTCTTGGCGCGGCGGCCGTCCTCGGCGATGATCTCCAGCTCGCGCTTGAGCTTGGGGGCGAGCTTGTCGGCGGCCGAGAGCTTGTCCTCGGCGAACAGGCCGGCCTCGATGCGCTTGGCGAGCTCGACCTCCTGCTCGGCGTTGAGCAGCGGGACCTTGCCGATCTGCTTCAGGTAGTCCTTGACCGGGTCGGCGGTGGCACCGGCGACGGCGACCTGCTGGGCCGGCGCGTCGTCCTCGTCGTCGTCGGAGAGCACGAAGCCCTGCGACTCCTCCTCGGGCTCCGCCTCCTCGCCGGCCTTGTCGCCGGGCAGCGCGACGTCCTCGAGCAGCTCCTCCTCGCCACCGAGCTCCTCGTCGCCCTTGCCCGCCTTGGCGGCGGTCTTCTTGGCGGCGGTCTTCTTGGCCGGCGCGGCGGCCTTCTTGGCGGCGGCCTTCTTGGCCGGGGCCGCCTTCTTCGCCGCGACCGTCTTCAGCTCGGAGGCGACACCGGTCGTCTCCGAGGTGATCCCGGCGGACACCGTGGGGGCGGACGCCGTGGCGGCCGCAACGGCCGGGGCCGCGACGGGCGCACCGGGCGCGATCCGCACGGGCGGCTTGGTCAGGGCCGTGGAGGCGGACGGGCTCCGGGTGGTGACAGCCTTGGTGGCGGTGCGCTTGGTGGGGCTCTTGGCAGCAACGCTCTTGCGCTTGGCGCCAGCCGGTTCGGCCGCGCTGACCATGAGATCCACCCCCTCCTCAATCAGCACCTGGTTGAGGCTGCGCATGACGTTCTTCCACTTGGTGACCGGGATCTGGTCCGCCTCGAACGCCTGGCGCACGTCGTCACCGGCGATCTGCCCCTGGGCCTTGCCCCGCTCGATGAGCGCCAGCAGAGCTGCGGACTCGGCGATCTCGGGGGGAAGTGAACGGGATGTGCTGGCCGACACGAACAACCTCTCGGACGATGAGTGGACTCGAACCCGTACCGGCCGCCCGAGCGGGCGGGGAAGGAAATCGCGCGTCGGACGCGCGGTGTCGATTCCGACCGACTCGGGCTTGAGGACTGGGTTTGCAGGACGGCAGCAGCGCCGCGGACCAACACAGCATTGTGACATGTTGAAGTATTCCGGAGCTGCCCCCGCTCAGGAGACATCGCTGCTACTCGTCAAGTGTTACGCATGGCCTTCGTGTCGCGGGTCACACCACTCGGCGCCCACGGCCACGGGGCCGGAATCCATCATCGCTCACCCACGCCGAAACCTGTTGTCATGGACTGGGCATTACGCGTCCGGGTCGGACCGCCGACGTGCAGAAGCCCTCCGGCTGCGCCGCGCGGGTGCGGCCGGAGGGCCCTGGAGGAACGGAGGACGGACGGGCGCCCGCTCACCGGAACAGCCCGCTCAGTGCTCCCGAGGGGCGGGGACGGACGGCTCGATCTCGGGGTGGACGGTGAGCAGCGCCCGCATCGCGGCCTCCCCCGCGGTGCCGTCACCGGTGCCCAGCGCGTCCACCAGCCGGGCGTGCAGGCTGACCGAGGACTCGGAGGCGCGCTCGCAGGAGATGGCCGGGCCGCCCGACACCTGCAGCGCGCCGGCGACGATCCCGGACAGGTGCTCCAGCATCCGGTTGCCGGCCATCTGGAGGATCAGGCCGTGCAGCTCGGCGTCGGCCCGGGCGTAGGTGGAGACGTCGGCCTGGGCGGCGGCGTGGCCCATGATCTCGACCAGCTCGACCAGCCGCTGCTGGACGTCCTCCCGGCCGTGGCCGGCGGCGAGCCGGGCGGCCAGCGGCTCGATCGCCCAGCGGAGCTCGAACAGCTCCCGGCGCTGCTCGTCCCGCTGCGGGCCGAAGGCGCGCCACTCGATGATGTCCGGGTCCAGCAGGTTCCAGTCGGCGACCGGGCGGACCCGGGTGCCGACGTTCGGCCGGGCACTGACCAGGCCCTTGGCCTCCAGGACGCGCAGCGACTCGCGGACGACCGTGCGGGACACCTCGAACCGCTGGCCGATCTCCTCGGGCACGAGCGGACGGTCGGCACCGAGGTCGCCGGAGACGATCATCTGGCCGAGCTGCTGGACCAGCTGGCCGTGCAGACCGCGACCGCGGCTGCTGGTGGTCTTGCGGCCGACCCGGGCGAGATCGGACTCGGCGCCCTCCCAGCGGGGCGCCGGCGGAGTCGGCCGGTCGGCGTACGAGAAGCGGTCCAGATCGCCGGGGCCGTGGATGGGTCCGTCGGCGGAACGGGCGGGGGTCATGGTGGGGTGCGCAAGGGTACTCACAGCTCCTTTGTCGGCGATCGGCAGGCGCAGCTTGAGAATTCTCGTGAAAAGCACACGAAAGGGTGATCGACCGCGACTGGATAATTGACTTCTTATCAGGAAGAACCGCGCATTACGGTCACTGCTGGTCGATCTTGATTCTTCGGCGCGACCACCCCCTCGGCGCCCGGCGTCAGAGCGCGCGCCGCCAGACCTGCACCAGGAGCGCCGCGAGCAGCAGGACGGCCGCGGGCGCCGCCACCGCCACGAGCAGGGTCGGATCCGTCAGCGCCGCACTCCCGGCCGCCGCCTCGTGCCCCCCGCGGTAAACCCAGCCGTAGGCCCATTCGACGCCGGACTGGAACGGCAGCAGTTCGGCCGCACGGGTCGGCCACGGCCTGCCGGTCTCCCGCAGCAGCAGCGCCACACCGGACTCCAGCAGCGGCGGCAGCGCGCACAACAGCAGCACCCCGACCGAGGCGCTGCGGGTCAGCGACGCCGTCAGCACCCCGGTCCAGCCCGCCACGACGGTCAGCAGGACGAAGGCCAGCAGAGCCGCCGGCACCCCGTGGCCGGCCGCCAGCCCCACCGGGGCGAACACGCCCGGCAGGTCGGCCAGGCCCGGCACGTCTGCCAGGCCGGACAGCCCGGTGGCGGCCAGCGCCTGCGACACCTGGTCCGACAAGGCCGAGGGCTCCGCCCAGGCGGCCACCGTCACCCCGCCCGGCAGTGCCAGCTGCACCGCCACCGCGTCGAGCAGCAGGGTCGCCAGCGCCAGCAGCCCCGCGACGGGACCGACCACCAGCAGCTTGGCCAGCAGCAGCCGCACCCGCCGCGGGTACGACACCCGGGAGGCCGGCAGCCCCGGGTGTCGCACCTCGTGCCCGTACGAGAGCGCGCCCAGCACGCCGGCCCCGAACGCGGCGAACGGCAGCGGGATCAGCGGCACGGCGGCGGTCAGCAACCGCACCCCGGCCGGGGCGGCCAGCGGGCCGGCCGGGGCCTGGCTCGCCAGGACGGCGGCCGTGACGGCGTCGCACAGCAGCACGGCGGCGAGCAACAGCCAGGTGGAACGCAGGCCGCGCAGGCGGCGCAGCTCGTAGGCCAGGACACGCACGGTTCACTCGCTCCGGTGGTCGTCGGGGGTTGCGGGGCTGACGGGACCGCCGGGGACCGGGGGCGCGACCTGGGCCTGGACCTGGGCCGGGCGGCCGAGCCGGACGGTGTCGTCGGTCAGCAGGTCGGCGGCGCTCTCGCGGCGGCCCCTGGCCGGGGCGGGCGCGGGCTCCCCGGCGCCGGCAGCGGGGGCGGGGACGGGGGTCGGGGCGAGGGCCGACGCGGATCTGGCCGGGACACCGGGGCCGCCACGGAACAGCCGCTCCACGGCGACGGTCGGGGTGGGCTCGGTGGACTCGGCGAGCTCGGCCTGGCGGGGGGTGGTACCGAGGGCGGACAGGGCGGTCGCGGCCGAGGCGGCCGGCAGGGCGCGGGTGGGCAGCGCCGCCTCGTCCCGGTGGTGGGCGGCCGCCGGCCGGGCCTCCAGGCGACGGGCGCCCCGGTGGCGCGGGACGGTGACGGCCGGGGCGTCGGAGGCCGGTTCCTGAGCGGGCTCGGGGCCGGATTCGGGGCCCGGCTCGGCAGCGGTGGGGCCGGACTGGACACGGAGGTGGCCGGAGCGGCCCGACGCGACCGGCAGGGCGGCCCGGGGCGCCGGCTGCTCGACCACCCGGTCGGCCAGCTCGTGCAGCAGGATGCCGTGACGATAGGCGAGTTCACCGATCTCGGTACGGTCGATGCCCGCCACCGCGAGGCCCGCGCCGCCGTCCCGTCGCACCTCTGCGCCCTGACTGACCAGCAGGTCGGCCAGCCGCGCCATCTGCGGCCCGCGGACGGCCACTTCGGGGCTGAGCCTGGTCCGGCGGAACTCCGCCACCAGCTGGTCTGCCACCAGTCGGCCGCGGTCCAGTGTGATGACCCGGTCGGCGAGCTGCGCGGCCTCCTGCGGGGTGCGGGTGGTCACCAGGACCGTCCCGCCGGCGACGCCGAACGAGCGCAGGAAGGAGTGGAACCACTCGACGTTGCGCGGGGACAGGCCCTCGGTCGGCGCGTCCAGCAGCAGCGTGCCGGGGTCGCCGAGCAAGGCCGCGGCCAAGGCCAGCCGGCGGTGCATGCCGGGCGAGAAGCTGCGCAGCCGCTGCCCGGCGACGGCGGCCAGCCGGGTCTGCTCCAGCAGTTCGTCGGCCCGCTGTGCAGGGGCGCCGACCGCCGCGGCCAGCATCCGCAGGTGGCCGTGCGCCTTGCGGCCCGGGTGGCCCGCCACGGCGGCCGCGCCCGGCCCGGGGCCGGGCAACAGCACGCCGACCTCCCGCTCGGGGCGGCGCAGCCGACGGTAGGTGCGGCCGTCGAAGAGCGTGACGCCTTGGCCGCGTTCGAGTTCGAGCATCAGCCGCAGCGCGGTGGACTTGCCCGCGCCCTCGGCGCCGAGCAGCACGGTCACCATGCCGGGCCGGGCGTCGAAGGTCAGATCGAGCACCGCGGGCGGCGCGCCCTTGCGGTAGACCTTGGTCAGTCCGGTGATCTGGATCATCGCTGCCTGCTCCCATGCCCTCGGCCGACCTGCCCGACGCGGGGCGCCCCCTGGTGTGTTGGCGCGTGCCGGCACGGCCCCGCGCCAGCACATTAGGGGCCGGTGGCGGAGATTCCGGGCATTACGGGAGCGGCGCGGGCCCGTCGGCCACCCACCTCACCCGATCAGGGGACAATCCGATCCTGCGATTCCCGGGTCGGGGGGAGTCGGCGACGGGCCGGGGCCGGGGGCGGGGGCGGGGGCGGGGGCCGGGTCAGGACTCCGGGCGCAGCATGGGCGGATTGAGGACGGTCGCGCCGCCCGCGGTGAACAGCTGGGCAGGACGGCCCCCCTGACGGGTCGTCGTGCCGCCGGAGGGCAGCAGGAAGCCGGGGGTGCCGGTGACCTTGCGGTGGAAGTTCCGCGGGTCCAGGACCACGCCCCAGACCGCCTCGTAGACCCGGCGCAGCTCGCCGACGGTGAACTCGGTGGGGCAGAAGGCGGTGGCGAGGGAGGAGTACTCGATCTTGGAGCGGGCGCGTTCCACGCCGTCGGCGAGGATCAGCCCGTGGTCGAAGGCGAGCGGGACGCCGTCGACCGGGCTCTGGCCGAGCAGTTCGCCGACCGGGGCCCAGCGGGCGCTGCTGGCGTCGCCGCCGGCCCGGGGGGTCGGCAGGTCGGGGGCGAGGACCAGGTAGGCGACGCTGACCACCCGCATCCGGGGATCGCGCTGCGGGTGACCGTAGGTGGCGAGCTGCTCCAGGTGGGCACCGGCCGCGCCGAGGCCGACCGCCTCGTGGCCGGGGGCTGAGTGCGCGCGCAGGCCGGTCTCCTCCGCCAGCTCCCGGGAGGCGGCCTCGGCCAGGCCCTCGTCCGGGCGGACGAAGCCGCCGGGCAGTGCCCAGTACCCCTGGAACGGCGGCTCGCCGCGTCTGACCAGCAGGGCGCAGAGCGCGTGGTCGCGCACCGTCAGCACCACCAGGTCAACCGTGACAGCGAACGGGGGGAAGGCCGACGGATCGTAGCGCGACATGGCGACGATCATAGTCGTCTCTCTGACGATAAGCACAGGCCCGTACACGGACCGCGCCCGGCCCGCCTGAGGTGTCGCCGGAGCCGGGCGGGCCCGGGCAGGGGTGTCAGCGGGCGACCAGTTGCAGCTCCGCAGAGGCCTCCTCGACCATCGCCACGCCGATCCGGCTCACCCGGACCGAGAAGGGCTCGCCGGCGACCCGCAGGCCGGTCAGCTCCAGCTCGCCGAGCGGAGCGGTGCTGGCCGGGCGGACCAGCACCCGGCCGCCCGGCACGTCGGGGCGGACCCCGGCGAGCGCGAACACCGCGTGCGCGGCGCCGGCCGCCGAGACCGCCGCCGGGCGGCAGGCGGCCGGGTGCGGCACCGGCGGGCAGCTGGGGATGCGCTGCTCCCCCGCGTACATCTCGGGCAGCCGCCCCTCGTAGTGGGCGGCCGCGGCGAGCAGGCCCTCCAGCAGGGCGCCGGCCTCGTTCTCGTGGCCGGCTTCGGCCAGCCCGGCGATCGCCAGCGCGGTCTCGTGGACCCGCACCGCGCCGCCGCGGTGGCCCAGCGGGTTGAAACGGGGGGACTTGGCGCTGAGCGTGCGCAGGCCCCAGCCGCTGTCCAGCTCCGGCGCGGCCAGGCGCTGGGCCAGCAGCCGGGTCTGTTCCCGGTCCAGCAGGCTCTCGTGCCGGCCGCCGTCGGCGGCGAGCCCGGTGTCCAGCAGGTGCACCAGGCAGGAGGCGACGGCCGGCAGTGGCTGGCCGCCCGGCGCCAGCGCAGCGGCGGGGCGGCCGCCGGAGAGGTCGTCGATCCAGAACCGCTCGCGGAAGCGCCCGCGCAGTTCGGCGGCCCAGCCGCGCCACTCCTCGGCGCCGGGGCGGCCGAAGGCCTCCAGCAGTTCGGCGCCGTGCAGGGCGGCGCGGTGGGCCTGCGCCTGGACCTCGGCCCGGGCGGCCACTGGGTGGGCGGTGCGGTCCTCCGCCGGACGGCTGAGGTCGGTGACGAAACCGTCGACCAGGCCCTCACGGAGGGCGGCCAGGGCCCGCTCGGCGGCCGGGAGCAGGTCGGCGATCTCCGCGCGGGGCAGGCCCCAGCGCCAGGCCTCGGCCAGCACGGTGACGAACAGCAGGGTGGCCTCGGTGGCGGTGCAGGTGGGCGGCAGTTCGGGGCCGCCGTGCCGGAGGGCGCCGGGCAACAGGCCTTCGGTGCGGCCCGGGGCGGCGGCGGGCTGCTGACGGCGGGCCAGCGCCCGGAGGGTGCCGGCGGCGAGCCGGGTGCCGAGCGGCAGGGTGAGCCGGGCGGCCCAGAGCGCGTCGGCCGGGGCGAGGCCGAAGCGCCAGGGCGCTCCGGAGGCCGGGTAGAGGTCGGTCGGGCGGTCCGGGTCGGCGAACAACAGCCCGCCGAGGGCGTCCAGGGAGCGGGTGACCAGCAGGGCTGCCCGGGCGTCGTCGCTGCGGACCTCCGGTTCGGCCCAGGGCAGCGGCACGCCCGTGCCCCGCCCGCCGGGCGGCCGCGGGCCGGGGGTGGTGCTCTCCAGTTCGGCGCGCAGCTCGACCGACCAGCGGGCGCCGGGTTGCACCTCCAAGTCCCACCGGAGCACCCCGGCCCCGGCCAGCACCGCGTGCGGGGAGGGCTTGGCGCTGACCACCGCGCTGTGCGCCTGGCCGGCCCAGCGCAGCCCGGCGGACTGCACCTGGCCCGGCAGGTCGGCCGGGCGGTGCCCGGCGGCGATCTCGGCGACCGGGCCGAGGTCGGTGCCGAGGGCGATCTCCATCGGCAGCCGGGCGGGCCGGCCGCCGGTGTTGCGCACGATGACGGTCTCCACTCCGTCCGCGTGGCGCAGCCGCTCGACGGTGAGCGCCGGGTCCGGGTCGAGGTCGCCGGGGAGCCGGACGGCGCCGAGGAAGCGGGCCTGCGCGGTGCTGGTCAGGGCGCCCTGGAGCGGCAGCGGCTCCATGCCGCCCAGGCGTAGCTCCATCCGGGCGAGCACCCGGACGCCGTTGCGGTAGAAGCCGTGCAGGCCGTGGCCGCGCAGCTGACCGTCCGGTCCGGAGGCGGCCATCGCGGGGGCGTTGACGCAGAGCACCGCGTGGTGGACGGCGGGAGGCTGCGGCCTTGGCGGGGCCGCGAGCCGACTCGGGCCGACGGACGCCCCCGCCGGTCCGGCCGTCTGGACCTGCTGGACCTGGTCGGGGCGGCCGACCGGTCTCGGCGCGCCGACCACGCTCTCGGCCGGCATGGCCTGTGGTGGCCTCATGGCGGTCACCGGACTCTCCTCCCCTCGGCGGTCCGGTGGCCTGGTCAGGCCGGTGGGCCGCGAGCACGCTCGATCGCGTGCTGATGGTGCCGGGCCGGCGGGGTGCCCCGTCGGCGGGTGTGCCGTGTCTGGCCGTACCCGGTGCCGGGCCGTGCCATGCGGTGCGCGGTACCGGGCCGGTACCGGCGCGCCGTGCCTTCGCGTCGGGCCCGACGCGGTGCCCGGCGCGTCGTCAGGTCCGGTGGCCCGGCCCGCCGGTGGCGCCCGGCCCGTGGGCCGCGGCAACAGCCGGGCCTGGTGACCCGAGCGGGCCCCGCACGCTCCGGTGCCCCGGCGCCGTGGCCACCCCGCTCGGCGGGCGGTCCGCCCGGAACCTGCCGCCGGACGGGCGTCGGCCGGTCGCCGGCCCCCCGGGGTGAACGCCGCGCACCGCCTCCAGGTCACGCCCGGCGACGGGTGCGGCCCGTCGAGCCCGGCCCGCCGGGCGGTCGTGCCGCAGCCGTCGAGCCGTCACGGTCGGGCCGTCACCGGGCTGCCACCAGGGCGGCGCGGTCTCGCCGTCGGGTGGCGGCGGCTGCGTCCCGGCCCGCGGCCTGCCGTGCAACCCGCCCCGGCCCGGCATCGTATGCCTGGCCGAGTGGGCGGTGGCCGTCGAACCGGTGCCCGACCGCGGTCAGGATACGGTGCGGGGGTCGCGGCGCCCGCACCCGGTGACCCCGTGAGCCGCGACCTGACCGCTGTGACCAGCAGAGACCGAGGAGTTGCATGTCCACCGTCAGCCGGCTGCCCGGGATTGTTACGACCGACCACGTCTTCCAGGCCCCCCTCGACCACGCCGACCCGCAGGGCGAGCAGATCGAGGTGTACGCCCGCGAGGTGGTGGCCACCGGCCGCGAGCAGGCCGACCTGCCCTGGCTGGTCTTCCTCCAGGGCGGCCCCGGCGGCAAGGCCGCCCGCCCGCTCGGCCGCGACGCCTGGCTGGAACGCGCCCTCGACGACTACCGGGTGCTCCTGCTCGACCAGCGCGGCACCGGTCGCTCCACGCCCGCGACCCGGCAGACCCTCGCCCGGCGCGGCGGTGCCCAGGAGCAGGCGGACTACCTGGCGCACTTCCGCGCGGACTCGATCGTGCGGGACGCCGAGCTGATCCGCCACCAGCTGCTCGGCGCGGACCGGCGCTGGAGCGTGCTCGGCCAGAGCTTCGGCGGCTTCTGCACCCTCACCTACCTCTCCTTCGCCCCCGAGGGCCTGGCCGAGGCCTTCATCACCGGCGGCCTGTCCGGCCTCGGCAGTTCGGCGGACGACGTCTACCGCGCCGCCTACCCGCGGGTGGTCCACAAGAACGAGGACCACTACGCCAGGTTCCCGCAGGACGTCGAGGCGGTACGGCGGATCGCCGCGCACCTCGCCGCCGCCCCCGCGACGCTGCCCGACGGCGGACTGCTCACCGTCGAGGCGTTCCAGGCCCTCGGTCTGATGCTCGGCGGCGGCAGCGGCTCCGGCACCCTGCACTACCTGCTGGAGGAGGCCTGGGTGGACGGCGCGGCCGGCCCCGAGCTGTCCGACACCTTCCTGGCCGGTGCCCAGGCCAAGCTCTCCTTCGCGGAGGGCCCGCTGTACGCCGTGCTGCACGAGTCGATCTACGGCCAGCGCTCGGTGGACCAGGGCGGCACCGCCTGGTCGGCCGAGCGGGTCCGCAAGGAGTTCCCGCAGTTCGACGCCCGGGCCGCGCTGGACTCCGGCGCACCGGTGCTGTTCACCGGGGAGATGATCTACCCCTGGATGTTCGACACCGACCCGGCGCTGCGCCCGCTGAAGGAGACCGCGGACCTGCTGGCCGCCCGCACCGACTGGCCCGACCTGTACGACCCGGCGCGGCTGGCCGCCAACACCGTCCCCGTCGTGGCGGCGGTCTACCACGACGACATGTACGTGGACACCGCCGACTCGCTGGCGACCGCCCGCGCGGTGCGCGGTCTGCGGACCTGGATCACCAATGAGTGGGAGCACGACGGCCTTCGGGCGAGCGGCGGCAAGGTGCTCGACCGCCTGATCAAGCTGGCGCACGGCGAGGCCTAGCGAAGCCCGCCCGGGCCGGGCGGCGAGGCTCCGGGCGGCCCCTGGCGGACGCCCGGCGAGGTCAGCGCGCGTGGTGGGCTCCCCTCGCCGCCCGACGGACGCCCCGGCACCGGTGGCGCCCTGCGGCCGACGGTACGGCGGCGGCCCGGGACACCGCTGCCCGACCGAGCCGCAGACCCCGGGCGGACCGCTGCCGGGGCACCGGAGCGCACCCGGGCGCCGGCAGCAGGGCGAGCGGGCCCGGACCGTCCGGACGCGGCGTCGGCTCAGCGGGGCCGACCAGGCCGACCGGGCCGCGCTCGGCCGCCGCCGTTGTGGCCTGAGCCGCCTTCGCGGCCTTCCGGCGGGCCGTCCGGCGGCGGCGTGACGCCCCCGCCGGCCCGGGCAGCCCCGACGGCCCACTGCGGCCCGCCTGGTCACCACCCGGGCCCTCGGTGGGCGCCGGCCCCTGTTCGCCGACGGGCGCCGGCACGGGCCCACCCGCCTCGCGCCGCCGACGCTGCGCCTCGACTGCCGCGAGCAGCGCGTCGGGCGTCATACCGTCGTTCAACGACTCGTACAGCAGCTCGGCCAGCAGGTAGGACGGGTCGAGCCGGAGGACGTGGCCCAGCACGACGCGGGCCGTCGCAGTGTCCCCCGCCACCCAGGAGGCCCAGGCCAGCAGGGTGAGCGGGGCCACCGCGCAGCTCTCGTAGGGCGGCACGGCGCGCCGGGCGAGGAAGCGCCAGAGCCGCTCGGCGGGCGCGAGCTCGGCGGGCCGGGTGTACTCGACGCCGCGATCCCGGGTGAGGCGGTCCCGCAGGGCGACCAGCAGCCGGGCCGCCCGATCCTCGTCGAGCTCCCGGGCCCCGGCCGCGAACTCGGCGAAGACCTGGTCGAGCAGGCCGGCGCCCTGCTCCTGGACGGCCGCGCCACCGGAGCCCCCAGCGCCGTCAGCGCCGTTGGCCTCGGCCGCCTCGGCCCGGGCGAGCGCCGCACGCTGGGCGTCCGCCCCCGGCGGGCCGATCGGGGCCAGCCCGCCGATGATCGCCTTCCGGCTGCCGCGCGGCGCGAGGCCGGCGAAGGCCGCAGCGGCGGCCGCCGGGCCCGGGCCGGGGGCACGGCGGATCGGGTTGCCCGCCGGATCGCAGCACCCGGCGCGGCGGCAGAGGAAGGACCACCAGCGGCCGTCCGAGACGCAGAGCGACTCCTTGACGGCCACGCCCCTGCGCCCGAAGGCCGCCCGGAGGTCGTCCGCCAGCGGCCGCAGGCCGTCCACCACGGGAGGGGCGTGCGCCGTGGTCGGATCCTGGCAGAGGTAGAGGAGCACTTGGACGGGCCGCTCGCCGTGCCGCTCGGAGAGGGCGACCAGCAGGGCGGCCGTCTCCTCCGCCGCGGCCGGCCACTGCTCGGGCGACTCCGGGATGTCCGCCCGGATCACTCCGCCCTGGTGCAGGTCGGGGCCCTGGAGGCCGACCGCGACGATGCTGTCGTCGGGGTAGAACCCCAGGAGGTAGGGCAGCAGCTCGGCCATGTCGGCCGGGCCGCGCATGGTGACCGGCCGGTGGCCGGAGGACGGGCCGAGGGACAGGGTGACGCGCTCGTTGTTCATGACGCTCCCGTTGTTCATGACGCTCCGGTTGTTCGCGGCGTTCATGACCGGAAGCGTGACGCAATCCGAGAGACGCACCGGATTTTTCTCTTTTCCTGTGGATAACTCCGCCCTCGTTTTCCGCTTCCCTCATTCGGAGCACACCGCGCCCACTCCCCTGGGTGATTAGTCGGCGGCCGTTCAGCTGAGGAGCTGATGAAATACATCCGGCCTCCACCTCTCCGCAGCCACGGCATTCGCCTCATGTCAGCGGCTCGGGGTTACATGGACGCCATGCAGCAGCCCGAGAACCACACCACCGCCACCGCCGACCGCGCCGAGGTCCGGGCGCGGGCCGAGGCCGTCCTGCGCGAGCTCGCCGGGCCCGGCGCCGTCCTGCGCGAGGACCAGTGGACGGCCATCGAGGCCCTCGTGGTCGACCACCGCCGCGCCCTGGTCGTGCAGCGCACCGGCTGGGGGAAGTCCGCGGTCTACTTCATCTCCACCGCCCTGCTCCGGGCCCGGGGCGCCGGGCCGACGGTGATCGTCTCCCCGCTGCTCGCCCTGATGCGCAACCAGGTCGAGTCGGCGGCCCGGGCCGGCATCCACGCCCGGACCATCAACTCGGCCAACACCGACGAGTGGGACGAGATCCAGGCCGAGGTCTCCGCCGGGAAGGTCGACGTCCTGCTGGTCAGCCCCGAGCGGCTGAACAACCCCGACTTCCGCGACCAGGTGCTGCCCAAGCTCGCCGCCTCCACCGGCCTGCTCGTGGTCGACGAGGCCCACTGCATCTCGGACTGGGGCCACGACTTCCGCCCCGACTACCGCCGGCTGCGCACGATGCTCGCCGAGCTCCCGCCCGGCGTCCCGGTGCTGGCCACCACCGCCACCGCCAACGCCCGGGTCACCGCGGACGTCGCCGAACAGCTCGGCACCGGCAGCACCGACGAGCACGCCCTGGTGCTGCGCGGGCCGCTCGACCGGGAGAGCCTCACCCTGGGCGTGCTGGCCCTGCCCGACCCGGCGCACCGGCTGGCCTGGCTCGCCGACCACCTCGACCGGCTGCCGGGCTCGGGCATCGTCTACACCCTGACGGTGGCCGCCACCGAAGAGGTGACGGCCTTCCTGCGCGAGCGGGGCTTCCCAGTGGCCTCCTACTCCGGCCGCACCGAGGACGCCGAGCGCCGCACCGCCGAGGCCGACCTGCTGGCCAACCGGGTCAAGGCGCTGGTCGCCACCTCCGCACTGGGCATGGGCTTCGACAAGCCCGACCTGGGCTTCGTGGTGCACCTCGGCTCACCCAGCTCGCCGATCGCCTACTACCAGCAGGTCGGCCGGGCCGGGCGCGGCGTCGACCGGGCCGAGGTGCTGCTGCTGCCCGGGCGCGAGGACGAGGCGATCTGGCGCTACTTCGCCTCGCTGGCCTTCCCGCCGGAGGAGCAGGTGCGCCGCACCATCGACGCGCTGGCCGAGGCCGGCCGCCCGCTGTCCACCGCCGCGCTGGAGCCCCGGGTGGACCTGCGCCGCACCCGGCTGGAGACCATGCTCAAGGTGCTCGACGTGGACGGCGCCGTCCGCCGGGTCAAGGGCGGCTGGACGGCCACCGGGCAGAACTGGGCGTACGACACCGCCCGGTACGCCAAGGTCGCGGCCTCCCGCGAGGCCGAACAGCGGGCGATGCGCGAGTACGCGGCGACCACCGGCTGCCGGATGGAGTTCCTGCGGCGCCAGCTGGACGATGAGCAGGCCCGTCCGTGCGGCCGGTGCGACAACTGCGCGGGGCCGCTGCACACCGCCGAGGTCTCCGCCGAGGCGCTGGACGCGGCCCGGGCCGCCCTCGGCCGCCCGGGCATCAGCTTCGAGCCGCGCCGGCTCTGGCCCACCGGGATGGACTCCCTCGGCGTGCCCCTCAAGGGCCGGATCCCGGCGGGCGAGCAGGCCGAGAACGGGCGGGCGCTCGGCCGGCTGTCCGACATCGGCTGGGGCAACCGGCTGCGCGCCCTGCTGGCCGACCAGGCCCCGGACGTACCGGTCCCCGGCGAGGCCGTGGACGCCCTGGTCGCGGTGCTCGCCGACTGGGCCCGCGGCCCCGGCGGCTGGGCCGGGCCCGCGACGGCGGACGGCACCCGGCTGGAGCGGCCGGTCGGCGTGGTGGCCATGGCCTCCTCGACCCGCCCCCAGCTGGTGGGCAGCCTCGGTGCGCGGATCGCCGAGATCGGCCGGCTGCCACTGCTCGGCCGGATCGAGTACGTCGACGGCCGGCCCCCGCACGGCGCGCGCAGCAACAGCGCCCAGCGACTGCACTCGCTGGCCGGCGCGCTGACGCTGCCGCCGGAGGTGGCGCAGGCGGTGGCCGAGGCCGGCGGGCCGGTGCTACTGGTGGACGACCTCGTCGACTCGGGCTGGACGGTCACCGTGGCCGCCAGGCTGCTGCGCCGTGCCGGGGCGAGCGCGGTGTTGCCCCTGGTGCTGGCCGTGCAGGGGTGACCGGGCGGCAGTGGGCCGCCATTCCACCCATCACTCGAATGGCCTAACGAAGGGAGAAAGCAGCCCCCTCGCGAACACGCGGGACGCCGGAGCGGGGAAAGGAGTGGTCACCGTGCCGATGGCGGTTCACCGGACCCCGCACACAGTCTGGATCAAGGTCCAACGCCGCCCGAACGACGCTCGGAACGCGGTGGAACATATCCGGCGGAACGTGGGCTTTCGGGTGGCGTTCATCGTTTCATCGTTGCCGCTCCACCCCGGATACCGCGAGAATTGGCGCGTACCCGAAACCCTGTCCGCTGGACCCGGCCTTCGGCGTACCCACGTACCCGCGTGCCAGTGGGTCAGGAAGGAGGATCGTGATCAACGGTATCGGCCGAGGTCAGCATCCCCTCGCCCGGAGTTCGGCGCCCAGACGGCTGCTGGACCTGGAGACCTGGACCACCTCGGGGATCCCGTTGCTGCGCGACCCGCGCGAGTTCGTCGTGGAGCTGCACCAGCGCCACCTGCCCCAGCCGGGCACGGTCGTGATCGCCGTCCTCAACGCGCTACACCACGTGTCCGCCTCGGCCTCGTTCACGCCCTGGCCACACGACACCGACGGCTGGCAGCACCGCAACGCCCTGCTCACACACCTGCGCCAGGTCACCCCGCACGACCTGCGGCTGGCCGAACCGACCCGCACGGCCGTGCTGTTGCGCTGCCGCGAGGGCGCGCCCGGCTGGACCGAGCAGGACGGCGCCTGGATGTGGGCGCTGCGGGACGCGGCCGTCCTGCACGGGCTGCGCTGCGGCTCGTACATCGGGCTGACCCCGGCGGGCTGGCACGTCCTCGGGGACGGCCGGAGCGGACGCGATCCGCACGCGGGCTCGTGGGCGGACGGGGTGGTGCACACCGTCACGGAACTGCCGCCGCGCTCGGCGCTGGACGCCCCGCGCGGCCAGCGCGCCCGGCACCAGGCGGCCGAACGGGCCCAGCACGCCCGGCAGTCCGAGCACCCGTGGCCCCCGGCGCGGGTCGCCGCCGTCCAGCCCGCCCGGCGCACCGGCACCCGCTGACACCCACGGGTCGCGACCACAGACGACGTCACGGTCGCGGACGACGCCGCAACCGGGGCCGACCCGAAGGCCCGACAGCCGACACCAAGACCAGGCACGGGCGGGCCCGGGCCCGGCCACGGGTCGGCCGCGCCCCGGACCGTACGCCCTCGCCGCACCGGGGTACGACGGACCCCGGGCCCGGCACCGTGCGGCGCCGGGCCCGGGGTGGCTCGGTCGTGGTCAGGCGCTGATCGAACGGCCGGGCGCGGTTCCGGCCGCCCCGGTGGCGACCGGGCCGGCGTCACCGCAGACCACGAGCAGCGCGGTCGTGTGGCCGAGCGCCTTGGCGTGGGCCTCGGCGGCCCGGGCGGCCGTCCCGCCGTTGACCACCAGGACGACCACCTCCCGGCGCACCGGGCGGGTCAGCGCGACGTCCGCGTAGAACACGTCCCCGCCCTCGGCGAGCTGCGCCCAGTAGCGCTCCTCGCCGAAGGAGAGTTCGTGCTGCTGCCAGGGGTGCGCCTCGCCGACCGTCAGCACCAGGATGTCGCCCGGGTTGCGGCCGGCGTCCAGCAGTCGGTCGACCGCGTCGTCCGCGCGTTCCAGCGCCTGCGCCGGGGTGGCGGCGACGCGCTGGATCTCGACCTGCGGTTCGGCGCCGCCCGAACGGCGCTGCGCCGGCGGGGGCTTGGGGATCAGTCGCGGCGGACCGGAGCGGTCGGCGCGCGGGGGTGTCGGGCGCGGCGGTGCCGGACGGGGGCCGGGCACCGGAACGGCGGCGACGGTGGTGGGTGCGGTGGAAGAAGCGCCGCCGTTGGCAGGCGCGCGGAGGGCTTGTGCGTCCGACTCGCGGGGGAAGGGAACGCCGGGGCCCGGGAGGCTCTCGTGAATCTCCGACTCCTCGGGGAAGACAGGCATACCCGGATATCTATCAAATGCCGCTCGAACACGCACGCGCACCCCACCCATTGGGCACCGCACACCCATCGCCCCACCCAGGCAATTCCAGACGGACCGTCAGAAACCGAGCGTCAACTGTTCGTCGGCGGAGCCTTCGGCCGCACCCGCGACGTCCCGGACGCGCTTCAGGTGCCGCCACTTCGGCAGCGCGTCCAGGTATGCCCAGGAGAGCCGGTGATGCCCGGTGGGGCCGAACTCCTCCAGCGCGGCACGGTGCACCGGGGACGGGTAGCCGGCGTTGTCCGCGAAGCCGTATTCCGGGCATTCCTCGCCGAGTTCGGCCATCAGCCCGTCGCGGTGGACCTTGGCGAGCACCGAGGCGGCGGAGACGCAGATGCAGGACTGGTCGCCCTTGATCACCGTACGCACCTGCCAGGGGCCGCCCAGGTAGTCGTGCTTGCCGTCCAGGATCACCGCGTCGGGCTCGACCGGCAGCGCCTCCAGCGCGCGGACGGCGGCCAGCCGCAGCGCCGCCGTCATGCCGAGTTCGTCGCACTCCTGCGGCGAGGCATGGCCGAGCGCGTAGGCGGTGACCCAGTCGGCGAGGACCGGGGCGAGCGCGCGGCGGCGCAGTTCGGTGAGCAGCTTGGAGTCGGTCAGCCCCTCCGGGGCCTTGCGCAGACCGGTGACGGCTGCGCCCACGGTGACCGGGCCGGCCCAGGCGCCGCGCCCGACCTCGTCCAGGCCGACGACGATCTTGGCGCCGGCGCGGCGGAGCGAGCGCTCGACGGAGTGCGTCGGCGGGACGATGGGCATCGCGAGTTCCGTTCGGCGAAGGGGCAGCCCGTTCAGCTGGGCAGCATCCAGCCTAAGCCCCTCCGCTCAGCCGCCCGGGCCGGCCGCAGGCAGCCCGCCCACCAGGCCGCCCGCCCGCACCGCTCACCCCGGCAGCCCGCCCGAGCCGCTCGGCACCAACCGTCGGCGCCAACCGGCCGGCAGCCCCGCCCGCGGAGCCTCAGCCGTCCTCAGGCGCGGATCAGCGGGTGCAGCACCTCGTCCAGCAGCCGGGCCCCGAAGTCCGGCCCCATGTTCTCCCGGCCGCAGATCTTCACCTGGTAGAGCAGCATCGCCGGGACGACGTCCGCGACCAGTGCGGTGGCCGCGCCGGGCCGGACGTCGCCCCGGTCGGCGCCGCGGCGCAGGATCGCCAGGATGGTCTCCTTGGTCGGCTCGATCACCCGCTGGCCGATGAAGTCCTTGAACACCTCGGCCCGTTCATGGTCGATCTCGCCCATCAGCGTCTGGATCGCGGCGCCCGTCGGGGAGTTCATCGCGCCCATGAACACCTCGATGAGCTGCCGCAATTCGAGATCGGCGGACCCGAGGTCGGGGGTGTCGTAGGGGCGTGGGAGAGTGGCGTCCAGGGCGTCGATGACCAGTTCGTCCTTGGACGCCCAGCGCCGGTAGAGCGCGGCCTTCCCGGTCCGCGCCGCGCCGGCGACGCCTTCCATCGTCAGCCGCGCGTATCCGCCGGAGGTGAGCTGGTCGATCGTGGCCTCGAAGATCGCGTTCTCCAACTCCCTCCCCCGGCGCCGCACCGGTCGCGTGAGGGCCTCGCGGGCGACCCGCATCGGGCAGTGAGCCGCCGGCTCGGGCGCCGCTCCCGGTGGCGCCGCGGGTGACGGGGGCGCGTCCGCCGCCTCAAGCGGTCGGGCGCCCGCCCGACCGGTCGCCCGGTCCGCCGTCAGACGCCGCACCAACCGATCCATCGCCACCATCCTTAGGGAACGCTTGCGTTCACAATCAGGCCCAGGATATCGTCCACATTAGTGAACGATCCCGTTCCTTCCTAGCCCGCGCCAGACCGTGGGCTCACGCCGGACCAGTCGGTCCGCAGCGTACGAAGCACGCAGCCAGGCACATAGCCAGCAGGGGGCACAATCGTGGCTATCTCCGACACGATCAGCAAGAACTCACCACCACAGAGCAGCCAGGGCCGGGGCAAGGGCATCACCCTGACCGTCATCGCGGCCACGCAGTTGATGGTGGTGCTCGACGCCACCATCGTGAACATCGCGTTGCCGCAGATCAGGGACGCGCTGAACTTCTCCACCACCAACCTGTCGTGGGTCATCAACGCCTACACGCTGACCTTCGGCGGGCTGCTGCTGCTCGGCGGGCGCGCGGGCGACATCCTCGGTCGCCGCCGGGTGTTCATCTTCGGGACCTTGCTGTTCGGCTTCGCCTCCCTGCTGGGCGGCTTCGCCCAGGACGGCGGGATGCTGCTGGCCGCCCGCGCGCTCCAGGGCATCGGCGGCGCGATCTGCTCACCGACGGCATTCGCCCTGATCGCCACCAACTTCGAGGAAGGGCCGGAACGCAACAAGGCGTTCGGCGTGTTCTCGGCGGTGGCCGGGTCCGGTGCCGCGATCGGCCTGCTGGCCGGCGGTCTGCTCACCGAGTACCTGGACTGGCGCTGGGTCTTCTTCGTCAACGTGCCGATCGCGGCGCTGATCGCGTTCGCCGCACCGCGCTACATCGCCGAGTCCGAGCGCCACGCGGGCCGCTTCGACCTTCCGGGCGCACTCACCTCGACGCTCGGCCTGGTCGGCCTGGTCTACGGGTTCATCCGGGCGGCCTCGGACGGCTGGTCGGACAGCATCACGCTCGGCTCCTTCGCGGGCGGTGTGCTGCTGCTCGCCGCGTTCGTCGTGATCGAGAACCGCACCGACCAGCCGATCACCCCGCTGCACCTGCTCGCCAACCGCAACCGCACCGGCGGCCTGGTGATGATGCTCTGCCTGGCCGCGGCCATGTTCGGCATCTTCTTCTACATCACGCTCTTCGTGCAGGGCCCGCTCGGCTACAGCCCGCTGAAGGCCGGTGTGTCCTTCCTGCCGATCAGCGTGTCGATCATCATCGCCGCGCAGCTCGCCTCCAGCCTCCAGGCCAAGTACGGCCCGAAGCCGTTCATGGCGGGCGGCGCCCTGCTGGTCACCGTCGGCCTCACCTGGCTCACCCAGATGAGCAAGGACAGCAGCTACCTGGACGGGGTGCTCGGCCCCACGGTCATCTTCGGCTTCGGCATGGGCCTGATCTTCGTCCCGGTGATGCTGCTCGCGGTCGCGGGCGTCCCCGGCCAGGAGACCGGCGCCGCATCCGGCCTGCTGAACTCCATGCAGCAGATCGGCGGTTCGCTCGGCCTCTCGATCCTGACCACGGTCTTCGCGCACTACGCCACCGCCGAGGGCAAGCTCCAGCAGCCGAAGTTCCTCCAGTCGGCCACTCCGGACCAGCTGGCCTACCTCCAGCAGCACCACGAGTTCCCGAAGGGCACCGACGCCGCCAACTCGGTCCTCACCCAGGGGATTTCGCACGGCTTCATCGTGGGCGCCGTGCTCGCCGGGCTGGCGCTGGTGGTCTCGGTCTTCGTGATCAAGGCCAAGGCCAGCGACCTGCCGAGCGGGGCCTCCGGCGTCGCGATGCACTGAGCCCGACCAGGGCACACCGCACCACACCGGGCCGGCCGGGAGCAGCACGCTCCCGGCCGGCCCGGCCGCGTTTCCCGGCCCCGGCTCCCGCCCCGACTCCGAGGCAGGCCCGGGCGTCAGGGCCAGAGGTCCTGGTACCTCATCCCGGCCCGCTCGCAGGAGGTACGCCCCTCCTCCAACTGGTCCACCAGCGGCCGTTGCGCCAGGATCTCCCGGGCCCGGGCGGCGGAGGCGCTGGTGGCGTACCAGGCCGGCCCGGGGTGGTTCTCCAGCCCGGCGCGGATCAGCTGCAGCGCGCAGGTCCGCTGGACGGCGGGGAGCCGGTCCAGGGCGGGGGCGGCGTCCGGCGAGAGGTCGCGGACGTTGCGCAGGTCGATCCGGGAGGTCCGCTCGAAGCGGGCGACGTTCTGCTCGGCGATGATCGCGTCCGGGCCCATCAGCCCGTACACCGCCGCCGTGAGCATGCCGCTGAGGACGACGACGCGGGGCAGCCAGCCCGCCGAGCGGGTCAGCCCGGCGGTGATCAGCAGCAGCAGGACGACACCGAGCCAGCCCTCGACCACCAGCACCCAGAGCCGCAGCCTGGTCAGGCCGGAGGCGTCGACGTAGAACCACATCCGGCCGAGCGCCGAGGCGACCACGACCAGGGCGAGCACGCAGAGCGCACCGAGCAGGATCCGCGCCACCCGGCGGTCGGCGGGCGTGCTGCGCGGGGCCCAGCGCTTGGCGACCGCCACCACGACCAGGGTGAGCGCGGTGATCACGCTCAGCTGCCAGAAACCCTGCCGGGCGTACTCGGAGCGGCTCATCCCGGTGTTGCGCAGGACGGCGTCGGCGCCACCGAGCACCACCAGGGCCTGGATCACCGCGAAGGCGCCGAACATCAGGTTGAGCGCGACCAGCGGCAGCGCCCACTCCAGTCGGCGGCGGGCCCGGCCCGGCCGGACGACGGTACGGTCCCAGCGGCGGGGCCCGGCCGCGATGTGGGCGAAGCCCAGGGCGGTGAGCGCCCCCAGCACGAACAGCACCGCGCGCAGCGGGAGCCCGCGGAGGTCGAGGCTGGGGCTGAGGCTGCCCAGCAGGTCCGCCATGGCGGCGTCCGCACCGGCGAACAGCAGGCCGAAGACGGTCAGCAGGACGGCGGCGACCGCGAGCGCCTTGAGCACCGGGACGATCCGGCCCCGGTGGGGCAGGCTCCGGCCGCGCAGCCCGTCCCTCAGCCAGAGCGCGCCGGGCGGCAGCTGCCAGAGGACGGCGGGCAGGGGGAGCAGGACGCCCGCCCAGCGGCGGCCGCCGTGCAGCGCGAGCGAGGCCAGGCCGAGTGCACACCCGATGGACAGCGTCACCGGCCAGCCCGCCTCCCAGAGCGCCGGGACGGCGAGCAGGGCGACGGCGAGCAGGCTCCACACCACCGTCCAGGGCCGGATCCGGCGGCCCGCCGACCGGGCGGCGAGACCGGCCGCGGCAGCGGTGGCCCCGGCGCAGATCAGCAGGTTGACGCCCACGCCGTCGAACAGCAGCCAGGCCGTCAGCAGGCCGGTGAGCAGTGCCAGGAGGAGGACCCGGGGCGTGGCGGCCGCCCTGCGCTCGGGGTCGCTCGGGCGCAGCCACCCGGGGTGCGGCGGCGCGGACATGCCGGACCCCCAATGAGGGCCTGGTCCGGGTCCGGGCGTCGCGGGTCCATGTGCCGCGGGTCCATGTGCCGCGGGTCCATGTGCCGCGGGTCCGGGCTCGGGTGGCAGGTCGGCCAGGGCGGGCGTGGACGGGCCGGACATGAGTCCCCCTCGGTGGTCGGTGGGCATGCGGAAGCCGCCCTTGGGGCAGTCCGCCGTCGGGCGCGCTCGGCGCCGCGGCTGCAGCCGACTGTAGACCATTCTGAACAGGTTCAAAACTCAGTTCTGAACAAGTTCAGAAACCTCGGCCCGCCTTCCCGCCACCGCTCCCGGAGCCCTCCCGCACCGCTCCCGCGGCCCTCCCACACCCCTCCCGGGGCCCCTCCACCACCCCTCCGCTACCCCTTCACCGACCCGGCCAGCAGGCCCCGGACGAAGTACCGCTGCAAGCTGAAGAAGACGATCAACGGGACGATGATCGACAGGAACGCCCCGGCCGTCAGCAGCTCCCACCGCCCGCCGAAGGACCCGGACAGCTGCGCCAGCCGGACCGTCATCGGCGCCACCTCCGGCGTGCCGCCCGCGAAGGTCAGCGCGACCAGCAGGTCGTTCCAGACCCACAGGAACTGGAAGATCGCGAACGAGGCCAGCGCCGGGGTGCACAGCGGCAGCACGATCGAACGGAAGATCTTGAAGTGCGAGGCCCCGTCCACCACCGCCGCCTCCATCAGGTCCCGCGGCAGCTGGGCGATGAAGTTGTGCAGCAGGAACACCGCCAGCGGCAGCGCGAACATGGTGTGCGCCAGCCACACCGGCGCGTAGCTGCCCTTCAGGTCCACCGCCGGGATCAGCGTCAGCGAGCCCAGGTGCGCGCCGCCGGAGAAGAGGCGCAGCAGCGGGATCAGCGCCATCTGGATCGGCACCACCTGGAGCGCGAACACCGCGAAGAACACCGTGTCGCTCCCCCGGAACCGCACCCAGGCCAGCCCGTACGCCGCCATCGCCGCCAGCACCAGCGGGAACAGGGTGGCCGGGACGCTGATCGCCAGCGAGTTCACCAGGAACGGCATCAGCCCGGTGGAGACGCCGGAGCCGCCCTCGAACAGCACCGTGTGGTAGTTGCCCAGGCCCAGATCCGGGTGGAGGAAGGCGTTCCACCAGCCGTTCGCCGTCACGTCCTGCTTGGGGCGCAGCGAGGTCACCAGCAGGCCCACCGTCGGGATCGTCCACAGGACGGTCACCGCGATCACGAAGACCGATGCCAGCGGGCTGCTGAAGGCCTTCCGGACCGGGCTGCCGTGCGGCGCGCTCATCGCGCGGGCCGGCCTGTCGTGCGGTGCGCTCATCGGACCGCACGCTCCTTCCGCAGCTGGACGATGTTGTAGGCCACCAACGGCAGCACCGCGAGGAAGAGGATCACCGCGAGGGCGCTGCCCCGCCCGGTGTTGAACTGCACGAAGGACTGCGAGTACATCTCGTTGGCCAGCACCTGGGTGCCGAAGTTGCCGCCGGTCATGGTGCGGACGATGTCGAAGGCCTTCAGCGTGATGATCATGATGGTGGTCAGCACCACCACCACCGTGGTGCGGATCATCGGCACCGTGACGTACCAGAACAGCCGCACCCCCTGCGCGCCGTCCAGCCGGGCCGCCTCGGTGACCTCGTCGGGGATCGCCTTGATCGCCGCCGACAGCACCACCAGCGCGAAGCCCGTCTGCACCCAGACCATCACCGCCATCAGCAGGAAGGTGTTCAACGGCTGCGAGAGCATCCAGTTCGGCGGATCGTCCCAGCCCACCGCGATGGCGAGTTGGCTCAGCAGGCCGATCTGCGACTGGCCCGGTCCACGCGACTCGTAGACGAACTTGAAGATGATCGAGGCGCCGACCAGCGAGATCGCCATCGGCATGAAGATCAGCGACTTGTACACCGCCTGGCCGCGCATCCGGTCCACCAGCAGCGCCAGCACCAGGCCCAGGCCGGTCGCCGCCAACGGCGCGACCACCAGCCAGAGCAGCGTGTTGACCAGCACCTTCTGCACCGAGTCGGTGGTGAACGCCCAGCCGAAGTTCTCGCCGCCGACGAACCCGCTGCCGTCGGCGTTCTGCAGGCTCAGATAGACCGTGCGGATCAGCGGCACGACCAGGCCCACCAGCAGCAGCACCGCGGCCGGGCCGAGGAACACCACCACCGACAGCGGGCGGGAGAGCCGGCCCCGGGCCCGGCCCGCGGCGAAGAAGACCAGCAGCAGGATGCCGAGGAAGCCCGCGACGGCGCCGAGGCTGTTGCCGAACTTGACCGCCGCGTCGCCCCAGGAGCCGGTGGCGAGCGCGGTGACCGGTGAAGGGGTTCCGGGTACGGACATCACGGTGCGTCCCTCCTGTTCTGGTGGGAAGGGGCGGGCGGTGCGGGTGGGTGGCCCCGCACCGCCCTCGACAGGTGGTCCTGAACGGCGCCCGGCCTGGCCCGGCACGAGTCCGGCTCGGCGCCCACTACGGCCAGGCGCCTACTGCGGGCGTCTGCCCACTGCGGCCAAGCGCCCACTACAGCCAGGCGCCCACTGCGGCCGTGCGGCTACTGCGGCCAGGCGGCGTCGATGTCGGCGGCGGTCTTCTGGATCGACTGCCCCTCGGCGAACCAGGCGGTCAGCGACTTCCACTCCTGCCCGGCACCGATGGCGGCCGGCATCAGGTCGGAGCCGTCGAAGCGGAAGGTCGCCGCCGGGTCGGTCAGCGCGTCCGCCGACAGCCGGTCGATCGGGTCGGTGTACAGGCTCTTGTCCACGCCCTGGTTGGCCGAGACCCAGCCCGTCGCGGTCTTCACCCGGCTGCTCGCCCAGTCCGAGCTGGACAGGTAGTTCTGCACCGCCTGCACCTCGGGCCGGCCGGAGAAGGCGGCCAGGAACTCGCCGCCGCCCTCGACCGGGTTGGGGATCGCCGGGTTCACCGCGGGCAGGTGGAAGGCGAACACGTCGCCGTCCGGGCCGACCTTGGTGTCCTTGGGCCACTGCGCCTCGTAGAACGACGCCTGCTGGAGCATGGCGCACTTGCCGGTGAGGACCGGCGCGCCCGCGTCCTGGAAGGTGGTGGTGGCGATCGACTTGACGTCGCCGTAACCGCCGTTGACCCAGGCCGGGTTCTGCATCCAGCCGGCGACGGTCTTCATCGCGGTGGTGATCTTCTCGTCGGAGAATTTCACCTGGTGGCCGACCCACTGGTCGTACACGTCACCGCCGTACGTGCCGAGCACCACCTCCTCCAGCCAGTCGGTGGCCGGCCAGCCGGTGGCCGTGCCCGAGGCGATGCCGCCGCACCAGGGTTTGGCACCACCGGACTTGGCGATCCGGTCGCTGAGCGCCATCAGGTCCGCCCAGGTCTTCGGCACCTCGTAGCCGCCCGCCTTGAAGGCCTTCGGCGAGTACCAGACCAGCGACTTCATGTTGGCGCTCATCGGCGCCGCGTAGAAGGTGCCGTTGACCGAGCCGTAGGTCTTCCAGATCGGACTCCACCGGTCCTCGTTGGTGACCGTCTGGGCCGGCGGCTTGACCACCTTGCCGCTCTTCACCATCTGCGCCAGCAGGCCCGGTTGCGGAATGATCGCGAAGTCCGGGGCGTTGCCGCCGGCCACCCGGACCGGCAGCTGGGACTCGAAGTCGTTCGAGCCCTCGTAACTGATCTTGATGCCGGTGCACTTGGCGAACTCGGCCCAGGACTTCTCCAGGTTGTCCGACTCCGGGCTGAGGATCGAGGCGAACATCGTCACCGTGGTGCCCGAATGCCCGGCGTACGGCTGGTACTTGGCGCAGTCACCGGACAGCGACGGGGCCGCCGCGTCACCACCGCCACCCGAACCGCCGGAGCTGTTGGAGCAGGCCGCGGTCAGGGCCAGCGCCGCGAGCAGGGCGGGTACGGCGGCCAAGCGGCGGCCGGAACTACGGTGACCAGAACCGCGATAGCCGGAACTCTCGGACGGCGCGGTCGGGTTGAGGGTCAATGCGGTCCTCCTCGCCAGGGCATGCTGCCGACGGTGGGCTGAACGACATCGCGCTGTACCGGAGACGGGCGTGCAGAGATCGCGAAGGGCGACGGACGAACCGATCCGATGACGTTAACGCAGCCGCCAGCCGCCGCCAAGGTCCACGTCGACCTTCATCCGCCGGCATCCCGGCCGCGACCTCCGCGACCTCCGCCTCCGCGCGACAGATACGACGGCCCCGCCCGGAAACCCTGGCGGGGCCACACCTCTTGACCGACCGTCAGTCCGGCCGGCGGTCGACGCAACCCTGGTTGACATCAGCGGTCGCCGAACCGCTCCGCCAACACCTCCTCGAAGCTCCCCCGGCCCACCGCCCGCTCCGGCGCGAGGTTCCCGCCCGCCCGCAGCGCCCGCCCCGAGGCCCCCGGCACCCGCACCGGCAGCAGCACCCGCCGCCGACCCGACGCCCGCAGGTACGCCTCGGCCAGCTCCCGGTACGGCCGCACCCGCGGCCCGCCCACCTCCGGCGCGTACCCGGCCGGCCCCTCCCCCACCAGCTCCGCCACCCGCGCGGCCACCTCCCGTACGTCCACCGGCTGGACCCGCGCGCCGCCGAGCACCGGGAACACCGGCAGCCGCGCCGACACGTCGAAGATCCTCAGCAACAGGTCGTGGAACTGCGTCGCCCGCAGCACCGTCCACCCCAGCCCCGACTCCCGCACCACCCGCTCACAGGCGAACTTCGCCCGGTAGTACGGGATCGACACCCGGTCGACCCCGACGATCGACACGTACAGCAGGTGCCGCACCCCCGCCCTCCCGGCCTCCGCCACCAGCGTCCGGACCGCGGCCACGTCCTTGCGCCCCACCGTGGTCGCGCAGTCCACCACCACCTCGACCCCCGCCACCGCCCCGGCGATCCCCTCCCCGGCCACCAGGTCCCCGACCACCCACTCGACCCCCGCGCCCCCGCTCCGCACCCGCCGGCTCAGCCCCCGCACCGCCACCCCGCGCGCGACCAGCAGCCGCACCACCTCCCGCCCCAGGACCCCCGTCGCCCCGGTCACCAGCACCGTCCCCATCACCACACCACTCCTTCCGCCGAACACCGTCACCCCTACCGACCGCCCACCGCCCCCATCCGTGACATCGGCGTCCGCGAAGTGCCCGGACAACGAGAAGAGGCGGGGCGAGGACGTGAAGTCCTCGCCCCGCCTCAGCGGTGGCTCACCCGCGCGGGGTCAGTACCGGCGGTCAGCTGCAGCCGCTGGTGGAGCCGCAGCCCTCGCAGAGGTAGCAGCTGCCGGCGCGGCGCATCTTGGTGCCGCAGGAGAAGCAGAGCGGGGCGTCGGCGTTGAGGCCGAGCTGGATCTCCATCAGCTCCGTGGAGTTGTGGGCCTGCGCCGGGGAGGCCTTGGGGGCCTTGGGCGCCTGGACGGCGGGGGCCGGGGTGGCGACCACCGGGGCCGACTGGGCGAGCGACTCGGTGTCGAGCTCCTCGGACTCCAGCGGCTCGTAGGAGCCCGTGTCCAGGTGGCGCTGGCGCTCCTCGACGGAGTGGATGCCGAGCGCCGAGCGGGTCTCGAACGGCAGGAAGTCGAGCGCCAGGCGGCGGAAGATGTAGTCGACGATCGACTGCGCCATCCGCACGTCCGGGTCGTCGGTCAGACCGGCCGGCTCGAAGCGCATGTTGGTGAACTTCGAGACGTAGGTCTCCAGCGGCACGCCGTACTGCAGGCCGACCGAGACGGCGATGGAGAAGGCGTCCATCATGCCCGCGAGGGTCGAACCCTGCTTGGACATCTTGAGGAAGACCTCGCCGAGGCCGTCGTCCGGGTAGGAGTTGGCGGTCATGTAGCCCTCGGCACCACCGACCGTGAAGGAGGTGGTGATGCCCGGACGGCCCTTGGGCAGGCGCTTGCGGACCGGGCGGTACTCGACGACCTTCTGGACCGCGGCGGCCGGGGCCTCCTCGGCCTTGGCCTCGGAGTCCTTCTTCTTCGCCGAGAGCGGCTGGCCGACCTTCGAGTTTTCGCGGTAGATGGCGAGCGCCTTGACGCCCATCTTCCACGCCTCGAAGTAGATCTCCTCGATGTCCTCGATCGTCGCGGAGGCCGGCATGTTGACGGTCTTGGAGATCGCGCCGGAGATCCACGGCTGGATCGCGGCCATCATCCGGACGTGGCCCATGGCCGAGATGACCCGCTCGCCCATCGCGCAGTCGAAGACCTCGTAGTGCTCGGCCTTGAGGCCCGGGGCGTCCACCACGTTGCCGTGCTCGGCGATGTGGGCGACGACCGCCTCGATCTGCTCGTCCTGGTAGCCGAGGCGCTTGAGGGCGCGCGGGACGGTGCCGTTGACGATCTGCATCGAGCCGCCGCCGACGAGCTTCTTGAACTTGACGAGCGCCAGGTCCGGCTCGACGCCGGTGGTGTCGCAGTCCATCATCAGGCCGATGGTGCCGGTGGGGGCCAGCACCGAGGCCTGGGCGTTGCGGAAACCGTTCTGCGCGCCGATCCGCAGGACGTCCTGCCAGGTGTCGTTGGCCACGGCCCAGACCGGGGCGTCCAGCTCGTCGAGCGAGACGGCGGCGAGCGAGGCGTCCGCGTGCTGCTTCATGACCAGCTGGTGCGGGGCGGCGTTGCGGGCGTAGCCGTCGTACGGGCCGACGACGCCGGCGAGTTCGGCGCCGCGGCGGTAGGCGGTGCCGGTCATCAGCGAGGTGATGGCGCCGGCCAGGGCGCGGCCGCCCTCGCTGTCGTAGGCGTGGCCGGTGGCCATCAGCAGGGCGCCGAGGTTGGCGTAGCCGATGCCGAGCTGGCGGTAGGCGCGGGTGGTCTCGCCGATCTTCTCGGTGGGGAAGTCGGCGAAGCAGATGGAGATGTCCATCGCGGTGATGACCAGCTCGACGACCTTGGCGAAGGTGTCCGCGTCGAACGAGTCGTCGTCGCGCAGGAACTTCATCAGGTTCAGCGAGGCGAGGTTGCAGCTGGAGTTGTCCAGGTGCATGTACTCGGAGCAGGGGTTGGACGCGTTGATGCGGCCGGACTCCGGGCAGGTGTGCCAGTGGTTGATGGTGGAGTCGTACTGGATTCCGGGGTCGGCGCAGGCCCAGGCGGCCTCGGCCATCTTGCGGAACAGCTTCTTGGCGTCGACGGTCTCGATGACCTCGCCGGTCATCCGGGCGCGCAGGCCGAATTCGGTGCCGTTCTCGACGGCGGTCATGAATTCGTCGGAGACGCGGACGGAGTTGTTGGCGTTCTGGTACTGGACGGAGGTGATGTCGTCGCCGCCGAGGTCCATGTCGAAGCCGGCGTCGCGCAGGGCGCGGATCTTCTCCTCCTCCTTCACCTTGGTCTCGATGAAGGCCTCGACGTCGGGGTGGTCGACGTCGAGCACGACCATCTTCGCCGCGCGGCGGGTGGCGCCACCGGACTTGATGGTGCCGGCGGAGGCGTCGGCGCCGCGCATGAAGGAGACCGGGCCGGAGGCGTTGCCGCCGGAGGACAGCAGTTCCTTCGAGGAGCGGATGCGGGAGAGGTTGAGGCCGGCGCCGGAGCCGCCCTTGAAGATCATGCCTTCTTCCTTGTACCAGTCGAGGATCGACTCCATGGAGTCGTCGACGGACAGGATGAAGCAGGCGCTGACCTGCTGGGGCTGCTTGGTGCCGACGTTGAACCAGACCGGTGAGTTGAAGCTGAACACCTGGTGGAGGAGGGCGTGCGTCAGCTCGTGCTCGAAGATCTCGGCGTCGTCCTTGGTGGCGAAGTAGCCGTGCTTCTCGCCGGCGGCGCGGTAGGTGAGCACCACGCGGTCGATGATCTGCTTGAGGCTCCACTCGCGCTGGGGAGTGCCGACGGCGCCGCGGAAGTACTTGGACGTGACGATGTTGACGGCGTTGACCGACCAGAAGTCGGGGAACTCGACGCCGCGCTGCTCGAAGTTGATGGACCCGTCGCGCCAGTTCGTCATGACGACGTCGCGGCGCTCCCAGCGGACCTCGTCGTACGGGTGCACGCCAGGAGTGGTGTAGATGCGCCCGATCGGCAGACCGCCCTTGGGGGCCTTGCCGCCGCCCTTGGCCGTGGTCTTGTCGGACTTCGACCCGCGTGCGGAACCGCTCGTGGTGTCTGTCACTTCTTCCTCCTCCTGGGCAAACGCCCGAAGTGCCCTGAAAAGTCCGGGCACCGCTGGTTCGTTCTTCCGGTGTGCGGGCAGGCGGAGACCTCGCCTGCTTGCGCACGGTTTGTTGTGTTCTGTGCCCTTTTTTCGGGCATGCGTGGGCCCCGTGGGACCCGTTGGTGCAGCAAGGCCCGCCAGGGGGCCGGGTGCCGGCGCCTCCTAGGGCGCGGCGGCGGCGACGGGCACGCAGGTGCCGTCCGCCTCGGGGACGGGCCGTTCGGCGCGGAGTTCCGCGATGGCGGCCTCGAAGTCTTCCAGTCCGTCGTACGCCTGGTACACGCTGGCGAAGCGCAGGAAGGCGACCACGTCGAGTTCCTTGAGCGGGCCGAGTATGGCCAGCCCGACGTCGTGGGTGGTCAGCTCGGCGTTGCCGGTGGCGCGCACGCACTCCTCGACCCGCTGGCCGAGCTGGGCGAGGGCGTCCTCGGTGACCGGGCGGCCCTGACAGGCCTTGCGGACGCCGGTGATGACCTTCTCCCGGGAGAAGGGCTCGGTGACCCCGCTGCGCTTGATGACCATCAGTGCGGCCGTCTCCACGGTGGTGAAGCGGCGGCCGCAGTCCGGGCACTGCCGACGACGGCGGATCGAGCTGCCGTCCTCATTGGTCCGGCTGTCGACAACACGGCTGTCGGAGTGCCGGCAGAAGGGGCAGTGCACCTGAGGATCCCTCCCTGGCAGGACGTGCGGACCTGTTGAGTCTATGCGATGCGACCCCGGCCTCGGCAAGCTGATCATGCGCCGTAACCACTAGTACTGGGCACGGAGAGGACTGTAACCACTAGATGTAGGTCTCCGGGGGAAGCGACACCCCTGGCGTGTCGGCACCGATTAGACTGCCGAAGTCGAGATCTGGTCGAACATTTACTCGACGCACAGTCTCGATGTACAGCAAAGCCTTGATCGAGTCAGCCAACTCTCGAATAATTCACTCGAACGTGTGTTTGGCGCAACCTTTCGATAGGAGGGGCGTTGGGCTGGAAAAGGGGAGAGGACAGCCGTCGAGAGGGGCCGCCGTGAACACCATCGAAAGCAACACCATCCCGGTGCAGGAACACTCCCAGTTCAAGGTGGGGCAGCGCACCACGAATCAGCAGAGCGTGGACATCAGCATGGACCGTAGCGAAGACCAGCGCCTCTCCGGCCCGGCCCTTTCCAGCACGGGCCGCGTTCCCGACCAGCCGATCGAACACTCCCCCGCGATCGACGACGCCCACCAGGCGCCCACCCGCGCGCTGCCCGGCCGCCCCCCCGGCATCCGTACCGACGAGGCCGGCCTCACCGAGCGCCAGCGCCGCGTGATCGAGGTCATCCGGGACTCCGTCCAGCGCCGCGGCTACCCGCCGTCCATGCGCGAGATCGGCCAGGCCGTCGGCCTGTCCAGCACCTCCTCGGTCGCCCACCAGCTGATGGCCCTGGAACGCAAGGGCTTCCTGCGCCGCGACCCGCACCGCCCGCGCGCCTACGAGGTCCGCGGCGTCGAGGTGGCCCGCCCGAACACCGCCGAGACGGCCGGCCGGCCGTCCACCTCGTACGTGCCGCTGGTCGGCCGGATCGCCGCCGGCGGCCCGATCCTGGCCGAGCAGACGGTCGAGGACGTCTTCCCGCTGCCCCGCCAGCTGGTCGGCGAGGGCGAGCTGTTCGCGCTCACCGTGCGCGGCGACTCGATGATCGAGGCGGCCATCTGCGACGGCGACTGGGTCACCGTGCGCCGCCAGCCGGTCGCCGAGAACGGCGACATCGTGGCCGCGATGATCGACGGCGAGGCCACGGTCAAGCGGCTCAAGCGCGAGGACGGCCGGATCTGGCTGATGCCGCACAACCCGGCGTACGAGCCGATCAACGGCGACAACGCGACCATCCTGGGCAAGGTCGTCGCGGTCCTGCGCCGCCTCTGACGCCTCGCGCGCACTCAGCGGGAAGGGGCTCCACCGCGTGGTCGCGGGGAGCCCCTCCGGCGTCTCCAGGGGGCTTCCGGGCCCCGCCTCGGCCCCGGGGGGGGGTGGACGGAGCCCCGGATCACCGCACCACTCAGCCCTGGATCACGGCACCGCTCAACCCCGCTTCACCACCGGCTTGACCGGCGGCGCCGAGGCATCGATCGCCGCCAGCGAGCGGCGCACCTGGTTGCGGTCCGTGGTGTACCAGAACTCGGGCATCGAGGAGCGGAAGAAGCTCCCGTACCGCTTGGTCTCCACCCGCGGGTCGAGCACCGCGACCACGCCCCGGTCCTCGGCCGCGCGCACCAGCCGGCCGGCGCCCTGCGCCATCAGCAGCGCCGCGTGCGTCGCCGCGACGGCCATGAAGCCGTTCCCGCCGCGCTGTTCGACGTCCTTCTGGCGGGCGCTCATCAGCGGGTCGTCCGGCCGGGGGAACGGGATGCGGTCCATCACGACCAGCTGGCAGGCCGAGCCGGGCACGTCCACGCCCTGCCAGAGCGAGAGCGTGCCGAACAGGCAGGTGGACGCGTCCGAGGCGAACTCCCGGATCAACTCGCCCAGGGTGTCCTCCCCCTGGAGCAGGATCCGGTTGTCCAGCCGCTCCCGCAGCGCCTCGGCGGCCGTCTGGGCGCCGCGCATCGAGGAGAACAGGCCCAGCGTGCGCCCGCCGGCCGCGCCGATCAGCTCCGCCAACTCGTCCAGCATGTCGGGCCGTTCGGGATCCCGGCCGGGATCGGCGAGGTGCCGGGCGACGTACAGGATGCCCTGCTTGGGGTACTTGAACGGCGAGCCGACGTCGATGCCGCGCCAGTGCGGCACCGCGTCCTCGCCGAAGCCGGACCCGGACCCGGACCCGGACCCGGACCCGGCCGAAGGATTGTCCCCGGGGGTGCGCTGGTCCGGCAGCCGGGAGTCCGAGGGCAGGCCGACGGAGGCGGCGACGCCGTTGAAGTCCCCGCCGAGCTTGAGGGTGGCCGAGGTGAGCACCACCGAGCGCTCCTTGTAGAGGCCCTCGCGCAGCAGCCCGGAGACGCTGAGCGGCGCGACCCGCAGCGAGCCGGTGCCCATGCCGAAGCGGTCGCTGCGCTCGATCCAGACCACGTCGTACTCGGAGCCCTCCAGCAGCCGCTCGGCGGTCTCGTGCAGCGACTCGGCGGAGGCCATCGCCTGCTTGCGGACGGCGTCCTCGTCGCTGAGCCCCTTGTCGCGGGTCTCGCCGAGCGAGCTGATCACCTGGCGGGCGGCGTCCCGGATCGAGGTGACCGCGTACGCCAGATACTCGGGCAGTTCCTCGACCCGGCCGGGCTGGGCGGTCTCCATCAGGCCGTGGTAGTTCTCGGCGGCGGCCTGCAAGGCGTCCACGGCCTTCTCGTTGGCGAGCCGGGCGGCGCGCTTGACCGCCCGGTTGACCGCGCCGACGGTCAGCTCGGCGGTGGCCGCGCCGGTGACCCGGTTGACCAGTTCGTGCGCCTCGTCGACGATCAGCAGCCCGTGCTCGGGCAGCACCGGCGCGCCCTCGATCGCGTCGATCGCGAGCATCGCGTGGTTGGTGACCACGACGTCGGCCAGCTTGGCCCGCTCCCGGGCCTTCTCGGCGAAGCACTCCTGCCCGTACGCGCAGCGGGTGGCGCCCAGGCACTCCTTGGAGGTGACCGCCAGCTGGGCCCAGGCCTTGTCGGAGACGCCGGGGCTGAGGTCGTCCCGGTCCCCGGTGTCGCTCTCGTCGGCCCACTCGCGCAGCCGCAGCACGTCCTGCCCGAGCTTGCTGGCGGGCCCGCCGAGCGCCTCGGCCGCGTCGAACAGGCCCTCGCCCTCGTCGCTCGGGGTGCCCTCGTTGGCCCGGTGCAGGCACAGGTAGTTGGAGCGGCCCTTGAGCATCGCGAACAGCGGGCGGCGGCGCAGCACCGGGTGCAGCGCCTCGACCGTGCGCGGCAAGTCCCGTTCGACGAGCTGGCGTTGCAGCGCCAGGGTGGCGGTGGCGACCACCACGCGGTCCCCGTGGGCGAGCGCGGGCACCAGGTAGGCGAGGGACTTCCCGGTGCCGGTGCCGGCCTGGACGAGCAGGTGCTCGGCGTTGTCGACGGCGTCGGCGACGGCCTCGGCCATCCGGACCTGACCGGGGCGCTCGACGCCGCCGACGGCCGCCACCGCGGCGTGCAGCAGGTCGGGGATGCGGGAGCGCGGAACGGCGACGGCTTCCTCGACGTCGGCGGCGGCGCCGCCGTCCTCGCCAGGGAGCTCGGTCTCGCCGGGGAGCTGGGTTTCGGAGTCGTTCGTCATGACCCTCCCAGCCTACGGGGCTGGGGTGACAATCCGGCTCCGTCGCCCGGGAAGATCCGCCTCCAGGGTCACCAGGGCGTTGGGGACGGTCCCGTACCGGGCGGCGTGCGGGCGGTGCGGGCGGTCCTGGTAGCCGTCGAGCAGCAGCCGGTTGCGGTTGAGGCAGAGCCGGTCGATCCGCGGCCGGAACAGGTCGAACAGCTCGAAGCGCTCGCCCAGGCCGGGGAAACGGTCCTGGTAGCGGCGGATCTCGGCCCGCAGCAGGGCCCAGAACTCGGCCTCGGGCAGTCCGGTCTGCGCCTCCAGCAGCGGGGCGAGGTAGCGCAGGACGCCGATGAACAGCCCGGAGTGGAGGAACTGGCAGAGCCCCTGCGGGCCGTCCCGCAGCAGGACGTCGTCGACCTCGGCGGGCAGGTCGCGCAGTTCGGGCAGGTCCTGGTCGCTGAGGTTGACGTCGTCGACGAAGTCCTTGACCGCGAGCCGGGTCGGCGCGTCGTGCTCGTCGAAGACGACGATGGCGTTCTCGCCGTGCGGGGAGAAGACCAGCCCGTACCGGTAGAGGAAGTGCAGCAGCGGCGGCAGCACCGCGCCGAACAGCCGGCCGGTCCAGGCGGCGGGGGTGAGCCCGGAGCGGGCGATCAGTTCGGCGGCGAGCGCCCGGCCGTCGGAGCCGGTCTGCAGCAGGGCGGCCAGGGTGCGGGCGCGTTCGCCGCCGGCCAGGAAGGGGCCGAGCGGTTCGCGCCAGATCGCGCCGAGGAGTTCCTTGTACTGGTAGGGCGCCTCGGGCAGCTCGCGGTAGAGCGGGTGGTCGACGGTGACGGAGGCGATCTCGCCGAGCAGGATCACCCGGCACTCGTCGCGCAGGTACGGGTCGGCGTCGCGCAGGCCGTGGATCCAGGCGGTGACGGCGGGCGCGGCGAGGGTGCGTTCGGTGGGCAGGCCGCGCCAGACCAGGGTGTTGAGGACGGACAGCGGCAGTTTGACGGTGCAGCGCTCGGGGTGGGCGGTGTTGAAGAAGGAGCGGATGGACTGCTGGGGCAGCCGTGGGTCGCCGTCGGAGGGCAGCGGGACGATCTCGCCGGAGGCGATCCAGGGCGCGAACAGCGGGACGATCGTCTCGTCCCACTGCCAGGGGTGGACGGGCAGCAGCAGGTAGTCGGCGGCGGCCGGGCCGAGGGCGGCGCGCAGCGCGTCCGGGTCGTCGAGTTCGCGGGCGTACAGCTGCTCGGGCCGCTCCAGGCCGGGCACGCCGCGGTACTCGGCGAGCCGGCGGTGGACGGCGATCCAGGGCAGCGGGCGCGGGGTGCGGGCCTCCGGGGCCCAGCGGGCGGCGTCGGTGGCGGAGAAGCCGATCCGGCCCTTGTTGGGGACGATCCAGGGGTGGCCGTCCTGGCGGCCCTCCAGGGCGGGGTGGTCGAGGTCGGCGAGTTCGGCGGCGGTGAGCGCGGTGGCGAGCTGGTGCGCGTCGGCGGTCAGGGTGGCGGTGAGTTCGCGGATCAGGTGGCCGGTGGTCTCGCCGCGCAGGCCGAGGGCGTGCCGGGCGTGCGGGAGGAAGCGCAGCGGGTCGAGGCCGTCCGGGTCGGAGCAGCGGACCGACTCCGGGTCGACCCGCCAGCTTCCGTACGCGCCGCGGCGGGCGGTGAAGCGGTACTCGGCCTCGGGCAGCCAGAGCAGGTACTCGCCGTCGGCGGCGGCGCGGACGGGGGTGAGCAGTTCCTCGTAGGCGAACTCGCCGAGCATCTTGGCCAGCAGGGTGCGCCCGGCCCGCCGCCAGTGCCCGGCGGTCAGGTGCGGGGGCAGGTACAACGGCGGTTCAGCGGCCGACGGTTGCGGCACGGGTCAGCTCCTGGGGACGGGGGATGGCGGGGGTGCTCTCGGTGGGGGTGCCCTCGGCAACAGCCGCGGCGGCGCCCGCGGCAGCGCCCGCCGGGGCGGGGGCGGTCCCGGGCGGCGCGAAGCCGGTCCAGGCGGTGCGGGCGGGCAGCCGGTGGACGGTCCGGCCGGTGACGGCATTGAGGATCACGGCGGCCCGGTGGGCGCCGAGCCCCAGGTCGGGGGCACCGACGCCGTGGGTGTGCAGTTCGGCGTTCTGGACGTAGAGGCCGCCGGTGAGTTCGGGCCGGGTGGCGACCCGATGGTCGAGGTCGACCCGGTAGCGCCCGTCCCCGTCCCAGTCGATCAGCCGGGCGAGCGGTTCGAGCGCGGTCGGCCGGGCGGCCCGGTAGCCGGTGGCGAGCACCACGGCGTCGGTGCGCAGGACGTGTTCGACGCCGGAGTCGCCGTGCCGGCAGTGCAGTTCGAGGCCGCCACAGGGGCCGGGGCGGGCTTCGGTGACGGCGGTGCCGGGGGTGATGTCGACCGGGGCGGTGTCGATCGGGCGGCCGATGGTGCGTTCGTAGAGGTGGTCGTGGATCTCGGCGAGGGTTTCGGCGCTGGCGGCCTTGTGCAGTTGCCACTGGGCGGCGACCAGCGCGTCCCGGACGGCTTCGGGCAGGCTGTGGAAGTAGCGGGTGTAGTCGGGGGTGAAGTGCTCCAGACCGAGCTTGGAGTACTCCATCGGCGCGAGCGCCCTGGTCCGGGTGAGCCAGCGCAGCCGGACGCCGTCGCCGTCGTGGCGCCGGAGCAGGTCGAGGAAGACCTCGGCGCCGGACTGCCCGCTGCCGACCACGGTGATGTCCCGGGCACCGGCGAGGTCGCCGCGGCGGTCCAGGTAGTCGGCGGAGTGGAAGGCGCGCGGGTGGCCGTCGAGGGCGGTGAAGGCCTCGGGCAGGACGGGCCGGGTGCCGACGCCGAGGGCGAGGTTGCGGGCGTGCACCTCGGTCCGCCGCCCGGTCGCGGTGTCGGTCAGCTCGGCCCGGAAGTGCGGGGCTTCCCAGTGCAGGGCGGTGACCTCGGTGCCGAAGCGGCAGTTGGCGAGCCGTTCGGCGGCCCACCGGCAGTAGTGGTCGTACTCGCGGCGGGGCAGTTGGAAGCGCTCGGCGAAGTAGAACGGGAAGAGCCGGTCCTGGTCGCGCAGGTAGTTGAGGAAGGACCAGGGGTTGGTCGGGTCGACGAGGGAGACCAGGTCGGCGAGGAACGGCACCTGCATCCGGGCCCCGTCCACCAGCATGCCGGGGTGCCAGCGGAACTCCGGGCGCTGGTCGCAGAAGAGCGTGCGCAGGCCGGGGACGGGCGCGGCGAGCGCGGCGAGCGAGAGGTTGAAGGGGCCGATGCCGACGCCGAGCAGGTCGTACGGCGGCTGGGGTGCTGGGGTGTCCACGGGGGTGTCCTAGGCGACGAAGGGGACGCGGGCACGGACCATCAGGGCGGCGCGCTTGTCGGGCAGGTCGAGTTCGGTGTCCAGCCGGAATCCGGCCTGTTCGAAGGCCCGGACGGAGCGCCGGTTGCGGACGTCCGGTTCGGCGACGACCCGTTCGCAGCGGGGCCGTTGCCGCAGGATCCGCTCGGCGAGGGCGGCCAGCAGGACGGCGCCGAGGCCCCGGCCGCGGCTCTCGGCGGGACCGATCAGGAGGTGGACGCCGGTGTCGTGCGGCCGGGCCGGGTAGTGCCGGGCGAGCGGGTCGAGGTCGGCGCGGTAGACCTCCCAGTAGCTCGTCGGGACGCCGTCGAGCAGGCCGAGGCAGGGCACGCTGCGGCCGTCGCCGTCGAGTTGGGCCCGGAGGTGCCGTTCGGTGGCGTCGGGCGGCCCGGCGAGCTGCCAGAAAGCGGCGATCTCGGGGTCGTTCATCCACCCGGCGAGCAGGTCCAGGTCGGTGGGCAGCCGGACCGGGCTGAGCCGGAACTCGCCGGCCGGGGTGGGGATCGCGCCCCATCCCGGCGGGTCGTCGAGCAGGCTCATGCGCCCGCCAGCGGGTTGGGGATGTCCACGTAGACGGACTGGGTGGCGACCGGGCCGACCAGTTCGTCCAGGCCGTTGATCCGGGTGAGCAGGTTGGCCTTGCAGGGCAGGGTGGGCGCGTCGAGCAGCAGCCCGGGCAGCGCCGAGCCGGTGGCGGCGGCCCGCGGGCCGGCCAGGAAGCGACGCAGCCCGGCCAGCAGCACGGTCTCGTCAGCGAGCCCCTGGCTGCCGAAGGCACCGACCAGGCCGAGGACGTGGTTGATGCCGAGGTAGTAGGCGAAGTGGTGGTCGATCACCTCGTCGGGCAGGAAGGTGTCGCTGTGCTCGCCGAGCCCGGGCAGCCGCGCGGTGAGCCGGTCGGCGGCGCTCTCCCGGTAGTAGTAGCCCTGGTTGTCGCGGTAGCGGCCGCCGCTGGGCCAGCCGTCGGCGTCGAGCAGGACGAGGCTGTTCTGCTGGTGCGCCTCCAGGGCGATGCCGGCCGTGCCGTCCAGCCAGAGGACGGGCAGCACGACGGCGTCCAGGTAGCGCAGGAACCATTCGGCGGCGACGGTCCGCAGCGGGCGGCCGCAGCGGACGGCGAGCGCCCGCAGGGTGTCGCCGAGCCGGGACGGCACGGTGTCGCCGGTGCCGAGCGGCTGTTCGGCGACCAGCCCGGCGACGCACAGCGCGCGGTCGGCGGGGGCGAAGGGCTGGGCGCGCAGCACGGTGTCCAGGCCGCCCGGGTCGCCGAGGGCGGGGTGGTCGACGCCGATCCAGGCCGGGTCGCGGACGATGTCGAAGCCGGGGTGGGCGCGGTGCCATTCGGCGGCCAGGCCGCTCTCCAGCAGCCGGTGCACCTCCAGGCCGCGGTGGAGTTCCTTGCGCAGGTTCTCCCGGCGGGAGTTGGTGATCCGCAGGCCGAGCGAGAGCTTGAGCATCCAGGGGGTGCCGGGGCGGTAGACGGTGCGCACCGAGGAGGTGGGGTGCCAGGGTTCGCCGGCCGGGCCGAGGTCGTGCAGCAGCCCGTCGGCGAGCAGGGCGGCGACGGCCGGGCGGTGGGCGAGTTCGCGGGCCTGCCAGGGGTGCAGCGGCAGGGCGGCGGTGCCGGGCGGCAGGGCGGCGTGGTCGCCGAGCAGGTCCGCGGTGATCCGGTCGGCGCTGTCGGTGAGGGCGGAGCCGGCGGCGAGCAGGTCGCGGTGGACCGCGTACCAGTGGAGTTGGAAGGAGCCGTGCAGTTCGGGCGAGTAGGCGGCGCTCTGGGCCGGGCCGAGGCCGTCGCGGCTCTTCGGGGTGGGGTGCAGCGGGTGGCCGAGCAGCAGGGACTGTTCGGCGGCGAGGAAGTGCGAGCGTTCCGGGCCGCCGACGGGGGCGGTGGTGCGCCGGTGGGCGAGGATGTCGGCGGTGCGGACGACCGAGTCGGCGACCCGGGCGGCGAGGTCGGCGACCTGCCCGGGGTCGGGGCGGTCGGCGGCCGCGGCGGCGAGCAGCGCGGCGGTGGTGACGGCGTCCACGGGGGCGTCGGCGGTGCCCTCCCCGGCGGAGAGGACGGCGGGGCCGAACCGGTGCCAGCCGCCGGGCGACCAGTAGCGGACGGGGGCGGACAGCCGGGCGGCGCCGCCGAGGACGGCGATCCGCAGCCGGCCGTCGGGGCCGGGGCGGGCGCCGGTCTCGCGCGTCCAGCAGCGCAGCAGGGCTTCCAGGGCGGCCTGTTCGGCGGCGACGGCGGGGTCCGGGTGCAGCAGCGGATCGGGCTCGGCCGGCCGGTCCGCGTGCAGCAGCGGGGCGGGCGGGGCTCCGGTGAGGGCGGTGCTCAAGGCTGCTCCTTGGGGCGCGTGGGGGTGCGGACGCGCGCGGGTGGTGGAGAGGATCGGCGGGCGCTCGCACCGTCGCGTCAGGTAAGGGTTACCTATCCCTGACGGGTGATCACAAGGTCGGCTCACTCGTCCGGGTGAAGATCGGGGATTGTCCGCGTCCGGCGCGCGGGGCCCTGCTGGGTCGGCGGGCCGATCGTGGCCACGTCACGGATCGGTGACCTCCGGTCAGGGCCGCAACCCGGGGGGCGGCCGCCGCCGTCCTGGTGACCGGTGGAAGACTCCACAGCGGCGAGTCGCCGCACGACAGCCCGATCGAGCACAGGGGGAAGCGCACACATGCCATCGATCCACCGGTCAGCCATGGCCGTCGCCCTCGTCACGGGGACGCTGCTCGCGGCGAGCGCCTGCGGGCCGGACGGTCCGGCGGGCGACGGAGGCGGCAGCGCCGCGCCGCCGCCCGCGTCCAGCACCGCCGCCCAGGGGGGCGGCGTGATCGGCGGGATCACCCTCCCGTCGGGCATCCCGACCAGCCTGCTGGAGGGCCTGCCGAAGTCCTGGGACGACCTGAAGAAGTGGAAGTTCGAGGACTGGGACTCGTGGGCGTCCAAGCACGTCTTCAACAACCCGGTGGTGAAGGACTTCTGGAACCCGGACAAGATGGGCGACTCCAAGCCCGCCGATCCGGCCCCGCCCACCGCCAAGCCGGCCGCCGACAACGGCGTGACGGACCCGGACCCGCCGGTGGTCAAGGCCGTGCCGGTGCCCCGCCCGTACACCAAGCAGCCGTCCGGGAAGGTGTTCTTCAGCGCCCAGGGCGGCCGGGGCAACTGCTCGGCGACGGTGATCACCGACCCGCAGCACCCGGGCAAGAGCAATCTGGTCTGGACCGCCGGCCACTGCGTGCACGCGGGCAAGGGCGGCGACTTCTTCAAGGACCTGGTCTTCGTGCCCGCCTACAACAACTCGGGCGCCTCCAGCGGCGGCAAGAAGGCCCCGCTGTCCGAACTGGCCCCGCTGGGCACCTGGTGGGCCGACCTGGTCACCACCTCGCCGCAGTGGATGGTCGAGGGCGGCGGCACCGGTGACGCCGCGAACCAGTACGACTTCGCCGTCATGCGGGTGCACAACCAGAACGACTCCGGCAAGTCGCTGGAGGAGACGGTCGGTTCGGCCGTCCCGGTCTGGTTCGACGCCCCGCGCGACAAGATGTCCGTCGCGGCGGTCGGCTACCCGCTCTACAAGCCGTTCGACGGCCAGGAGCTGTACAAGTGCGACGGCGGCAAGCCGACCCGGCTGTCGTTCGACGCCAAGCGCCCGTCGATGCTCACCATCGGCTGCAACATGACCCAGGGCTCCAGCGGCGGCGGCTGGTTCGCCACCATGCCGGACGGGAAGACCGCCCTGGTCAGCAACACGTCCATCGGCACCGAGGACCACACCTCGCTGAGCGGCCCGTACCTGGAGACGGTCGCCAAGCAGGCGCTGGACTGGATCTCCAAGAAGCCGTAGGCCCTTTCCGGTCGGACCGGACCAAGCCGTACGGGCGGCGGAGGCCGCCCCCGGGGGACGATGCAGCATGCCGAAGCACACCGGCCGCGGACCGCGGCGCCGATCCGGGCCGACCGGCGCCGCGGTGCTCGCCGTGCTCGCGCTCGCCGCAACCGCCTGCGGGCCGGACGGCTCCGGCGCCACGGCGGCCGCACCGCCGCCCGCCCTCCCCACGTCGGCCCCCACCAGCCTGGGCGACCTGACGGGCTGGAAGGTGGAGGACTGGGCCCGGTTCGTCTCCGGCAGCGGCTTCGCCAACGAGGTGGCCCCGGGCTTCTGGTCGACCACCCGGATGGCCGCCGCCAAGGGTCGGCCCACCCCGGAGTACCCGCTCACCGCCGCACCGGACGACGGCCGGCCGGACGCCCCGCCCGCAGCCGTCGCGGCCACGCCGCAGCCGCACCCGTACGGCCCGGCCACCGCCGTGGTCGGCCGGCTCTTCGTCACCACGCCCCAGGGCGACGCGGCCTGCTCCGCGACGGTGGTCTCCGACCCGGCCAACCCGGGCCGCAGCAACCTCGTCTACACCGCCGCGCACTGCCTGCACGACGGCAAGGGCGGCGGCTGGCTGCGGAACATCACCTTCGTGCCCGGTTTCAACCGGGACGGCCAGGCGGCCCGCGGCAAACCGCTCACCGAGCAGCAGGCCGCCCCGTACGGCCGGTGGGCGGCGGTGCGCGCACTGGTGTCGCCGACCTGGCTCGGGGAGGGCGGCGTCGGCGCCCACCACCAGTACGACTACGGGATCATCCGGGTGCGCGGCGAGGGCGGCTCCGGCGCGTCGCTGGAGGAGGCGGTCGGCGGCTCGGTCCCGGTCTGGTTCAACGCCCCGCGCGAGCAGATCGGCTCGGCGGCCGCCTACGGCTACCCGACCGATCGGCCGTTCGACGGCCTGGAGCTCTCCCGCTGCGAGCCCCCGGTCCCGCCGGCCAGGCTCTCCCCCGACCGGAGCCGCCCGCCGATGTACGTCACCGGCTGCACCGTGACCGGCGGCTCCAGCGGCGGCGGCTGGTTCATCACCAAGGACGGCAAGCCCAACCTGATCAGCGTCACCGCGATCGGCAGCCGCAACCCGCCCGGGTACCTGGCCGGCCCCTCGCTGCAGGACCAGGCGAAGCAGGCCTTCGACTACTTCGCCAAGAACGTGAAGTAGCCCGCACGCCCACACGGCCGCACGCCCGCAGGCCCGCACGCCCGGACGAGCCCCCGGGCGGACCCCGGAACGGACGCCCCGGCACCCCGGACGGGCACGCGAAGGGCCCCCGGACGCTCGCGCGATGCCCAGCGGCATCACGGTCACGTCCGGGGGCCCTTCGTCGGCCCGACGCCTCAGACCTGCAGCGCCACCGCGTAGCGCTCCAGCTCGGCGGCCAGCTCGGCCGGCACCTTGGCGTGCAGCAGCGTGCCCTCGCCGGTGTGCTCGGTGCCGAGCAGCTCGCCCTCGGCGTGCACCCGGGAGACCAGCCCGCCCTGGGTGTAGGGCACCAGGGCCCGCACCTCGATCGCCGGGCGCGGCAGCTCGTCGTCGATGAGCTTCAGCAGCTCCTCGATGCCCTCGCCGCTGCGGGCCGACACCACGATGGCGTGCGGCTCGCGGCGCAGCAGTCGCTGCAGCACGTGCGGGTCGGCGGCGTCCGCCTTGTTGATCACCACGATCTCCGGCACGTTCTGCGCGTCGACCGAGACGATGACCTCGCGGACGGCGGCCAGCTGCGTCTCCGGCTCGGGGTGCGAGCCGTCGACCACGTGCAGGATGAGGTCCGCGTCGGCGACCTCCTCCATGGTCGAGCGGAAGGCCTCGACCAGGTGGTGCGGCAGGTGCCGAACGAAGCCGACGGTGTCGGCCAGGGTGTAGAGCCGCCCGCTCGGGGTCTGGGCCCGGCGCACGGTCGGGTCCAGGGTGGCGAACAGGGAGTTCTCCACCAGGACGCCCGCCCCGGTGAGCCGGTTGAGCAGGGACGACTTGCCGGCGTTGGTGTACCCGGCGATGGCCACCGACGGCACCTGGTGGCGCTTGCGCTCCTGGCGCTTGGTGTCGCGGCCCTTCTTCATCTCGGCGATCTCGCGGCGGAGCTTCGCCATCTTCTCGCGGATCCGGCGCCGGTCGGTCTCGATCTTGGTCTCACCGGGACCACGGGTGGCCATGCCGCCGCCGGACGAGCCGGCGCCGCCACCACCCATCTGCCGGGACAGCGACTGACCCCAGCCGCGCAGGCGCGGCAGCATGTACTGCATCTGCGCGAGCGAGACCTGCGCCTTGCCCTCCCGGGACTTGGCGTGCTGGGCGAAGATGTCCAGGATCAGGGCCGTCCGGTCGACGACCTTGACCTTGACCACGTCTTCCAGGTGGATCAGCTGGCCGGGGGTGAGCTCACCGTCGCAGACCACGGTGTCGGCGCCGGTGGCCGCGACGATGTCGCGCAGTTCCTTCGCCTTGCCGGAGCCGATGTAGGTGGCCGCGTCGGGCTTGTCGCGGCGCTGGATGACGCCGTCCAGCACCTGGGAGCCGGCCGTCTCGGCGAGGGCGGCGAGCTCGGCCATCGAGTTCTCCGCCTCCTCCAGGGTGCCGTCCGTCCAGACGCCGACGAGCACCACGCGCTCCAGGCGGAGCTGGCGGTACTCGACCTCGGTGACGTCTTCGAGTTCGGTGGAGAGGCCGGCGACGCGGCGCAGGGCGGCACGCTCGCTGCGGTCGTACTGGTCGCCGTCGTAGTGGTGGTGGCCGTGGCCGCGGTCCTCGTCGATGGCCGCGAGGTCCTCGTCCATGAGGGCTTCCGCCCGCAGACCGTTCAGGCGGCGCGGGGCGTCGGCGTGGTCGCGGGTGTCGGACGTGGAGGTCATTCTGTCCTTTGGTCGCTGGTGCGGATGGCCTGTGGGGACCGCCTTGTGCGGTCCCACCCGGAGTCTGCCCAGCTGCCGCCCCGGTTACCGCCGGGCGAGGTGAGCTACCCCTCAGGTCCTCGAGTGCCGTCGGGGCTCCTGTGCCCTGAGAACGCCGTGGACCGGCCGTGAATTCCCCATGATGGTCCCACGCCCGGCGCGGACCGGTCATCCCCATTTTCCCCGGGGTGGCGGGCCCCGCCGGTGTCCGGGGCCTGCGGCCGGCTGACGTCGTACACCCCGGAGACCTTGAGCATGGCCCGCATCAGCGCGGGCAGCGCGGCCGGCTCGGGCAGTTCGACGGTGTAGGTGTGCCGGACCCGCAGCTCCTGCGGCGGTTCGACCTCGGCCGAGACGATGCCGACGTCCTCGGCGGAGATGGCCGCCGTGAGGTCGGCGAGCAGCCGGGGCCGGTTGAGCGCCTCGGCCCGCAGGGTGGCCCGGTGGCCGGCCGCCGGGGTGCCCTCCGGCCGCCAGCGGACCTCCAGCTCGGCGCGCCCGGCCGCGCGCATCCGCTCCCCGGCCGGGCAGCCGGTGCGGTGCACGGCGACGGCTCCGCCGCGGATCGGGTAGCCGGCCACCTCGTCCGGCGGCACGGGCGTGCAGCAGCGGGCCAGCCGGACCGGCGCCCCGGGCCGGCCGGCCACCGCGACCGGGGCCGGCCGGCGCTCGGTGGTGCGGTGCGCGGGCGGGGCGGGCTGGCCGCTGGAGGGGCCGGTACGCACCGGCGGGAGCCGGGCCGGGTGGTCGGCGAGCCAGCGTTCGATGGCCAGCCGGGCGGCCGGGGTCCGGGCGTGCGCGAGCCACTCGGGCGCGGGCCCGGAGGGTTCGGCGGGGCGCGGTCCGTCCTCGGTGAGCACGGTCCCGGTGGGCACGGCCTCGGTGAGCACGGCGAGCAGGTCGCCGTCCTGCAGGACGGTGGAGAGCGCGGTGAGCCGGCCGTTGACCCGGGCCCCGATGCACCGGTGGCCGGTCTCCTCGCCGAGCAGGTAGGCGGCGTCCACGCAGGTGGCGCCGGCCCTCAGCTGAAGCGTTTCGCCGCTCTCCGTCACGACGGTGATCTCGCGGTCGCCGGCCAGGTCGGCGGTGAGCGCGGACCAGAAGGCGTCCGGGTCGGGCGTCTCCTGCTGCCACTCCAGCAGCCGGCTGAGCCAGCCGGGCCGGGCCGGGTCGGTGCGGTCGAGTTCGTCGGCGTCCTGGACGGCGCCGGCCGGCTCCGGGTCGCCGAGCGCGACCACCCCGGTCTCGGCGACCTCGTGCATCCGCCGGGTGCGCACCAGCACCTCGACGACCGTGCCGCCGCTGAGCGCCACGGCGGTGTGCAGCGACTGGTAGAGGTTGAACTTGGGGGCGGCGACGAAGTCCTTGAACTCGCCGGGCAGCGGCGTCCAGCAGGTGTGCAGTTCGCCGAGCACGGCGTAGCAGTCGGCGTTCTCCTCGACCACCACCAGCAGCCGCCCGAAGTCGGCGGGCTGCGGCCGCTGCGGCCGCCCGTCCGGGCCGGGCGCGGCGGCCCGCTTGAGCAGCACCCGGTGCAGCGACACGCAGTGCCGGGGCCGGACGGTGACCTCGGCGGTCACCCCGGTCTCGGACAGCTGGCGGGCCAGCAGCCGGGCGAAGGGGGCCAGCTGGGTGTCCGGCTCGCCCTCGTGACCGGCCATCAGGGCCCGGGTGCGGGCGTGCTCCTCGGGGTGCAGGGTGGCGAAGACGATGTCCTCCAGCTCCGCCTTGAGCACCTGGATGCCGAGCCGTTCGGCCAGCGGGATCAGCACGTCCCGGGTGACCTTGGCGATCCGCACCTGGCTGGCCGGCTTCATGTGCCGGATGGTGCGCATGTTGTGCAGCCGGTCGGCGAGCTTGATCACCATCACCCGGACGTCGTCGCCGGTGGCGACCAGCATCTTGCGGAAGGTCTCGGCCTCGGCGGCGGCGCCGAAGTCGACCTTCTCCAGTTTCGTCACCCCGTCGACCAGGTAGGCGACTTCGGGCCCGAAGCCGGCGCTCACCTGATCGAGCGTCAATTCGGTGTCCTCGACGGTGTCGTGGAGCAGCGAGGCGACCAAGGTGGTTGTCCCGGCGCCGAGTTGGGCCAGGATCATGGTGACGGCGAGCGGGTGGGTGATGTACGGCCCGCCGCTCTTGCGCTTCTGGCCCCGGTGGCTGGCCTCGGCGAGCCGGTAGGCCCGGGCGAGCAGGCCGAGGTCGGCCTGCGGATGGTGCTCGCGGTGGACTCGGACGAGCGGTTCGAGGGCGTCCGGGACGGGCGGCCGGCCGGTGGCCAGCAGGGCGGCCCGCCCGGCCCGGCCGAGCGCGGCCCGGCCGAGCTCCCCCAGGGGCCGCCTGGCCCCGGCTTGCCGTGCGGACGTCGGCTGCCCCGTCAGGGACTGCCCGGCTTCGATGGTCATCGGCGCACCTCCGGCAGCGATCACCGGCCGCCACCCCGCCGAGGGGCGCCTTCCCGGTGGTCCATGCTACCGAGCAGAGCACGTTCCGCGATGCCTTGCTTCCCGTCCGCGACACGCGTCACTCGAACGGGCGGATTCACCGCCGCGCGAAATGGGCAAACCGGGCCGTCAGCTGCCCGAGCCGCGCCCCAGACGTGTCAGACACGCCCCAGTTCGGCCCACCAGCGGGCGTCGATCTCACCGGCGGCCACGATGACCGCCGGGCCGGTCTTCTCGATCCGGCCGTCCGGGTGCTCGGTGATGACCAGTCGGCCGCCCGGCACGTCCACGGTGTAGGTGGCCGGCTCGCCGGTGACCGCCGGGTCGACGCCGTCCCGGCGGATGGCGGCCACCGCGACGGCGCAGGTGCCGGTCCCGCAGGAGCGGGTCTCGCCGGAGCCGCGCTCGTACACCCGCATGGCGACGTGCCGCGGCCCGCGGTCCACCACGAACTCGACGTTCACGCCCTCCGGGTAGGCCCCTTCGGGGCTGGTCAGCGGCGCGGCGAGCAGGTCCCCGGCGTGGTCGAGGCTGTCCACGAAGGCCACCGCGTGCGGGTTGCCCATGTTGACGTTCAGCGCGGGCCAGCGCCGCGCGCCGACCGCGACCTCGACGCCGTCCGGCCCGGGCAGCCGGGCCCGGCCCATGTCGACGGTGACCTCGCCGGGCGTCCCGTCCCCGGCGTCCTCGGCGACCCGCACCGTCCGCACCCCGGCGCGGGTGGCGACCGCGAACTCGCCGGGCTCGGCCAGGCCGGCCTCGACCAGGTAACGGGCGAAGACCCGCACGCCGTTGCCGCACATCTCGGCGATGCTGCCGTCGGAGTTGCGGTAGTCCATGAACCACTCGGCCCGGTCGGCCTGGTCCGCGGCGGCCGGCTCGGCGGCGGAGCGCACCACGCGCAGCAGCCCGTCCCCGCCGATGCCGGCCCGCCGGTCGCACAGCGCGGCGACGGCCGCGGGGCCGATCTCCAGCGCGCCGTCCGGGTCCGGGACGATGACGAAGTCGTTCTGGGTGCCGTGCCCCTTGAAGAAGGGGACGCCGACCGGCTGCGGGGAGGATGCGCTCACCCTCCCGATGGTACTGAACGGGCGCACCGGCCACCCGGGCGGTCCGACCGGTGGATCGGCGCGGGCAGCCGAGGGGCCGGCAGGGGCGGCCGACGGATCAGCGCAGGTAGGCGACCCGCCAGACGGCCAGCGCACAGGCCACCAGCGCGATCAGGGTGTACAGCGCGATCGCCTTCCAGCCGGCCCGCTGCCCGGAGCCGCGGCGCGGCAGGCCCGGCCACTTGTACCCGGCGTGCCGGGCGGCCATCGCGCCCCAGCCGACCGAGGCGGCGGTGAGCAGCAGCCCGAGCATGCCGACCATGGTGGCGCGCGCCCCGGCCGAGCCGAAGGCGAGCGGGAAGGCGAACATCAGCGAGCCGAGGATGCCCAGCAGGGCGATCGGCAGGGTCTGCCACCAGCGGAGCCGGCGCAGCGGTCGGATCTCCCGCTCGTGCACCGCGCCCGCCGGGGTGCGGGTGTCCAGGGCCGGCAGTGCGACCGCATAGGAGGTGGGCGCCTCCAGGCCGGTCAGCACGGGGAGGTCGCCCATCGTCGACTCGTCGGCCGGTGCGGTGACACTCCCGCTCTGGCCGGGTTCGGGGCCGGTACCCGTCGACACGCGGCCTCCCCTGACAGTTCGACACGAGCGGACTCGCGGTCGGGCACGGTCGGCCCGCGCGGCCGACCCCTACGCCTTCGATGATGGCATGTCCAGACGGGCGTTCCGGGCCTGACCGGCGTCGACGGGTGATCCGTGGCCATCACGTGATCGGGCCGTGACCGCCGGTTCGTCCTGCACGGCCACCTGCGCGCGCAGGTGCACCGCCGGATTGGCCGGAACCCGCCTACCCGGCCGGACGCTCCTGACGGTCGATCAGCTCCAGGGAGCGTTCCAGCAGCTCGACGGGGTCGGTGCCGGCCGGCCGGGACAGCCAGTGGATCCGGCCGTCGCGGCGGAACCAGGACTCCTGACGGCGGGCGAAGCGCTTGGTGGCCCGGACGGTCTCGGCCCGCGCCTCGTCCTCGGTGCACTCGCCGGCGAAGTGGTCCAGCACCTGCTGGTAGCCGAGCGCCCGGGAGGCCGTCCGCCCCTCCCGCAGCCCGAGCCGCTCCAGCGCGCGCACCTCGTCCAGCAGTCCGGCCCGCCACATCAGGTCGACCCGCAGCGTGATCCGCTCGTCCAGTTCGGGGCGCGGCAGCGCGACCCCGATCTGCACCGCGTCGTAGACGGCGGTGTTACCGGGCAGGTTCGCGGTGAACGGCTGCCCGGTGATCTCGATGACCTCCAGCGCGCGGACGATCCGCCGCCCGTTGCCGATCAGGATCGCCTCCGCGGCCGCCGGGTCCAGCTCGGCCAGCCGCCGGTGCAGCGCGTGCGGGCCGGCCTCCTCCAGCTCGGCCTCCAGCCGGGCCCGGACCACCGGGTCGGTGCCGGGGAACTCCATCTCGTCGATCGCCGCCCGGACGTACAGCCCGGAGCCGCCGACCAGGACGGGCGTGCGCCCGGCCGCGAGCAGCCGGTCGATCTCGGCCCGGGCCAGCCGCTGGTACTCGGCGACGCTGGCGGCCTCGGTGACGTCCCAGACGTCCAGCAGGTGGTGCGGTACGCCGCCGCGCTCGGCGGGGGTGAGCTTGGCGGTGCCGATGTCCATGCCCCGGTACAGCTGCATCGAGTCGGTGTTGATCACCTCGCCGCCGAGGCTGCGGGCGATGGCGACGGCCAGGTCGGACTTGCCGGCGGCGGTCGCGCCGACGATGCAGACCACTCGGGGCTGGGCGGCGCGGGACTGGTCGGTACGGGAGCTGCTCACCGCTCCAGTCTCGCAAAACCGCCGCCGCACCGGTGACCGGGCTGCCCGTCGGCCCCGACTGCGCGACGATGTGACTGTGTCCGGCCGTCTCCGGCCATCTCCGGCCGTTTCCGCAGTTGAGCCGGTTTGCGAACGGTTCGGCGGTGACGGACGTTGGGCAGGAGACAGGGACGAAAGGGTGAGATCGCCATGGGTCTGATGGACAACCTCAAGGGCAAGGCCGAAGAGCTCAAGGGCAAGGCCAGTGAGCTCGCCGGCAAGCACAGCGAGCAGATCGAGCACGCGGTGGACAAGGCCGGCGGCGCGATCGACAAGGCGACCAAGGGCAAGTACAGCGAGAAGATCGAGCACGGCGCCAGCAAGGCCAAGGGCGCGGTGGGCGACTTCGCCCACAAGCCGAAGCCGGGCGAGGAGGGGCCGGCCGGCGGCAACGGCCAGGCGCCGCAGGCCTGACGCCCCGCGCTTCGATCAGCTCCAGGACGCCACGACGTAGCCGACCCCGTACGGGGCGTCCTGGTAGCCGAGCCGCGCGGTGAGGCCGGCGCCCTCCGCGGCGCCGGCCAGCACCTGCCAGGGCGCCCGGCCCTCGGCCTTGAGCTCGGCGGCCAGCCCGGCGTCCAGGGCGGCGAGCGCGGGCAGGTCGGCGGAGCCCAGGGCGGCGGCCAGGGCGGCGTCGAAGCCCTCGGCGCGCTCGTCCAGGTAACCGGGGGCCTTCACCGAGCGGCAGGCGCTGCCGTCGCCCACCACCAGCAGGCCGACCCGGTCGGCCAGCTGGGCCAGGCCCTGGCCGAGCCCGAGCATCCGGTCGGCGGGCGCGTCGGCGGGCACCGCGCAGGCGTGCGTCGGCAGCGTCACCCCGGCGCGCTCCAGCAGCCAGGCGCCGACCGTCAGCGAGGGCGCCAGCTCCGGCCCCTCGACCCGGCCGCCGGGCAGCTTGGCGACCAGCGGCACCCCGTAGCGGTGGAAGGAGCCGGCCCCGCCCTCGGTCCACACCTCGGCCTCCGGCCCGGCGCCGACCACCACGACCAGCTGCGGCCCGGCCGCGACCAGTGCCGCCAGGGCCTCGTCGCAGGCGGCCCGCAGCGGGTCCAGTTCGGCGGCCGCCCCGGCGGCGACCTCGGGGACGAGCAGCGGCGGACAGGGGCACACGGCGGCGGCTACCAGCATGCGGATCACTCTAGCCAAACGGCGACGGCGGCCCGGCCGGACTCGAAGTCCCGCCGGGCCGCCGTTCGAGGACCGGGCCACCGTTCGAGCAGCGGACCCGTTCGAGAAGCAGGCCCCGTTCGAGGAGTGGGCCGTCAGTCGCCGCAGCAGGCCCCGCCCGCCGGAGCGGCCAGGGGCAGCGCGGCCGGGGCACCGATGCCCGGCAGGCCGAGCATCACCCCGGCCGGCTTGGCCACGGGCTTGGCCTGGCGCTTCTCCCAGGCGTCGCCGGCCCGGGTGCGGCGCACCGCGAGCGACGGGCCCTCGGCGAGCAGGTGGTGCGGGGCGGCGTAGGTGATCTCGACGGTCACCACGTCGCCCGGGCGCACCGGCTCCGTCGGCCTGCTGAAGTGCACCAGCCGGTTGTCGGGGGCGCGGCCGGAGAGCCGGTCGGTCTTGTCGTCCTTCTTGCCCTCGCCCTCGGCGACCAGGATCTCCAGGACGCGGCCGACCTGCTTCTTGTTCTCCTCCCAGGAGATCTCCTCCTGGAGGGCGATCAGCCGGTCGTAGCGGGCCTGCACGACGGCCTTCGGCACCTGGTCCGCCATCTCGGCGGCCGGGGTGCCGGGGCGCTTGGAGTACTGGAAGGTGAAGGCGTTGGTGAAGCGGGCCTCGCGGACGGCGTGCATCGTCTGCTCGAAGTCCTCCTCGGTCTCGCCGGGGAAGCCCACGATGATGTCGGTGGAGATCGCCGCGTCCGGCATGGCCTCGCGGACCTTCCGGATGATCCCGAGGAAGCGCTCCTGGCGGTAGGAGCGGCGCATCGCCTTGAGGACGGTGTCGGAGCCGGACTGCAGCGGCATGTGCAGCTGGTGCATCACGTTCGGCGTCTCGGCCATCGCGGCGATCACGTCGTCGGTGAAGTCGCGCGGGTGCGGCGAGGTGAAGCGGATCCGCTCCAGGCCCTCGATCTGGCCGGCGGCGCGCAGCAGCTTGGAGAAGGCCTCGCGGTCGCCCAGGTCGGAGCCGTAGGCGTTGACGTTCTGGCCGAGCAGGGTCACCTCGATGACGCCCTCGTCCACCAGCGCCTCGATCTCGGCGAGGACGTCGCCGGGGCGGCGGTCCTCCTCCTTGCCGCGCAGCGCGGGGACGATGCAGAAGGTGCAGGTGTTGTTGCAGCCGACGGAGATGGCGACCCACGCGGCGTACGCGGACTCGCGGCGGGTCGGCAGGGTGGAGGGGAAGGTCTCCAGCGACTCCAGGATCTCGACCTGGGCCTTGCGCTCGACCGCGGCCCGCTCCAGCAGCGCCGGCAGGTGGCCGATGTTGTGGGTGCCGAACACCACGTCGACCCAGGGGGCCTTGCGGACGATGGTGTCGCGGTCCTTCTGGGCGAGGCAGCCGCCGACGGCGATCTGCATGCCCTTGTGGCGGGTCTTGACCGGCGCCAGCTGCCCGAGGTTGCCGTACAGCTTGTTGTCGGCGTTCTCCCGCACCGCGCAGGTGTTGAACACGACCAGGTCCGGGTCGCCCTCCTGCCCGGCCTTGACGTAACCCGCGTCCTCCAGCAGGCCGGACAGCCGCTCGGAGTCGTGGACGTTCATCTGGCAGCCGTACGTGACGACCTTGTAGCTCTTCAATCCGCTCTCACCGCTCACCAGACCAGGGTACGGGCAGCCGCGAAGCGCTTTTCCCCCACCGTTTCCCCTCCCGTTCCGGCGGAGCGCCTGGCAGTATCCCTGCATGACCCCCACCACCCCGTCCCGTCTCGGCGCCGCCGTCCGCACCGCGGCCCGCAGCCCGCTGTGGCGGACGGTGCTGGTGCTGGTGCTGCTGGTCGCGGGGCTGGGCGGCTGGTGGCTGTCGGCGGGCCGCTCGCCCGGCTACCCGCGCGGCGAGACGCGTTTCGCGACCGGCGTGCAGCGCGGTGTCTACGACCGGTACGGGCAGTTGCTGGAGGCCCACGTCGCCAAGGCCATGCCGGGGGTGCGGCTGGCCCTGGACAACACCGAGGGCTCGATCGACAACCTGGCCCGGGTGACCAGCGGCCAGGACGACTTCGCGATCGCCACCGCCGACGCCGTCGCCGACTACCAGGGCCCGGGCAAGGACCGGCTGCGGGCGATCGCACGGCTGTACGACGACTACCTCCAGCTGATCGTCCCGTCCTCCTCGACGGTGCACCGCACGGCCGACCTCAAGGGGCTGCGGGTCGGCGTGGGCCTGCCGCAGTCCGGGGTGAACCTGGTGACCAGGCGGCTGCTGGCCGCGGCCGGCCTGGACCCGGACCACGACATCGTCCCGGTGTCGGCGGGCGTCGGCGACGCCGCCGACCAGCTGCGCGAGAACAAGCTCGACGCCTTCTTCTGGTCCGGCGGCCTGCCGACCAGCGCCCTCACCGACCTGTCCGACCACATGCGGATGCGGGTCGTGCCGCTGGGGGACCTCGCCGGGGCCATCCACAAGATGGAGGGCGGCGGCACCGACGCCTACCGGGCGGCCACCATGCCCAAGGGCACCTACCCGAACGCCGACCCCAAGGACGCCGTCGCCACCGTGGCCGTGCCCAACCTGCTGATCACCCGGGACGAGGTGGACCCGGGCCTGGTCGAGGGCATGACCAGGGCGGTGATCGACAGCCGCGACCAGATCGGCTCCCAGGTGCACGCCGCCCAGCTGGTCGACCTGCGCACCGCCGTCTACACCGACCCGCTCCCGCTGCACGAGGGCGCGGCCCGCTACTACCGCTCGGTGAAGCCCTGAAGGTCCTGAAGGTGGAGCCCTGAAGGTGAGGCCCTGAAGCCCGGAAACCGTACGGGCGCTGCGGGCCCGTACGGGCTACCGCTTCTCCGGCCGCGGCACCGCCAGCGTCACCGCGAGCCCGGTCGGCTCGACCGGGGCGAAGGCGAGCGAACCGCCGCCCGCCGCCAGCAGGGTGCGGGCGATCGACAGGCCGAGCCCGGAGCCGTCCACGTTCTGGTGCCGCGGGCTGCGCCAGAAGCGGTCCCCGGCGCGGGGTAGCTCGTCCTCGGCGAGGCCGGGCCCGGCGTCCGTGACGGTCACCGCGACCTCGTCCCGGCGCACCGAGACCTTCAGCCGCACCCCGCTGCCGGCCGGGCCGAACTTGAGCGCGTTGTCCAGCACGGCGTCCAGGGCGGAGCCGAAGCCGATCGGGTCCGCCATGCCGACGGCGAGCGCCGGGCCCTCCCAGCGCAGCTCGATCCCGCGCTGCTCGGCGACCGGCCGCCAGGCGTCGACCCGGGCCAGGGTGAGCGCGGCGAGGTCGGTCTGCTCGGGTTCGGGGCGGGCGTGCTCGGCGGTGGCCAGGCCGAGCAGGTCGTCCAGCACCCGGGCCAGCCGGAGGCCCTCCTCCCGGACGCCGCCGAGCTCCTCCTCGTGCCCCTCGGGCAGTTCCAGCCCGAGCACCTCGACCCGCAGCAGCAGGGCCGCCAGCGGGTTGCGCAGCTGGTGCGAGGCGTCCGCGACGAAGGCCTTCTGCTGGTCCATGGCGAGCACCACGTGGTCGGCCATCTCGTTGAACGAGCGGGCCAGCCGCTGCAGCTCGGGCGGGCCGCCGCCGGGCGCGACCCGGGCGGCCATCCGGCCGGTGGCGATGTCGTGGGTGGCCCGGTCGAGGGTGCGGACCGGGCGCAGCACCCACTCGGTGAGCCGGCCGGCCAGCAGCACCGCGACGATCATCGCGGCGGCCTCGCCGGCGCCGATCACCAGCCAGCTGTGCAGGATCCGGGTGCGCAGCGCCCCGGTGGGGGACTCGCTGAGCACCACCGCGACCACGTCGCCGTCGCGCACCACCGGGGTGGCGACGGTCAGGGTGCGGTCGTCGGTCCACGGCCAGACCTGGGGCGGGTTGTGGCTGCGCCGCCCGTCCAACGCCTCCTGGAAGGCCTGCGCGCCCCAGCCGCGGGGCACCCGCCAGTCGGCGGGGGCGGCGGCGATCGGCACGCCGTCGCGCTGGAAGATGCCCAGCCGCACGCCGTACAGGTCGTGGTAGCGGCGGACCTCGGCGTCGATCGCGCGCCGGCGGCTGACGTCGCCGGGGGCGGGCTCCGGGTCGCCCTTGAGCGCGGACTCCACCGCCGAGGGGCCGGAGGTGGGCAGGTCCTGGGCGAAGCGGGCGGCGTCGTCGAGCCGGTCGACGACCACCCTGCTCTGCTCGGCCGCCGCGACCGCCGCCGCGAGCGGCAGCCCCAGGGCGGCCAGGACGCAGAGCATGAGGGCGATCAGGATGCCGAGCAGGCGGGTGCGCACGTGCGGTCAGCGCTCCGCGGGGGCGGGCGGGGCCGGGTCCGCGGCGGGCGCCGGGGACTCCGGGATCAGGCGGTAGCCGACGCCGCGGACGGCCTCGACCAGGCCGGGCAGCGCGAGCTTGTTGCGCAGCGAGCCGATGTGCACCTCCAGGGTGCGCCCGTTGCCCTCCCAGCCGCTGCGCCAGACCTCGCTGAAGATCTGCTCGCGCCGGTAGACCACGCCGGGGCTCTGGGCGAGCAGGGCGAGCAGGTCGAACTCCTTGCGGGTGAGCGGCACGTCCCGGCCGTCCACGCTGACCCGGCGGCGCTCCCGGTCGATCCGGATGCCGCGGGACTCCAGCGGGCCGCGCTGCTGCGGGACGGCGTCGGGCGCGGGCACCGCCACCGAGGCGGGGGCGGCGCCGCGGCGGGCCACCGCGTGGATGCGGGCGAGCAGCTCGCCCATGTCGTAGGGCTTGGTGACGTAGTCGTCGGCGCCCAGGTTGAGGCCGTGGATCCGGGAGCGGATGTCGGCGCGGGCGGTGACCATGATCACCGGGACGCCGCTGCCGGCCCTGATCCGGCTGCACACCTCGAAGCCGTCGCGGTCGGGCAGCCCGAGGTCGAGCAGCACCACCCGGTACGGGTCGTTTCCGTCCGGCACCAGGGCGTCTAGCGCCTCGTGCCCGCTGCGGGCGTGCCGGACCTGGAAGCCGTGCCGGCCCAGTACCGCGACCAGCGCGGCGGCCACGCGTTCGTCGTCCTCGACGAGCAGCAATCGCATCCTGTTCTCCTCCTTCCCCCACCTGATCGCCGGGATCGCCTGGTCGGGCCCCGGTCCTGCGCAGTATGAGCCAGTGGGCGGCCCGGCGCCAGGCTCGGTCGCCCGACGGCTGCCACGGGGCGGGGCTCGCCGGCTGCCACGGGGCGGGGCGCGCCGGCGCGGGCGCCCGCTGTCACATGCCCCGTTGGCGCCCCGGCGAACAGCCCGCGAGCAGCGTGTGGCCGTTTCGTGATCCTCAAGTTCCGCTCAGATCGGCTGACGGCACGTCGTCATCACTCCTATGGTCGGCCCACCGGGGGCTGCGGCTCCGCCGGTCGCGGCTCCCGGATTTCGTACCACCATTGCCGCCCAAGGGAGTTCAGACTTTCACGGGCCGACACGAGGGAGCAGGCGCGATGGCCGAGAATCCGGTCGAGGACTCCACCCCTGCAGCCGCCCCCCTGGTCGTGCTGAGCAGCGTGAACAAGCACTACGGAGCGCTGCACGTCCTCCAGGACATCGACCTGAAGATCGTCCAGGGCGAGGTCGTGGTCCTGATCGGGCCGTCCGGCTCCGGCAAGTCGACGCTCTGCCGGACGATCAACCGGCTGGAGACCATCGACTCCGGCACGATCACCATCGACGGCCGCCCGTTGCCCGACGAGGGCAAGGAGCTGGCCCGGCTGCGCGCCGAGGTCGGCATGGTGTTCCAGAGCTTCAACCTGTTCGCGCACAAGACGGTGCTGGAGAACGTCGTCATCGGCCAGGTCAAGGTGCGCGGGATCGCCCGGGCGCAGGCCGAGAAGACCGCCCGCGGGCTGCTGGAGCGGGTCGGCGTCGGCGCGCAGGCGGACAAGTTCCCCGCCCAGCTCTCCGGCGGCCAGCAGCAGCGCGTGGCGATCGCCCGGGCGCTGGCGATGAAGCCCAAGGTGATGCTCTTCGACGAGCCCACCTCGGCCCTCGACCCGGAGATGGTCAACGAGGTGCTGGAGGTCATGCGCCAGCTGGCCGCCGACGGCATGACGATGGTCGTGGTCACCCACGAGATGGGTTTCGCCCGCTCCGCCGCCAACCGCGTGCTGTTCATGGCCGACGGTCGGATCGTCGAGCAGAACACCCCGGACGCCTTCTTCACCGCGCCGCGTTCCGACCGTGCCAAGGACTTCCTCTCGAAGATCCTCCACCACTGACGCTTCGAGACCACGCGGGGCCGCCGCCGGCAAGGACGCCGGGCGGCCCTGCCCGTGCACGCACCTTCCAGACGCCAGAGCCCGGTTAGCCGTGGCCCAGCTCCCAGGAGAACAACCCTCATGAGGACTCGTCGCACCCTCGCCGTCGCGCTCTGTGCCGTCGCGCTCACCGCCACCGCCGCCTGCGGCAAGGACGGCTCCCCCGGCGCCACCGCCGCGAGCAGCGGCAACGCCCCGGCGCTGCCCACCTACACGGTCAAGACCGACGTCAAGATCGACTCGTCGATCCTCGCCGAGGCGAAGAAGCGCGGCCAGCTGATCATCGGCGCCAAGGCCGACCAGCCGGGACTGGGCTTCGAGGACGTCGCCAGCGGCGACCGCAGCGGCTTCGACATCGAGATCGCCAAGATGGTCGCCGCCGACTTCGGCTTCAGCCCGCAGCAGATCAAGTGGCAGACGCTGGTCTCCTCGCAGCGCGAGCCGGCCATCGCCAAGGGCCAGATCGACTTCTACGTCGGCACCTACAGCATCAACGACGAGCGCAAGAAGACGGTCTCCTTCGCCGGCCCGTACTACATCGCGGGCCAGGACTTCCTGGTGAAGGCCGACAACACCTCGATCACCGGCCCGGAGAGCGTCGGCGGCAAGAACATCTGCACCGCCACCGGCTCCACCTCGATCAAGAACATCCAGCAGTACAACCCGAAGATCACGCAGTTCGACACCTACTCGGCCTGCGTCGAGAAGCTGCTGTCCGGCGAGGTCGACGCGGTCACCACCGACGACGCGATCCTCAAGGGCTACGCCTCCAAGTACGCCCCCAAGCTCAAGGTGGTCGGCAAGCCGTTCACCAAGGAGAACTACGGCGTCGGTCTCAACAAGGACGACGCGGTCCTGCGCAACGCCATCAGCGACGCGCTCAAGGCCCACGAGGACAACGGCGACTGGAAGAAGGCCTACGACGCGACCCTGGGCGCGTCCGGCTCCGCCGCGCCGGCCGTGCCGGCCCTCGAACGCTACTGATCCGGTCCACGCCCGACCATCCGTCCTGACCATCTGATGAGAGGAGGGCCGCCGGATGGGGTTCCTGTTCGAGCAGGACAACTTCGCGTTGTTCCGCGACGGCTTCCTGCAGACGATCGAGCTGAGCGCGCTCAGCGCCCTGCTCGCCCTGCTGCTGGGCACCCTGCTGGCGGCCTTCCGGGTCTCCCCGGTGCCGGTCCTGCGTGCCTTCGGCACCACCTGGGTCACGCTGTTCCGCAACACGCCGCTGACCCTGCTGTTCTTCGCCGTCACCTTCGGCCTGCCGCCGCTCGGGGTGCACTTCAGCCACCTCACCTTCGCGGTGCTGGCGCTCGGCGGCTACACCGCCTCGTTCGTCTGCGAGGTGATCCGCTCGGGCATCAACACCGTGCCGCTCGGGCAGGCCGAGGCGGCCCGCAGCCTCGGCATGAACTTCGGTCAGACCCTCACCCTGATCATCCTGCCGCAGGCCACCCGGACCGTCCTGGCCCCGCTGAGCAGTGTGTTCATCGCGCTGCCGAGGAACTCGGCGATCGCCGGCGCCTTCAGCGTCAGCGAGCTGTACAGCGTGCAGCAGACCCTCTCCGAACGCGGCTACGCGATCTTCGGGATCTTCTTCTGGGTGGCCTGCGCCTACCTGGTGATCAGTGCCACGGTCGCCACGCTGTTCCGCGTCCTGGAAACCCGACTGGCGGTGGCCCGATGAGCAACCTCTTCACCCGCACCCCCACGGCCAGCGTCCTCTACGACGCCCCCGGCCCGCGGGCCCGCACCCGGTACCAGCTGCTCGGGGTGCTGGCGCTGATCGGCGTCGCCGCCCTGCTCCAGTACGTCTTCACCGCGCTCTCCGACAACGGCCAGTTCGACCCTCATCTGTGGGACGCGTTCCAGTACAACACCGTCCAGCAACGCATCGCGGACGGCCTGCTCTCCACCCTGGAGGCCTTCGGCCTGGCCGCACTGTTCTCGCTCACCCTGGGCGGCCTGCTCGCCGCCGGACAGCTCTCCGACCACAAGCCGGTCCGCTGGGCGGCCGTCGGCTTCGTCCAGTTCTTCCGGGCGATGCCGCTGCTGATCCTGATCGTCGCGCTCTACTACGCGTTCTTCGCGAAGGAGCCGATGTGGGCGCTTGTCATCGGCCTCACCCTCTACAACGGCTCGGTGCAGGCCGAGATCATCCGCAGCGGCGTCAACGCCGTCCCGCGCGGCCAGGCCGAGGCGGCCTACGCGCTCGGCATGCGCAAGACCCAGGTGATGGCCGGCATCCTGGTGCCGCAGGCGATCCGCTCGATGCTGCCCTCGATGATCGGCCAGCTGGTCGTCACCCTGAAGGACACCTCGCTCGGCTTCGTCATCACCTTCAACGAGCTGCTGTTCGTCGGCAAGGCGATCGCCAGCCAGCCGATCAACGCCGCGGGCTTCCCCTACATCCCGGTGGTGCTGGTGATCGGTCCGATCTACATCGCCATGTGCCTGCTGCTGACCGCCCTCGCCCGGTGGATCGAAGCGCGCGGCCGTCGCGGCGCGAACCGGCGCACTTCAGCTGCTGCTTGACGCACACGCAGGTGAACTGTTGCATTGCTCTTCGTGACACCTCCCGGGAGCATCCACGCGGCATATGCGGCAGCGGTAACTGACGCCGGCCCATCGGCCGGTTCGTGCCCGGAGGTCACCGCATGGACCCGGTGATCGTGGTCGGGGCCGGACCGGTCGGTCTGGCCCTGGCCCTCGCCCTCGCCCGGCACGAGGTGCCGACCATCGTCCTGGACGAGGGCTCCGGGCTCTGCCCCGAGGGCCCGCGCAGCGTCGTCCTCGGGGCCGACACCGCCGCCTTCCTCACCCGGATCGGCTACCCGCGGGCCGTCTCGGACTCCGCCCTCTGGGACTCCTTCACCGTCTGGCGCCGCCGCCAGGAGGTGCTGCGGATCGACCTCACCGACTCCCCCGCCTTCCACCTGCCCCAGCACCGCCTCCAGCGCGGCCTGCGCGACGCCCTCACGGGCACCCCGCTGGTCCGGCTGGTCCCGCTGAGCCGGGTCGTCGAACTCGAACAGGACCGCGACGGCGTCAGCGTCCGCACCCACGGCACCCAGGACGGCTCCAGCACCTGGTGGCGCGGCAGCCACCTGGTCGGCTGCGACGGCGCCAGATCCGCCGTCCGCAAGCTCCTGAAGATCCGCTTCCCCGGCCGCCCCGCCGTCGACCGCAACGCCATCGCCACTGTCCGGGTCGACCTGCCCTTCCACGAGGCCCGGCTGCACCGCGAGCCCCCGTGGCGCGGCGACCGCGAGGCCTCCGCCCGCCCGCTGCCGGACGGCGTCTGGCGGCTCGACTGGCGGCTGCCCCCCGGCCGGCCCGCCCCCACCGAAACCGTCGACCCGCACGCCACCTGGCCCGGCGTCGTCACCGGCGACACCCTGCTCACCCGGGTCACCGCCACCCTCACCGGCTGGTGCGGCGAACTCCCCCGCTTCGACCTGCTCGCCGCCGCCGACCACACCGCCCAGCAGCGCCTCGCCGCCCGGTTCCGCAGCGGCCGCTGCTTCCTCGCCGGCGACGCCGCCCACCTGCACGGCGCGCTCGGCATGCAGAACCTGGCCGACGGGCTGCGCGACGCCGACAACCTCGCCTGGCGGCTCTCCCTCGCCTGGCACCTCCACTCCGGCGGCCCGCAACCCGGCGGCTCCCTGCTGGACGGCTACGAGGCCGAACGGCGCGGCGCGGTCGGCGCCCGGCTGCGCGCCGTCGACCAGTCCATGCCGCTGCTGCGCCCGCTGCGCGGCTGGCAGCAGACCCGGCGCTCGCTGCTGGTCGGCGGCTTCCGCAAGCACGCACCGCTGCTCGCCGACGGACAGCTCGGCACCGGCCGCTTCGGCGGCGCGCCCGCCTACCCGGCCGCGCCCTCGGGCGTCCCCGGCCGGGTACCGGTCCAGCGCGGCGCCCGCGGCACCACCTCGCTCAGCGAACTGCTGCCGGCCACCGCCCCCGGCGTGCTCGTCCCGGACCTGCCGGTGCTCGCCGCCGACGGCACCCCGGACCACCTGCACGCCCGGCTCGGCGTCACCTTCCTGCTGCTGCTGGTCGCCCCCGGCACCGCCGTGTGGTCCGCCGAGCACTGGCTGGGCGCCGGCCTGATGCCCCGGCTCGCCGAGGTCGCCGCCGCGCTGCCGGTGCCCGCCGAAGTGCTGGTCACCGAGGAGTACCCGGAGGCCGGACCGCACACCGTGCTGCTGATCCGGCCGGACGGACACCTGGTCGGCGCCACCCAGGGCGCCGCCGCCGAGGACCTGCTGGCGCTCGCCGACCGCGCCCGGGGCGGGCCGGCCCCGCTCGCCGGCGCACCCGAACCCGAGCCCGACCAGAGCCCAGCGCCGGAGCCCACCACCCGCCAGGCGCCCCAGCAGGTGGACTCCCCCAGCGCGTAGGGCCTGGCGCGATCCCCGGGCGTGCACCCCTGCGCGCGCCCCGGGCGTGCGCCGGACAGGGCCTAACTCTTGGCCTAACTCGCCACCGCGATGGCCCGGCTCTCCCGGACCACCGTCACCCGGATCTGGCCCGGATAGGTCAGCTCCTCGGAGACCTGCCGGGCGACCTCCCGGGCGATCAGCTGCGCCCCGAGGTCGTCCACCTCCTCCGGCCGCACCATCACCCGCACCTCGCGCCCCGCCTGCATCGCGTACACCTCGGCCACGCCCTCGTGCGCGCGGGCGATCTCCTCCAGCCGCGCCAGCCGCCGCACGTACACCTCCAGCGACTCCTTGCGCGCCCCGGGCCGCCCACCCGAACAGGCGTCCGCGGCCTGCGTGAGCACGGCCTCCACGGTGCGCGGCTCCACCTCGCCGTGGTGCGCGGCAATCGCGTGCACCACCTCCGGGGACTCCCCGTGCCGGCGGGCGAAGTCCGCGCCGACCGCCGCATGGCTGCCCTCGACCTCGTGGGTGAGCGCCTTGCCGATGTCGTGCAGCAGCGCCGACCGCCGCACCGGCTCCGGGGCCACCCCGAGCTCGGCGGCCATCATCCCGGCCAGGTGCGCGGACTCCAGCAGGTGCCCGAGCACGTTCTGCCCGTACGAGACCCGGTAGCGCAGACTGCCCAGGGTGCGGACGAGCTCGGGGTGCATCCCGCCGACCCGGGCGTCCAGCAGGGCGTCCTCACCGGCCCGGACGCAGCACTGCTCGACCTCCTCGCGGCTGCGCTCGTGGACGTGCTCGATCCGGGTCGGGTGGATCCGGCCGTCCTCGACCAGTTGCTCCAGGGTGAGCCGGGCGGTCTCCCGGCGGACCGGGTCGAAGCAGGAGAGCTGCACCGTCGCGGGGGTGTCGTCGATGATCAGGTTGACGCCGGTGACCGCCTCGAAGGCACGGATGTTGCGGCCTTCGCGGCCGATGATCCGGCCCTTCATGTCCTCGCTCGGCAGCCGGAAGACGGTGACCGCCGTCTCGGCGGTCTGCACCGATGCCAGCCGCTGGATCGCCCCGGCGACGATGCCCCGGGCCCGGCGCTCGCCCTCCTCCCTGGCCTCGCGCTCGATCTCCCGGACCGTGACCGCGGCCTCCCGCCGGGCCGTGGTCTCGGCCTCGCGCAGGAGTTCGGCGCGGGCCTGCTCGGCGGAGAGTCCGCCGGCCCGCTCCAGCACCGCCACCCGGCGGGTCACCAGCGCCTCGGCCTCGCCCCGGGTGCGCTCCAGCTCGGCGGAGCGCGCGGCGAGTTCGTCCTCCCTGGTCCGGACCCGGCGCAGCTCCTCGGCCAACTGCTCCTCGCGCCGGGCGAGTTCGGCCCGCTGCCGGGAGGTCTGCTGCTCGGCCCAGCCGCGGACGCGCTCGGCCTCGACGCCGGCGCGCCGCTGGGCGGCCCGGAGCCGCTTGGCCAGCAGCCCGACCAGGACGGCGAGGAGCAGCAGGACGGTGCCGGCAGACCCGGCGAGTGGCAGCAGGGAGGCGTCCGGTCCGGTGCCCGCAGAGATCCTCATGCCGCCCACTCCCCGTCACCGCTGTCCGCCGCCCGGCGTGGACCGCCGTCCGGAAGCGCCCCCGCACTGAGTGCGAGGCTAGGTGCGGGTCACGAAACGGTCAAGACTCGACCTGGACTGGACCAAGAAGCGTACGCAATGGCTACCAGACGGCCACTAGTCCCTCCCGGTTCCTGACGGTTCGCCCGGCTCCTCCTCGTCCAGCGCGCTCCGCACCACCCGGAACGCCAGCCCCTCGGAGTAGCCGCGCCGGGCCAGCACGCCGACCAGCCGCCGCATCCGGACCTGCGGGTCCAGCCCCCGGGTGGACCGCAGCTTGCGGTCGACCAGCGCCCGGGCGGCCTCGGTCTCGTCGTCGTGGTCGAGCTGGGCGACGGCCTGTTCGACCAGGTCCGCGGCCACGCCCTTGGTGCGCAGTTCCTGGGCCAGCGCCCGCCGGGACAGGCCCCGGACGGCGTGCCTGGACTCCACCCAGGCCGCGGCGAAGGCCGCGTCGTCGATCAGCCCGACCTCTTCGAGCCGGGTGAGCACCTCGTCGGCGACGTCGTCCGGGATCTCCCGCTTGCGCAGGGCGTCGGCGAGCTGTTTGCGGCTCTTGGCGGCGCCGGTGAGCAGCCGCAGGCAGATGTCGCGGGCGCGGGTCTCGGGATCGGCCGTCTCCTCGGCCCCGGCCCGCTTCCGCGCGGTTCGGCCGGTACGGGCCGAGGGGTCGTGCTCGTCACCCGGAGCGCCCGCCTCGTCCGAGGCGTGCCCGGCGGAGCGCCCGGCCGCAGCGCGCCGCCCACGACGCGCGCCGGGACCGGTGCTCGGGGCCGGGGCGGTCACACCCCCGTGACCGACCGCCCCGGCCTCGCTCCGGCCCTCGCCCGCCGCCGCGGAGCCGGCCTCGTCGAACTCCTCGGCCGCCAGTGCCGAGCGCCGCCTGCGGTGGCCGGTGGGCAGTTCTGAGGCGGAGACCAGCCCGAGCTCGCCGACCGACGGCTCCGCCGGTGCCGGCCCGGGCGCCGCGCCGCGCACCGCCTGAGCTGGCTCCCGGTCGAACTCCGGCTCCGAACCGGATGCCCACTGTGCGGCGGAGGACCGCTCCCGCCGCCGCCCCTTCCGGGACTGCGACCGCGCCCGGGGCGTCGCCTCGAACGGCGGCTCCGGCTCCCCCGCCACGGCGGCGAACCAGTCCGGCGGCCCGTAGTCGTCGCCGTCCGGACCCGCCGGGCCGCCCTCACCCACTGCGTCGTGCTGCGTCAACGGTTCAGGCCTTGGCGGCCGCCGCCGTCTTCTTCGCCGCGGCCGTCTTGGCGGCGGTCGCGGTGATCGGCTTCGCGGCGCCGTCGGCGGCGGCCGCCGCCGCCTCGCCCTCGGCCGGCTCCTCGGTCTTCGGGCCGATGCCGAGCTTGCCCTTGATCTTCCGCTCGATCTCGTCGGCGAGCTGCGGGTTGTCCCGCAGGAAGTTGCGGGCGTTCTCCTTGCCCTGGCCGAGCTGGTCGCCCTCGTAGGTGTACCAGGCGCCGGACTTGCGGATGAAGCCGTGCTCGACGCCCATGTCGATCAGGCCACCCTCGCGGCTGATGCCGATGCCGTAGAGGATGTCGAACTCGGCCTGCTTGAACGGCGCGGCGACCTTGTTCTTGACCACCTTGACGCGGGTGCGGTTGCCGACCGCCTCGGTGCCGTCCTTCAGGGTCTCGATCCGGCGGATGTCCAGCCGGACCGAGGCGTAGAACTTCAGCGCCCGGCCACCGGTCGTGGTCTCCGGCGAGCCGAACATGACGCCGATCTTCTCGCGCAGCTGGTTGATGAACACCGCCGTGGTGCCCGACTGGTTCAGCGCACCGGCGATCTTGCGCAGCGCCTGGCTCATCAGCCGGGCCTGCAGACCGACGTGCGAGTCGCCCATCTCGCCCTCGATCTCCGCGCGCGGGACGAGCGCCGCGACCGAGTCGATGATGATCAGGTCGACCGCGCCGGAGCGGATCAGCATGTCGGTGATCTCCAGCGCCTGCTCACCGGTGTCCGGCTGGCTGACCAGCAGGGAGTCAGTGTCCACGCCGAGCTTCTTGGCGTACTCGGGATCGAGCGCGTGCTCCGCGTCGACGAAGGCGACCGTGCCGCCGGCCCGCTGGGCGTTGGCCGCCAGGTGCAGGGTCAGGGTGGTCTTGCCGGAGGACTCGGGGCCGTAGATCTCGACCACCCGGCCGCGCGGGATACCGCCGACACCGAGGGCGACGTCCAGGGCGGTGGACCCGGTGGGGATCACGTCGATCGGCTCGTTGGCCTTCTCGCCCAGGCGCATCACCGAGCCCTTGCCGAACTGCCGCTCGATCTGAGCGAGTGCGTTCTCAAGGGCCTTCTCGCGGTCCGTACCTGCCATGGCTTCCACCCTCGGGTTCTGTGCTGTGCGCTTCATCGTCCTCGACGCTAGCGCGTCCCACTGACAAACGAGCCCGACCCGGCTCCGCCTGTGGAAAACTCCTCGCCGGAGCGTACAGAGAACAAATGTTCGATTCAAGCTTCGCACGTCCGAACGGTGCCGCCGCCGCCGGCCGGGTCACCTCCCGTCGCCGCCGACCATCCGCCGCAGCCGCCGTGCCGCCTCCCGGCGCAGCTCCCGCCGGGCCCGCCGCTGCTCGCCCCGGTCGATCCGCGGGTCGGTGGCCACCTCGTACCGCCGCACGTACGTCCCGACGAAGCCCTGCAAGGTGGCCGCCGCCGGGATGGCGATCAGCGCGCCCACCGCGCCGAGCAGCGCCGCGCCCGCGATCACCGCGCCGAACGCGACCGCCGGATGCACGTCCACCGTCCGCGCGGTGATCCTCGGGTGCAGCAGGTAGTTCTCGACCTGCTGGTAGACCACCACGAAGATCAGCACCCAGAGCGCGTCCACCGGTTGCACGGTGAGCGCCACCAGCACCGGCAGCGCGCCGGCCAGGTACGTCCCGATGGTCGGCACGAACTGCGACATGACGCCGACCCAGACCGCCAGCGCGGCCGCGTACGGCAGGTCGAGCAGCGCGAACATCACCCAGTGCCCGGCCGCGGAGACCACCGCGAGCAGCGCCCGGGAGTACAGGTAGCCGCCGGTCTTGGCGAGGGCGATCTCCCAGGCCCGCAGCACCTCGCCCTGCTTGGCGGGCGGCAGCATCGAGCAGACCGTCCGGCGGACCCGCGGGCCCTCGGCGGTGAAGTAGAAGGTGAACAGCCCGACCGTGAAGGCCTGGAAGAGCCCGCCGATCACGGTGGAGGAGAGGCCCCAGACGTTGTCGGCGGCCTGCTGGGCGTAGCTCTCGATCGCGCCGGAGTCCTTGAGCAGCTTCTTCTGCAGTTCGCCCAGCGACAGGTCCTGATGGAACGTCCGGTTCACCCAGTTGATCAGGTTGTCGACCAGGTGCGGCAGGTCCCCGGCGATCTTCGCGACCTGATCGACCAGCAGCGTGCCGAGCGCCGCGAGGAACCCGATCACCGCGATCCCCACCGCGACGAACACCAGGAAGGTGCCGATCCCGCGACGCACCCCGCGCGCCGCCATCCGGTCGACGGCCGGCTCCAGCGCCAGCGAGAGGAAGAAGGCCACCAGCAGCATCACGAAGAGGTCGATCAGCTGGTGGAAGGCCCAGTCGGCGAGCTGGAACAGCCCGACCAGCACCAGGGCCAGCACCATCGCCCGGGGCAGCCAGCGCGGCATCCCGCCGCCCCAGAGGCCGCCGGCCGCGCCCTCCGGCAGCCGCGGTTCGGGCGGCGGGCCCGGAGCCTCGTCGGCGACCCGCGCCGTCCTGTCCGAATTCTGTGCTTCTGCGCTGCTTGTCACTCCGACAGTCTCACCCATCCCCCGGAGCCGCCCGAGCACCGGGCACCCCGCCAGGGGCGGGGTCGGTCCCGCGGGCGGGCGGTGGTCAGCGCAGCACGCCGGAGACGCCCTGGGTCTCGCAGACCACCCGCCAGACGTCCTTGGCCTCCCAGCCCGACTCCAGCGCCTGCCGCACCGTCCGCCCGCCGAGTTCGCTCATCACATGGTCGGAGGCGAAGGACTCCGCGTACGTCTCCCCGAAGTGCGCGTGCATCCGTCGCCAGAACTCCGTCAGCCTCATGGCTCCAGTATCCCGGACCGCGCGGCGCCGTCCGGGGCCCGCCACTGCCCGGCCGTCAGCGCGTACTCGACCTCGCCGTGCTCGCTGCCGGGGATCGCCTCCGGGTAGTCCTCGTGGAAGGTGCGGACGAACGACAGCCCGGTCTTCTCCATGACCCGCCGCGAGCCCGCGTTGACCGTCATCGTGTACGCCACCACCCGCCGCACGCCCAGTTCGGTGAAGCCGCGGCGGACCAGTGCCCGCGCCCCCTCGGTCGCGTACCCGAGCCCCCAGGCGGCCCGGCGCAGGCGGTACCCCAGCTCGACCTCGGAGCGGTCGCCGTCCCGCGTCGGCCGGAACTCGAACCAGCCCAGGAAGGCCCCGCCGGCCCGCTCCTCGGCCGCCCACCAGCCGAGGTCGCCGTACCGCCGGTAGTGCGCGAGGTACAGCGGCAGCAGTTCGCCCTCGACCTGCTCCCGCGCGGTCGGCCGCCCGCCGGTGAGGTGGCGCATCACCTCCGGGTCGCCGTCCAGTTCGACCAGGTGGTCGACGTCCGCTGCGGTGAAGCGGCGCAGCACCAGCCGCTCGGTGGTGAGGAAGACGGTCACGCCCCGATCCTCACCGACCCGCCCGGGCGGCGTCACCCGGTTTTCCGCCCGCCTCAGCGCGGCAGCGCGAGCAGCCCGGCACCGAAGTACTGCCGGGCCCCGCAGGCGTACGGCCCGGGCGGGCAGGCGGCCGCCGCGGTGCCGGCGAGCAGGGCGGCGAGCGGGCCGGAGCCGTAGTCCGGGTGCAGCGCGGCGGCCACCGCGACCGCGCCGGTGACGTGCGCCGCCGCCATCGAGGTGCCGGCCAGTGCCGCGTACTGCCCGCCCGGCCAGTCGGAGACGATCGCGCCCTGCGGCCCGCTGTCCGGGTCGCCGCCGGGGGCGGCCAGCGAGACCCGGCCGCGGCCGTAGTTCGAATAGCCGGACGGGCGGCCGTCCCGGTTGACGGCGGTGACGGTGACGACGCCGGGCAGTTCGCCGGGCAGCCGGATGCACTCGGTGCCCAGGTAGCGGGAGCGGGCCGGGCCGGAGACCCGGTCGTTGGGGCTGCGCTCGTCCGTCCGGGTGGCGCCGAGGTCCTGCCCGTCGTTGCCCGCCGAGGCGACCACGACGGCACCCTTGCGCTGGGCGTAGCCGGAGGCCCGGCCGACGGCGGCGATCAGCGCGGCCTGGTCCTGGTCCTCCGGGCAGTTGTACTTCCACGGGTCGGCGAAGTAGCTGTTGTTGATCGCCTTGGCGCCGTGGTCGGCGGCCCAGAGCATGCCGCAGACGATGTTCTCGGCGTAGTACTGGCCGAGCGGTCCGAGCAGCCGGACGGCGGCGATCCGCACGCCCGGCGCGACCCCGGTGATGCCGTGGCCGTCCCGGGTGGCGCCGACGATCCCGGCGACGTGGGTGCCGTGGCCGCTCTCGCTGACCCCGGGGTCGGGCCGCCAGGAGCCGGAGCGGGCGTCGGGCCGGCCGTCGGCGCAGGAGACGGAGGCCTTCGGGTCGACGGCGGCGCGCAGGTCGGGGTGGGTGTCGTCGACGCCGGAGTCGAGCACCGCGACCAGCACCTTGTGCAGTGCGTCGGCGGTCGGCGCGCCGGCGGGACCGCGGATCCCGGTGGAGGTGTCGCCGGCCCGGGCGCCGGCGCCGCCGAGCATGGCGAGGTTCCACGGGTCGCCCTCGCTCGGGTCGGGCACCGTGACGGTGCCGCCGGCCTGCCGGTCGGTGCTGTCGCGCCGGGCGCTGTCGGTGCTGCTGTGACGGGCGTGACCGCTGTCGCGACGGGCGTGATCGGTGCTGCTGCGGCCGGCGCGGTCGGCACGGTCGGTACCGGCGGCGAAGTCCCCGGCGCCGTCCAGCAGGCGGGGCGGGGCGACCACCGGTTCGGTCCGGGTGGTGCCGACGGCGGCGATCCCGGGCCGGGCCCGCAGCGTGCCCGCGAAGCCGCCGGTGGCGTACGCCAGGACGGCCCCGATCTGCGGGTACTCCTGGACCACCTGCCCGCCCGCCGCCCGGCTCTCGGCCCCGGCCAGGGCGGCCCCGGCGGCGTCCTCCTGCTCGGCGAGCACCAGGTAGCTGAGGTAGGGCCGGCCGGATCCGGAGACGTACGGGACGGCGCCGCCGACCACGAGTGCGGTGAGCAGCATCGCGAGCAGCGCCCGGGCGGGCCCGCGGACGCGGCGGCGGGCGGCCCGGGCGGGACTGCCGGACGGGTTCACCTGCGCCATCGCACGGTCTCCGCTCGTCGGTCCGGTGGGTCGGGGGGTGGGTCGGGGGTGGATCACTGGCCTGATTCATCACCATATGAGCGGATTTGCCTTTTTGCTCCTTTAACTACACCCGTGCTCACCACACCCGTGCGACCTCCGCTCCCCCGCCCCGGTTGTCGGTGCCACCCGGCACCATGGGGGCATGGCGCCCCCGCACCCGACCCCGCCGAACGACGACCCCCTGGCCGGATTCGCCCCGACCACCCGGGCCTGGTTCAGCGGCGCCTTCTCCGCCCCCACCACCGCCCAGGCCGAGGCCTGGCGCGCCATCCGGCAGGACACCGACGTCCTGGTGGTCGCCCCCACCGGCTCCGGCAAGACGCTCGCCGCCTTCCTCTCCGCCCTGGACCGACTGAGCAGCACCCCGCCCCCGGCGGACCCCAAGCGCCGCTGCCGGGTCCTGTACGTGTCACCGCTCAAGGCCCTCGCGGTGGACGTCGAGCGCAACCTGCGCGCCCCGCTGACCGGCCTGCGCCAGGCCGCCATCCGGCTCGGCCTGCCCGAGCCCGAGGTCCAGGTCGCCACCCGCTCCGGCGACACCCCCGCCGCCGACCGCCGCCGCTTCGCCACCCACCCGCCGGACATCCTGATCACCACCCCCGAGTCGCTGTTCCTGCTGCTCACCTCCGCCTCCCGGGAGGCGCTGCGCGGCGTCGACACGGTGATCCTCGACGAGGTTCACGCCGTCGCCGGCACCAAGCGCGGCGCCCACCTCGCGCTCAGCCTGGAGCGGCTGGACGAACTGCTGGAGCGCCCGGCCCGCCGGATCGGCCTGTCCGCGACCGTCCGCCCGGTCGAGGAGGTGGCCCGCTACCTCAGCCCGCAGCGCGGCGCCGTCGTCGTCCAGCCCGCCGCCGCCAAGGAGTTCGACCTGTCGGTGGTCGTCCCCGTCCCCGACCTGGACGACCTGCCCGCGGCCCCGGCCACCGGCGCCTCCTCCGACGCCGACCCGCAGCGGCAGGCGTCGATCTGGCCGCACGTCGAGGAGCGGATCGTCGACCTGGTCCAGGCGCACCGCTCGACCATCGTCTTCGCCAACTCCCGCCGCCTCGCCGAGCGCCTGTGCAACCGGCTGAACGAGATCGCCCTCGAACGGGCCACCGGTGAGCCGCTGCCCGAGGCGCACTCCCCCGCCCAGCTGATGGCCGAGTCCGGCGTCGCCAAGGGCGCCCCGCCGGTCATCGCGCGCGCCCACCACGGCTCGGTCTCCAAGGAGCAGCGGGCGCTGGTCGAGGAGGAGTTGAAGGCCGGCCGGCTGCCCGCCGTGGTCGCCACCTCCAGCCTGGAACTGGGCATCGACATGGGCGCCGTCGAGCTGGTCGTCCAGGTCGAGTCGCCGCCCTCGGTCGCCTCCGGCCTGCAACGGGTCGGCCGGGCCGGCCACCAGGTCGGCGCCGTCTCCACCGGCGTCTTCTTCCCCAAGTACCGCGGGGACCTGGTGCAGTCCGCCGTGGTCACCGAGCGGATGCGGGCCGGCCGGATCGAAGCGCTGCGCGTCCCGCGCAACCCGCTGGACGTGCTCGCCCAGCAACTGGTCGCGATGACGGCGCTGGACGCCTGGCCGGTGGACGACCTGCTCACCGTGGTCCGCCGCGCCGCGCCCTTCGCCACCCTCCCGCAGTCCGCCTTCGAGGCCGTGCTCGACATGCTGGCCGGCCGCTACCCCTCGGACGCCTTCGCCGAGTTGCGCCCCCGGGTGGTCTGGGACCGGGTGGCCGGCACCGTGACCGGCCGCCCCGGCGCCCAGCGGCTCGCCGTCACCTCCGGCGGCACCATCCCCGACCGCGGCCTGTTCGGCGTCTTCATCGCCGGCATCGACCCCAAAAAGGGCGGCGGCCGGGTCGGAGAGCTCGACGAGGAGATGGTCTACGAGTCCCGCGTCGGCGACGTGTTCACCCTCGGCACCACCTCCTGGCGGATCCAGGAGATCACCCACGACAAGGTGCTGGTCACCCCCGCCCCCGGCGTGCCCGGCCGGCTCCCGTTCTGGAAGGGCGACACCCTCGGCCGCCCGATCGAACTCGGCCGCGCCCTCGGCGCGTTCACCCGCGAGCTGGGCGCCCTGGAGCCCGCGGCCGCCACCGCCCGGCTGCACCGGGCCGGCCTGGACGACTGGGCCGCCGCCAACCTGCTCGACTACCTCGCCCAGCAGCGCGCCGCCACCGGCCACCTCCCGGACGACCGCACCATCGTCGTCGAGCGCTTCCGGGACGAGCTCGGCGACTGGCGGATCGTCATCCACTCCCCCTTCGGCGCCCAGGTGCACGCCCCCTGGGCGCTCGCACTCGGCGCCCGGCTGCGCGAGAAGCACGGCCTCGACCCCCAGGTCATGCACGCCGACGACGGCATCGTGCTGCGCCTGCCGGACGCCGACCTCCTCGCCACCGACTTCGACTTCAACAGCCCCCCGGAGCGGTCCGGTTCGGACGAGGCCCCGGTCGGCGCCGACGCCGCCCTGTTCGACGCCGCCGAGATCGAGCAGCTGGTCACCGACCAGGTCGGCGGCTCCGCCCTGTTCGCCTCCCGCTTCCGCGAGTGCGCCGGCCGGGCCCTGCTGCTCCCGCGCCGCAGCCCCGGCCGCCGCACCCCGCTCTGGCAGCAGCGCCAACGCGCCGCCCAACTGCTCGAAGTCGCCTCCGAGTACGGATCGTTCCCGATCGTCCTGGAGGCCGTCCGCGAGTGCCTCCAGGACGTCTTCGACGTGCCGGGCCTGGTCGAGCTGATGGGCGACCTCGAATCCCGCGCCGTCCGCCTGGTCGAGGTCACCACCCCCGAGCCCTCGCCCTTCGCCCGCTCCCTCCTGTTCGGCTACGTCGCCCAGTTCCTCTACGAGGGGGACTCCCCACTCGCCGAGCGCCGCGCCGCCGCCCTCTCGCTCGACTCCCGGCTGCTGTCCGAACTCCTCGGCCAGGCCGAGCTGAGCGAACTGCTCGACCCGCAGGTGCTCGCCGAGTTGGAGGCCGAGCTCCAGCGCCTCACCCCCGAGCGCCGGATCAAGGACGCCGAGGGTGTCGCCGACGCGCTGCGCCTGCTCGGCCCGCTCACCGAGGTCGAGCTGGCGGCCCGCGGCGCCGAGCCGCTCTGGGCCCTGGAGTTGGAGGCCGCCCGCCGGGTGATCCAGGTCCGGATCGCCGGCGAGCGGCGCTGGTCCGCCGTCGAGGACGCCGGGCGGCTGCGCGACGCGCTCGGCACCCCGCTGCCGGTCGGCGTCCCCGAGGCCTTCACCGAGCCGGTCAAGGATCCGCTGGGCGACCTGCTCGCCCGCTACGCCCGCACCCACGGCCCGTTCGCCGCCGCCGAGGCGGCCGCCCGCTTCGGCCTCGGCACCGCCGTCGTCACCGGCACCCTGCACCGGCTCACCGCCGCCGGCCGCCTGGTCCAGGGCCAGTTCCGCCCACCCGTCGCCCGCCGGCCCCCTTCGCCGGAGGCGCTCCACACCACCCCTTCCGACCACACCACCACCGAGTGGTGCGACGCCGAGGTCCTGCGCCGGCTGCGCCGCCGCTCGCTGGCCGCCCTGCGCCAGGAGGTCGAACCCGTCCCGCCGCGCGCCCTGGCCGCGTTCCTCCCGCAGTGGCAGCACCTGGCCGGCCACCGGCTGAGCGGCGCGGACGGCCTGCTCCGGGTGGTCGAACAGCTCCAGGGCACCGCCCTGCCCGCCTCCGCCCTGGAGAAGCTGATCCTCCCGGCCCGGCTCACCGGCTACTCCCCCGGCCTGCTGGACGAGTTGACGGCGGCCGGCGAGATCGGCTGGTGCGGGGCCGGCGCGCTGCCCGGCAAGGACGGCTGGCTCAGCCTGCACCTGGCCGAGCACGCCCACCTGCTGCGCCCCGAGCCCGTCCCGCCCGCGCTCACCCCCGTGCACAGCGCGCTGCTGGCGGCGCTGGCCGGCGGCTACGGCCTGTTCTTCCGCCAGTTGGTCCAGCAGCTGCCGGAGGAGACCCCGGAGCCGGAGGTCGTCGAGGCGCTCTGGGACCTCGTCTGGGCCGGGTACGTCACCAACGACACCCTCGCCCCGCTGCGCGCCCTGCTCGGCTCCGGCCGGACGGCCGGTGCCACCGCCCACCGCGCGCCCCGGGCGACCCCGCGCGGCCGCTACGGCGGCGCCGGCCGCGCCTTCGGCCGGGTCGGCGGCGCGCTGCGCGGCGGCCCGCCGACGGTGGCCGGGCGCTGGTCGCTGCTGCCCGCCTTCACCACCGACCCGACGGTCCGGGCCACCACCCAGGCGCAGAGCCTGCTGGACCGGCACGGCCTGGTCACCCGGGGCGCGGTGGCGGCCGAGCGGGTGCCGGGCGGCTTCGCCGGGGTGTACCGGGTGCTCGCCGCGATGGAGGAGCGCGGCCGGGCCCGCCGGGGCTACTTCGTCGAGGGGCTGGGCGGCGCCCAGTTCGCCATGGAGGGCGCGGCCGACCGGCTGCGCTCGGTCAACGGCCGGCTGGAGCGGGCCCGGGCCGCCGAGTGGCCGGCCGCCCCGGCCACCGAGCCGCCGCAGGTGCTGGTGCTGGCCGCCGCCGATCCGGCGAACGCCTACGGCTCCGCACTGCCCTGGCCGGAGCCGCCGACGGCCCCCGGAGCCAAGGAGGCCCGGGCGCACCGCCCGGGCCGCAAGGCGGGCGCCCTGGTGGTGCTGGTGGACGGCGAGTTGGCGCTGTACGTCGAGCGGGGCGGCAAGTCGCTGCTGGCCTGGCCGGAGGACGGCGCCACCCGGGCGCTGGCGGTGGGCGCGCTGGCGGCCGCGGTCCGCGAGGGTGCGCTCGGCAGCGTCACGGTCGAGCGGGCGAACGGCGAGCCGGCCCTCGGCTCGGCGCTGGGCGCCGCGTTGGAGGAGGCCGGTTTCCACGCCACCCCGCGCGGCCTGCGCCTGCGGTCCTCCTGAGGTCCGCCGACGCCGAAGGCCGCGGGGCATCCGGTGCCCCGCGGCCTTCGTTCGCTCGTATCACCCGTTCGAGTGGCTCAGCCGACCGTCGGCGGTTGCGCCGCCACCCGGGCCACGGCCTCCTTTGACGGGCGCCGCTGCGGCCCGGTGGCGTTCCGGTCGGCGTGGACCGGGATCAGGCCGAGTCCCCAGCCGCCGGCCGCGAGCAGTCCCAGCACGGCGCCGTCGGCCAACTGTCCCCGGACCGCCGGCAGCCACCAGAGCAGCCCTGCCGTCAGGATCACCAGGACCCGGCGGGCCGGCCACGGTATCAGTCGCCGCAGCCGTATTCGAGCCTCCGTGCACGCCGTCGCGGATCTCCGCACGACCGCCCTCCTTCGCTCGCCCCGGGCACCAGGAGCCCGGGAGTCGAGGCCGGGTTCAGGCGGCGACCACGTCCATCGCGGCGGCCTTGGGCGACATGTTCGCCCGGTCGGTGCCGGGAGCGGGCAGCGGAACCGGTTCGAGTACCGGCCTCAGCAGATCACCTTCGGAGAGGCTGGCCATCGCCGCAAGTTCGGCGAGCGACAGTTCGTCGCTGACCTCGCGCATGACCTCGGACATCCGGACGTCGAGCGCGTCGCAGATGGCGGAGAGCAGCTCCGAGGAGGCCTCCTTCTGTCCCCGCTCGACCTCGGAGAGGTAACCGAGCGAAACCCTGGCTGCCGCCGACACCTCGCGGAGTGTGCGGCCCTGGCGCTGGCGCTGCCGACGCAGTACATCGCCCAGTAGGCGACGAAGCAGGATCATCGGTGCCTCCCTCCTCGGACTGCGGATCGAGATGTCACGACCCCACCGTACCGCCTTGCCCGCTTCGCGTGCGGGGACCCTGGTCGTGTTCACTCTGGGCTGCAAGGCTGTCCCCCTCCTCGTTCCGGTGTCGTTTCCGGGTCCGCGGGCCCCTCGTGGTACCCCTCGCGGACCGCCCGGCCACCGTCACGCAACTCGTTCGCCACCTGGTTTCTGCCCAACCAGGCCCTTGGATGTAACACGATCCTCCAGCTGTGCCATGCCCGCGGACCGGATCGGCGGATCTCGGTCCGGTGGAGATCGCCGCGATCGGAGCTCCACCACGCCTCCGCGGCGCCTCCAACGGGCTGCGGGACGTCCGGGTGCGGGCCCCGCGGGGTTCAGGTCGTGGGCGTACCGGCCCGGAGCCGCCCGACGAACAGCTCCAGAGCGGCGGTCACCGCCCCGTGACGGATTCTGGCACGCCCGCCCGACAGCCGGGGCGAACTGACCAGAGTTCCCTCCGGACCGGCGACCGCCAGGTGTACGGTGCCCACCGGCTGCCCGTCCTGCGGGTCCGGCCCGGCCACCCCGGTCGTCGCGATCCCGTACGTGGCCCCCAGCAGCCGGCGCACGCCCTCGGCCATCTGCCCCGCCACCACCGGGTGGACCGGCCCGTACACCGCCAGGAGCCCCTCGTCCACGCCGAGCACCGAGGCCTTCAGCTCGGTGGCGTACGCGGTGACCGAGCCCCGGAAGGTCGCGGACGCCCCGGGGACGTCGACCAGGGCGGCCGCGAGCAGCCCTCCGGTCAGCGACTCGGCGACGGCCAGCGTGCCGCCCCTGGCCCGCAGCGCCTCGTGCGCCCGTACCGCCAGCTCGTGGTCCGTCACCCGGTCTCCCCCGTCGCTCACCGGCCCGCGCGCTCCGCGGCCAGTCCCTCGCGGCGCATGCGCAGCGCCTGTCCGACGTAGTCCAGCGCGGTGCCGATGGTCAGCAGTACCGCCAGGGCCATCAGCACGGCCCGGGCGGTGGCCAGCCAGCCGGTCAGCTCCAGGACGTACATGCCGACCGCGATGCCCTGGGTCAGCGTCTTGATCTTGCCGCCGCGGCTGGCCGGGATGACGCCGTAGCGGATCACCCAGAAGCGCATCAGGGTGATGCCGAGTTCGCGGGCCAGGATCACCGCGGTGACCCACCAGGGCAGGTCGCCGAGCAGCGAGAGGCCGATCAGCGCCGAGCCCATGATCGCCTTGTCGGCGATCGGGTCGGCGATCTTCCCGAAGTCGGTGACCAGGCCCTTGCGCCGGGCCAGCTCGCCGTCGAACAGGTCGGTGATCATCGCGATGGCGAACGACGCCCAGGCGACCGAGCGCCACTTGGGGTCGTGCCCGCCGTCGGCGAACAGCAGCGACACGAAGACCGGCACCAGCAGCAGCCGGAGCATCGTGAGCATGTTGGCGATGTTCCAGACAGCCGGCGCCGGCGGCACCGCGGCCGGCGGTCTGCCCGGATGGGCCGCGGCCGGGGCGCCGGGCCCCTTGGTCATTCCCCGGCTCCCGGGGCCTGACGGACCCGGACCGGCTCCAGCGCCTCGGCGATCAGGTCGACGCCTTCGCTGGCGACCACCTTGGCCCGGTGGAACTGGCCGATCTGCGGGTCCTCGACGCCGGTGAGGGTGGTCAGGCCGTCGGTCTCGGGGGCCTGGTGGGCGGCCCGGCCCTCGACCACGCCGTCCTCGATGGACTCGATCAGGACCTCGACCTCGGTGCCGACGCGCTGCTCGGCCCGCTGGGCGGTCATCTCCTCGGCCAGCCGGCTGAGCCGGTTCAGCCGGTCGGCGATCACGTCCTCGGACAGCTTGCCGTCGTAGGTCGCGGCCTCGGTGCCGTCCTCGTCGGAGTAGCCGAAGACGCCGATCGCGTCCAGCCCGGCGTGCGTGACGAAGCGCTCCAGCTCGGCGAAGTCCGCCTCGGTCTCGCCGGGGAAGCCGACGATGAAGTTGGACCGGGCGCCGGCCTGCGGGGCCCGGTCGCGGATGGTCTTCAGCAGGTCCAGGAACTGGTCGGTGGAGCCGAAGCGGCGCATCCGGCGCAGCACGGCGGGCGCCGAGTGCTGGAAGGACAGGTCGAAGTAGGGCACCACGTCCGTGGTCCCGGTCATCGCGTCGATCAGGCCGGGGCGCATCTCGGCGGGCTGCAGGTAGGAGACCCGGACCCGCTCGACGCCCTCGATCGCGGCGATCTCGCCGAGCAGCGTCTCCAGCAGCCGGATGTCGCCGAGGTCCTTGCCGTACGAGGTGTTGTTCTCGCTCACCAGGACGACCTCGCGCACGCCCTGCTCGGCCAGCCACTGGGCCTCGTGCAGCACGTCGGAGGGGCGGCGGGAGATGAAGGAGCCGCGGAACGCCGGGATGGCGCAGAAGGAGCACCGCCGGTCGCAGCCGGAGGCGAGCTTGACCGAGGCGACCGGGTTGTCGTCGAGCCGCTTGCGCAGGGTACGCGGGCCGGAGGCCGGGGCGAGGCCCTCGGGCAGGTCGGTGATCGGCTCGGCCGGGGCCTCGGCGGCGCCGTGGCCGGGCAGCGCGACGGCCTCGGCGGCGGACTGCCGCTCGGCCGGGCTGATCGGCAGCAGCTTGCGGCGGTCGCGCGGGAGGTGCGGGGCGTGGTGGCCGCCGGAGAGGATGGTCTGGAGGCGGTCGGAGATGTCGGAGTAGTCGTCGAAGCCGAGCACGCCGTCGGCCTCGGGCAGGGCGTCGGCGAGCTCCTTGCCGTACCGCTCGGCCATGCAGCCGACCGCGACGACGGCCTGGGTGCGGCCGTGCCCCTTGAGGTCGTTGGCCTCCAGCAGGGCGTCCACGGAGTCCTTCTTGGCGGCCTCGACGAAGCCGCAGGTGTTGACGACGGCGACGTCCGCTTCGGCGGCGTCGTCGACGAGCAACCAGCCGTCGGCTTCCAGTCGCCCGGCGAGTTCCTCGGAGTCCACCTCGTTGCGGGCGCATCCGAGCGTGACAAGGGCGACAGTACGGCGTTCAGGCATAGGGCCAAGATTAACGCGCGGCCTCCGGTGCCGTTCGCCCCGGAGGCCGCGCGCCTCGGATTACCAGATCTTCGCCAGGCCGCAGGGCCGCTCTCCAGGGCCTCCGCAGGCCTGTGGTCAGCCCGCCTGCGGATCGCCGGGGGTGTACGTGACGTGCACCACCTGGCCGTCCTTGCCGAGGAGGCCGAGATCCTTGCCGTTGACGTACGCGTGCACGGCCCCGCCGTTTCCGAGCACCAGCTTGATCTGCTTGGGGTCGGTGAAGGTCTGGTCCTGGCCGTCGCTGATGTTGTTCTGGAACAGCGACTTCCCGCTGCCGTCCACCGCGGACACCCAGCTGGTGCTGCCCTCGGCGACCAGTTTCACGGTGACCTTGTCGGCCGGGACGGCGGCGATCGCGGCCGCACTCGGCACGGGCGCCGGCGGCTGCACGGTGGGCGAGGGCACGGAGGCGACCGAGCCGGTGCCGGAGCCGCTGGGCAAAGGCGCGCTGGCGGAGCCGGTGCCGGTGTGGCCGTCCTTGCCGCTGACCAGGTTGAAGCCGATCAGGACGACCACCACGACGATCGCGGAGACCATGGCCGCCGCCCAGTTCGGCCGACCGCGGCCGGGCACCTTGATCGGGCCGCTGTCGATCAGCTGGGTCGGCCGCTTGGAGGCGGGCGAGCCGCCGTGCGCGGCGTCGTACCGGGCGATCAGGGCCTCGCCGTCGACGCCGACCTCGCGGGCGATCGCGCGGATGTGCCCGCGGGCGTAGAAGTCGCCGCCGCAGCGGCCGAAGTCGTCCTCCTCGATGGCGTGGACGATCGGCACCCGGACCCGGGTCGCCGTACTCACCTGGTCCACCGTGAGCCCGGCCTCGATCCGGGCGGTGGACAGCACCCGGCCGATGCTCGGGGCATCGGCCGCCTGCACCGCGTCGTCGGTCGGCTCGACGGACGACGGGGCGTTCTCGCGGTCGGGGGACTTGCCGATGGTCACGGGGCACGCCTTTCGAGCGGATGGCCACCTGCTGGGGAACAGTCTAGGGGCGCGGGCGGATCGTTTCTCAAGCGGAACAGGCCCGAATGCGCGCGCCCGCCCCGACGGGTGCCCGGCACCCCGCTGAACGGCCGTCAGCGGGCCCGCGCGGGGAACCCGGGGGGTTCGCTTTCCGGCCTGTGACGCGGCGTACGGGCGTTCGGTTCCCCTTCACGCGCCTACCCTCCTCCGAACGGGTGAACACTCGTCGCAGGCGCGGGTCGTCAGCCGCGCAGACCGACCAGCACCCCGTCCAGCTCGTCCGGCTTCACCAGGACGTCGCGGGCCTTGGAACCCTCGCTCGGCCCGACGATCCCGCGCGACTCCATCAGGTCCATCAGCCGCCCCGCCTTGGCGAAGCCGACCCGGAGCTTGCGCTGGAGCATCGAGGTCGAGCCGAACTGGGTGGAGACCACCAGCTCGGCCGCCTGGATCAGCAGGTCCAGGTCGTCGCCGATCTCCTCGTCGATCTCCTTCTTGGCCCCGCCGCCGACCGTCACGTCGTCCCGGTAGACGGCGGTCAGCTGGTCCTTGCAGTGCTGCACCACCGCGGCGATCTCCGCCTCGGTGACGAACGCGCCCTGGAGGCGGATCGGCTTGCCAGCGCCCATCGGCAGGAACAGCGCGTCGCCCTTGCCGATCAGCTTCTCCGCGCCGGGCTGGTCCAGGATGACCCGGGAGTCGGCCATCGCGGAGGTCGCGAAGGCCAGCCGGGACGGCACGTTGGCCTTGATCAGACCGGTGACCACGTCCACCGAGGGCCGCTGGGTGGCCAGCACCAGGTGGATGCCGGCCGCGCGGGCCAGCTGGGTGATCCGGACCACCGAGTCCTCGACGTCGCGCGGCGCCACCATCATCAGGTCGGCCAGCTCGTCGACGATCACCAGCAGGTACGGGTACGGGGTCAGCTCCCGCTCGCTGCCGAGCGGCGGGGTGACCTTGCCGGCCTTCACCGCCGCGTTGAAGTCGTCCACGTGCCGGAAGCCGAACGCCGCGAGGTCGTCGTAGCGCAGGTCCATCTCGCGGACCACCCACTGGAGGGCCTCGGCGGCCTTCTTCGGGTTGGTGATGATCGGCGTGATCAGGTGCGGGATGCCCTCGTACGCGGTCAGTTCGACCCGCTTGGGGTCGACCAGCACCATCCGCACCTCGTCCGGGGTGGCCCGGGCCAGGATCGAGGTGATCAGGCAGTTGATGCAGGACGACTTGCCCGCGCCGGTCGCGCCGGCCACCAGGATGTGCGGCATCTTGGCGAGGTTGGCCATCACGGTCTGGCCCTCGACGTCCTTGCCCATGCCGACGACCATCGGGTGGGTGTCCTCGGCGGCCGTGCGCGAGCGCAGCAGGTCGCCGAGGTTGACCATCTCGCGGTCCCGGTTGGGGATCTCGATGCCGACCGCGGACTTGCCCGGGATCGGGCTGATGATCCGCACCTCGGCGCTGGCCACCGCGTACGCGATGTTCTTGGCGAGCGCGGTGATCCGCTCCACCTTGACGGCCGGGCCGAGCTCGACCTCGTAGCGGGTCACCGTCGGGCCCCGGGTGAAGCCGGTGACCCTGGCGTCCACCTTGAACTCGGCGAAGGTGCTGCTGAGCTGGGCCACCACCTCGTCGTTGAGGGCGCTGCGGGCCTTGGCCGGGCCGCCGCGCTCCAGCAGGTCGAGCGGGGGCAGCGCGTAGGTGACGTCGCCGGCCAGCTGGAGCTGTTCCATCCGCACCGGTGCCGGGCCGTGCTCCTCGGGCGCGCCCGGGCCCGCGCTGCGGGCGGCCGGGACGGCGGCCTCCTCCGGCGGGGCGGTGCGGTCCTGCACCTGGTGCATCATGTTCGCCACCGCCGAGGAGGCGGGCACGCCGTAGACGAGTGCCCCGTCCAGGTCGGCGGCGGCGCCGGCGGCGAGGTCGCGGGTGGCGTACGGGTCCAGCGGCTCCTTGTCCAGGGACACCCGGACGGCGTCGGGCTGGTCCTCGTCGTCCGCCGGCTTGCGGCGGCGGCGCCGACGGCGGGCGGCCACCTCGTCGCCCGGGTCCTCGCTGCCCACGGTGAACGGCAGCGCGGCGGGGTCCGCGTCCTCGGGCGGCTCGGTGGACAGGTCGCGCTCCGGCGTACGCCCCTCGCGCAGCTCGTCCTCCGGCCCGGGCTCCACCACGCCGAGCCGCACGCCGGCCGACCGCAGCCGCTCGGGAATGCGGTTGACCGGGGTGGCGGTGACCACCAGCAGGCCGAAGAAGGACAGCAGCAGGAGCAGCGGCACGGCCAGCGCCGGCCCGGCGGCGGCCATCATCGGGGTGGACACGGCCCAGCCGATGATCCCGCCGGCCGCCCTTATCCGCGAGGCACCGCTGCCCATCATGGGCGCGCCGCAGCCGATGTGCACCAGGCCGAGGACGCCGACCAGCAGCGCGCTCAGGCCGATCATGATCCGGCCGTTGGCCTCCGGCAGCTCCGGGTGGCGCCAGAGCCGGACCGCGATCCCGGCCAGCAGGAACGGCACCAGCACGTCGAGCCGCCCGAACAGCCCGGACACCACGGCGGTGGCCGCCTCGCCCAGCCAGCCCTGCGGGCTGAACCAGGTGCCGGCGGCGGTCACCAGCGCGAGTGCGAACAGCAGCAGGCCCAGCCCGTCCTTGCGGTGGGCCGGGTGGAGGTTCTTGGCCCCGTCGCCGAAGCCCCGGAAGATCGCGGCGATGCTGTTCGCCACGCCGAGCCAGACGGCCCGGACGGCCCGGAAGAGTATCGGCTTGGGCGGCGGCGGGGACGGCGGGGCCGGTTTGGCCGCCGCCTTCTTCGCCGGGGCCGCCTTCTTGGCCGCCGCCTTCTTCGCGGGCGGCTTGCCCGGGGCCTTCGCCGCGGCCTTCTTGGACGGTCCCGGACTCGGGTTGCGTGCCGCGCTTCCGGGCGTACGAGTGGCCATGGGTCAGCAGCCTACCGGGGTGGGCCACCAGTGCACATGTGCCCGAGCCGGGGCTCAGGGACGTGTCGCAGACACACCGTCACGCTGACCCGGTTTCACCCGGCCGCGCCAGAAATTCACCCGCAGGAGTGAACCCCGCCGACCGGTTACGCGGTTCCCGGCCGGAGCGCGTCCAGGGCCCGGCGCAGCCCCGCCAGCTTGCGCTCCAGGTGCGCCGCGGTGGCCGCCACCCCGGCGTCCTCGACGCCGTCCAGCTGCTTGCCCAGCGCCTCCGCCTGCTCCTCGACCGCCGCCAGCCGCGCGGACAGCTCGCCCAGCAGCGCCCCGCCCAGGGGCGGCTCGCCGCCGCCCGCCTCCAGTTGCAGCCGCAGCAGCGCGGCCTGCTCCTTCAGCTGGCAGTTCTTCACGTACAGGTCGACGAAGACCGAGACCTTGGCGCGCAGCACCCACGGGTCGAAGGGCTTGGAGATGTAGTCCACGGCCCCGGCCGCGTAGCCGCGGAAGGTGTGGTGCGGGCCGTGGTTGATCGCGGTCAGGAAGATGATCGGGATGTCCCGGGTGCGCTCGCGGCGCTTGATGTGGGCGGCCGTCTCGAAGCCGTCCATCCCGGGCATCTGGACGTCCAGCAGGATCACCGCGAAGTCGTCGGTGAGCAGCGCCTTGAGCGCCTCCTCGCCGGAGACGGCGCGCACCAGCGTCTGGTCCAGCGCGGAGAGGATCGCCTCCAGCGCCAGCAGGTTCTCCGGTCGGTCGTCGACCAGGAGGATCTTCGCCTTCTGCATCAGGGCTCGCCCTCCTGTCGCCTGCCTGCCGCCCGGTGATGGCACTCGCGTCCTGCCCACCGCTACCCCGGTCATGCTAGCCGCACCCCCTCGCCCGGCACATCGCTCCGTCGTGACCCGATCCGGAGCGGCGCGCGGCCAGTGCTCCGGCGCACGCTCAGCAGCGTGTCGCCGTCCGGTCACTGTTCGCAACGATCGGTGACCCTACCGGGTTCCCGGGCCCGACCGCCAGCAAACCGGCCCACCGGACGGCGCGAACCCCGGAGCTCGCCCCGGAGTTCGCGCCCTCCCCTGGCGCTACGCGCGGTCCGACCGCAGCCACTCGCGCATCACCGCCAGCAGGTGGTCGGTCTCCACCGGCTTGGTGATGTGGTCGGTGGCGCCCGCCTCCAGCGACTTCTCGCGGTCGCCCTTCATCGCCTTCGCAGTCAGCGCGATGATCGGCAGGCCCGCGAACTGGGGCATCCGGCGGATCGCCTCGGTGGTCGCGTAGCCGTCCATCTCCGGCATCATGATGTCCATCAGGACCAGCGCCACGTTCTCGTGCTGCTCCAGCATCTCGATGCCCTCGCGCCCGTTCTCGGCGTACAGGACGGTCAGGCCGTGCTGTTCCAGCACGCTGGTGAGGGCGAACACGTTGCGGACATCGTCGTCCACGATCAGCACCTGCTGGCCGTCGAAGCGCACGTCGCTGCGACTGGGGCGGGGCGGGGCGGGCTCCACCGGGCGGGCCCCGGCGGCGGCGTCCAGGGCGGCGCTGCGCCGTCGCTCCACCGCGCCGCGGCGGCGCTCCTCGGCCAGCTCGCGGACCTCCTGGGCCCAGTGGTCGGCCGGGTTCTCACCGACCGGCACGGGCACCCCGATCGGGGTCACGCCGACGGAGGCGCGCAGCGTCGGGACGCTCGACACGACCGGGCGCTCGACCTGGGTCGCGCCCGGGGCCTCGGTGCGCAGCGGCAGGTAGAGCGTGAACGTGGAGCCCTTGCCCAGCTCGCTCTCGGCGTGGATCTCGCCGCCCAGCAGCCGCGCGATCTCGCGGCTGATCGACAGGCCGAGCCCGGTGCCGCCGTACTTGCGGCTGGTGGTGCCGTCGGCCTGCTTGAACGCCTCGAAGATCTCCCGCAGCTTGTTGCCGGGGATGCCGATGCCGGTGTCGGAGACCGCGAAGGCGATCAGCTCGTCGTCCGGGTCCTTGATCGAGCCGGACTCCAGCAGCCGCTCGCGCACGTGCTGCGGGACCTCCGCGCCAGCCGGGGAGATCGAGAAGTCGACCGCGCCGGCGTCGGTGAACTTGACGGCGTTGGAGATCAGGTTGCGCAGCACCTGCTGGAGCCGCTGCTCGTCGGTGTGCAGGGTGACCGGCAGGGCGGGCGAGACCCGGACGGCGAAGTCCAGGTTCTTGTCCAGCGCGACCGGCTGGAAGGTGGCCTCGACGTAGTCGACCAGCTGGACCAGGGCGATCCGGGCCGGGCGGACGTCCATCTTGCCGGCCTCGACCTTGGAGAGGTCGAGGATGTCGTTGATCAGCTGGAGCAGGTCGGAGCCGGCGCCGTGGATGGTGTCGGCGAACTCGACCTGCTTGGGCGAGAGGTTGCCCTCGTTGTTGTCGGAGAGCAGCTTGGCCAGGATCAGCAGCGAGTTGAGCGGGGTGCGCAGCTCGTGCGACATGTTGGCGAGGAACTCGCTCTTGTACCGGGAGGCCAGGGCGAGCTGCTCGGCGCGCTCCTCCAGGACCTGCCGGGCCTCCTCAATCTCGCTGTTCTTGATCTCGATGTCGCGGTTCTGCTGGGCGAGTTGCTCGGCCTTCTCCTGCAACTCCTCGTTGGTGCGCTCCAGTTCCTCCTGGCGTGCCTCCAACTCGGCGGATCGCATCGAGAGTTCGGCGGTGAGCCGCTGGGACTCCAGCAGCAGGCCCTCGGTCTTGGTGTTGACGCTGATGGTGTTGACGGTGACGCCGATCAGGTCGGCGATCTGGTTGAGGAAGTCCAGCGCGACGGTGGTGAAGGAGCTGAAGGTGGCCAGCTCGATCACGCCCAGCAGCCGGCCCTCGAACAACACCGGCAGCACCACGATGTGGGCCGGCGAGGCCTCGCCGAGGCCGGAGGCGATCTTGAGGTATCCGGGCGGCGCCTCCTTGAGGATGATCGCCCGCTTCTCCACCGCGGCCTGCCCGATCAGCGACTCGCCGGGCCGGAAGGTGGTCGGCATCGCGCGCCGCTGGTAGCCGTAACTGCCGATCAGCCGCAGGACGGTGTCGTTCTCGTCGTCGTCCTCGGTGATCAGCTCGGCGGTGCGGCCGGCCGGCTGGGCGAGGAAGAAGGCGCCGTGCTGGGCGGAGACCACCGGGGTCAGCTCGGTCATGATCAGCGAGGCGACGGCCTCCAGGTCCCGGCGGCCCTGGAGCAGGCCGGAGATCCGGGCCAGGTTGGTCTTGAGCCAGTCCTGCTCCTGGTTGGTGCGGGTGGTCTCGCGCAGGTTGGCGATCATCTGGTTGATGTTGTCCTTGAGCTCGTCGAGCTCCCCCGCGGCGTCCACGTCGATCCGCAGGCTCAGGTCGCCCCTGGTCACGGCGGTGGCGACCTGGGCGATCGCGCGCACCTGCCGGGTCAGGTTGTTGGCCAGTTCGTTCACCGATTCGGTGAGGTCCTGCCAGGTGCCGTCCACGCCGGGTACCCGGGCCTGGCCGCCGAGCCGCCCGTCGGTGCCCACCTCGCGGGCGACCCGGGTGACCTCGTCGGCGAACGCCGACAGCTGGTCGACCATGGTGTTGATGCTGGTCTTGAGCTGGAGGATCTCGCCGCGCGCGTCGACGTCGATCTTCTGCGAGAGGTCGCCGCGGGCCACCGCCGTGATCACCAGCGCGATGTTGCGGACCTGGCCGGTGAGGTTGTTGGCCATCAGGTTGACGTTGTCGGTCAGGTCCTTCCAGATGCCGGCCACGCCCGGCACGCTCGCCTGACCGCCCAGGGTGCCGTCGGTGCCGACCTCGCGGGCCACCCTGGTCACCTCCACCGCGAAGGAGGAGAGCTGGTCGACCATGGTGTTCAAGGTCCCGGCGAGGGCGGCGACCTCGCCCTGCGCCTCGATGGTGATCTTCTTGGACAGGTCGCCGCGGGCCACCGCGGTGGCGACCTCGGCGATGTTGCGGACCTGCCCGGTCAGGTTGGACGCCATGAAGTTGACGTTGTCGGTCAGGTCCTTCCAGATCCCCGACACCCCGCGCACCCGCGCCTGGCCGCCCAGGATCCCCTCGGTGCCCACCTCGCGGGCGACCCGGGTCACCTCGTCGGCGAACGCCGACAGCTGGTCGACCATGGTGTTGACGGTCGTCACCAGCTCCAGGATCTCGCCCCGGGCGTCGACGGTGATCTTCTTCGACACGTCGCCGCGCGCCACCGCCGTGGTCACCTCGGCGATGTTGCGGACCTGGCTGGTCAGGTTGTTGGCCATCAGGTTGACGCTGTTGGTCAGGTCCTTCCACGTCCCGGACACCCCGGGCACGCTCGCCTGACCGCCGAGGATGCCCTCGGTGCCGACGTCCCGGGCCACCCTGGTGACCTCGTCGGCGAAGGCGCCCAGCTGGTCCACCATCGTGTTGATGGTGTTCTTCAGCTCCAGGATCTCCCCGCGCGCGTCCACCTGGATCTTCTGCGACAGGTCGCCCTTGGCGACCGCGGTCGTCACCTGCGCGATGTTGCGCACCTGATCGGTGAGGTTGTTCGCCATGAAGTTGACGTTGTCGGTCAGATCGCGCCACACCCCGGCCGCCCCGGGCACCTGCGCCTGACCGCCGAGCCGCCCCTCGGTGCCCACCTGGCGGGCCACCCTGGTCACCTGTTCGGCGAAGCCGGAGAGCTGGTCGACCATCGTGTTGATGGTGTTCTTCAGCTCCAGCATCTCGCCGCGCGCGTCCACCTCGATCTTCTGCGAGAGGTCCCCGCGCGCCACCGCCGTGGTCACCTGGGCGATGTTGCGCACCTGGCCGGTCAGGTTGTCGGCCATGAAATTCACCGAGTCGGTCAGGTCCCGCCAGACCCCGGCCACGCCCGGCACCTGCGCCTGGCCGCCGAGCCGGCCCTCGGTGCCCACGTCCCTGGCCACCCCGGTGACCTGGGCGGCGAACCCGTTCAGCTGGTCCACCATCGTGTTGACGGTGTTCTTCAGCTCCAGCATCTCGCCGGCCACCTCGACGGTGACCTTGCGGGACAGGTCGCCCTTGGCCACCGCGGTCGTCACCTGGGCGATGTTGCGCACCTGCGCGGTCAGCCGGCCGGCCATGGTGTTGACCGAATCCGCCAGGTCCTTCCAACTGCCGGACACGCTGCGGACCTTGGCCTGGCCGCCCAGCTTGCCCTCGGTTCCCACCTCGCGGGCCACCCGGGTCACCTCGTCGGTGAACTCCGAGAGCTGGTCCACCAGCCCGTTGACGGTCCGGCCGATCTTCAGGTACTCGCCGCGCAGCGGGTGGCTCACCCCGTTGCTGTGCAGCGAGCGCAGCTCCATCTTCTGGTCCAGGTCGCCCTCGGCGATCGAGGAGAGCACCCGGCCCACCTCGGCCATCGGACGGGCCAGATCGTCGATCAGCGCGTTGCAGTTGTCGACGGCCGCCATCCAGGCACCCTCGCCCGCGCCGGTCTCCAGCCGCTCGTTCAGCCGGCCCTCGCGACCCACCGCCCGCCGCACCCGGGCCAGTTCGCCGGTCAGGTGCTGATTGCGCTCGGCGACCTCGTTGAACACCGCGGCGATTTCCGCCAGCGGACCGTCCCCCGGAACCGTCAGCCGGCGGCGGAAGTTGCCGTCCCGCATCGCGGTCAGCGCGGCCAACAGCTTCCGCAGTTCGGCCGGCTCCGCCCCCCGGTTGTGGCTCACTCGCCGGCCGGCCGCGTTCCGCGGCGCGGTCCCGGACCGCCCACCGCGCGGAACGGGCGGCGTCGTACCGGTTGCGTCCTTGGTGGCCGAACTCAACGGGCCCCTCCCACATCGTGAACTTTCCCGGTGACCGTCCGTGCCGGTACGGCACGCACCGGGGCACCGGCCCGGTCGGGCTGCGTACCGGCGCCCCACACGGCACACCGGCACCCGCATCGACCGTACTGCTCCGACCGGCCGTCGCGGACCCCCCAGTCTGGCAGCACCGGCGCCGGGTATACGGCCGGTTGCGCCCGGTTGGTAGCCGACCGTCCGAAACAGGTGGGCAGAATCACTCTCAGGTGCCTGTTTCAACGCCCCGCCCCCGCGGGGAACCAAGCGGAAAGTAGGGTGGAGCGCTGCACCGGGCCACGACCCGACCCAGCGCCGCCACCCCGGCGGCACGCACCGGGAGTCGGCGCCACGCCCCGGACAGTCAAGGCCAGAGCAGCAGAGGAGAAGTGGCAACGTGGTCACCGCGCGCGCAGCCGCCACCTTCGACCCCGACGGCCGGTCCGCAGCCGCCGCCCGGGGCTTCGTACGGGACGCGCTGCTCGGCTGGGGTCTGCCCGAGGTCGTCGACGACGCCGTCGTCCTGGTCAGTGAACTGGTCACCAACGCCGTCGTCCACGCCGGCACCGCCGCCGAGGTGTGCTGCCTGCGGGAGGAGGGCACCGTCCGGATCGAAGTCACCGACCACCACCCCGAACGCGGCCTGCCCTCCCTCGGCGACGGCCCCGTCACCGCCTCCGACCGCTACGCCGACCCCGACGGCGAGGGCGGCCGCGGCCTGCTGATGTGCTCCGCCCTCGCCGAGCGCTGGGGCGTCGAGTACGCGGCCGGGCGCAAGACCGTCTGGTTCCGGCTCGCCCTGCCCGCCCCCGTGGCCGGCACCCGCTACGCCGTCCCCGCGACCCCCGGCAGCGACCTGCCCAGCGGCCCCGGCCCGGTGCACGTCGCCGTCGTCCAGCTCGACGAGGACGGCCGCGTCCTCGCCTGGAACCCGGACGCCGAGGCGCTCTTCCAGTACCCCGCCACGACCGTCCTCGGCCGCCCCTGGGCCGACCTCGCCGTCTGGCCGCAGTCCGCCGGCCGCGGCCTCGGCCTCGCCGACACCCTGCGGCTGGCCCGCTGGGAGGGCGGCTACGGCGTCCGCCGCGCGGACGGCCACGAGGTCGAGGTGTACGGCGTCCAGGTCCGCGTACGCGACACCGAGGGCGTCCCCTCCACCCTCTGCCTGCTCGTCCTCGAACCCGACCGCGCGGTGCTCCGCTCCCCCGCCCGCGCCCTGCCCGGCGAGCGCTCCGACCCGACCGGCCCCCGGCTCGACCTGCTGGCCGGCCCGGTCGCCACCGACGACCTCGACACCCTGCTCCAGCGCACCGTCGAACGCGCCCGCGACCTGCTCGACGCCGACGCCGCGTACCTGCTGCTGACCACCGACGACGAGACCGAGTTCGAGGTCCGCGCCGCCACCGGGTTCACCTCCGGACACCGCAGGCACACCCGCTTCCCGGTCGACACCGGCAGCCGCTACGACTCCGCCCGGCTGCCCTCCGTCCACGAGGACCTCACCGCCCGCCCGACCGGCCTGCCCCTGCTCACCGGCAGCGGCATGCGATCCCTGGTCACCGTCCCGCTCAAGGTCGAGGGCCGGCTGATCGGCTCGCTCGGCATCGCCACCGCCGCGCCCGGCCGCTACGACAACGAGGACGCCCTGCGGCTGCAGTTCGCCGCCGACCGGGTCGCCCTCGCCGTCGAGAGCACCCGGCTGACCGAGCTCGAACGACTCCGCCGGGGCTCGCTGTCCTTCCTCGTCGAGGCCTCCGACCTGCTCGCCGGCACCCTCGAACACGAGCAGACCCTCGCCCTGATGGCCCAGATGGCCGTCCCCACCCTCGCCTCCTGGTGCGCCGTCTACACCAAGGGCGACCACGGCGCCGCGGCCGGCCTCGCCTTCGTCCTGCACGAGGACGAGGACCGGATCGACCCGCTGCGCGACCTGCTCGACAAGACCCCGGCCCCCGACGCCGGCCCGACCCACGGCGTCCGCTTCTGGTCGGCGCCCGCCGAGACCGCCGCCGCCGGCGGCCTCACCGACAGCCCCGAACTCGCCGGACTGCTCGGCGAGACCGTCGTCCTGCCGCTGACCGCCCGCAACCGGGTCATCGGCCTGCTCGCCCTCGGCGTCCCGGCCGGCGTCCGGTTCCGCCAGGAGATCCTCGAACTCGCCGAGGACCTCTCCCGCCGGGCCGCCCTCGCACTCGACAACTCCCGCCTCTACTCCGAGCGCACCGCCACCAGCCAGGCCCTGCAACGCAGCCTGCTGCCGCCGGACCTGCCCGAGATCCCGGGCGTCGAGGTCGACGTCTACTACCAGGCCGCCGGCGAGGGCAACGAGGTCGGCGGCGACTTCTACGACCTGTTCACCATCCGCGAGGGCACCTACGGCTTCGCCATCGGCGACGTCTGCGGCACCGGCCCCGAGGCCGCCTCGGTCACCGGCCTCGCCCGGCACTCGCTGCGCCTGCTCGCCCGCGAGGGCCTGGACGCACCGCAGGTGCTCCGCCGCCTCAACGCGGCCATCCTGGACGAGGGTTCGCGCAGCCGCTTCCTCACCCTGCTCTACGGCGAACTGACGCCCCGCCCGGACGGCAGCATCGAACTGTCCCTGGTCTGCGCCGGCCACCCGCTGCCGCTCCGGCTGAGCACCGACGGCCAGGTCGACCGGGCCGCCACCCCGCAGCCGCTGCTCGGCGTCATGGAGGACCTCGACCTCACCGCCGAGCGCCTGGTGCTCTCCCCCGGTGAGGTCCTGCTGTGCGTCACCGACGGCGTCACCGAACGCCGCGAGGGCAGCCGGATGCTGGGCGACGACGGCCTCGCCGAGGTGCTCACGGGCTGTACCGGCCTGACCGCCGGGGCGGTCGCGATGCGGGTGCAGCGCGCCGTCGAGCGCTTCGCCCCGGAACCGCCGTCCGACGACATGGCCATCCTGACCCTGCGGGTGCCGACCCAGCGCGCCTCGTGAGCCGACACCGCCTCTCGGTCAGCCCCTGGCTCCCCGGTCGGCCCTGAGCGTTCCACAGCTGACATCGTCACAAATTGTTATATTCACAAGGGTACAAGCGAGTACGTCCGGGTACACCGATCTCACCGGGGAATCCCCCGGCGGGGACAGGACCGGCGGCTCTCCCGCCGACCCATCACTTCTGACCGCAGCCCGCGCACGCTCCAGCCGTGCGCCCTCGGCGCGGTCGCGCGCATCCACCTCATCGGACCACACCACTGCGTTGACTGCGCCCTGCGCGCGCCCAAAGTGAAAGGAGCCTCCGGTGAGCAACGAAGCTACCGGGGCAACGAACGCCCGCTCCACCGGAGCCGACGCGGGTAACCTCGGCTACCTCGCACTCGGCCTCACACTGCTCGCCTACGGCCTGCTCTCCACCGGCGTCTTCAGCGGCACCGGGGTCGGGGACGCGGCACACCTCGCCCATCTGGTCGGCGGAGTCACCCTCTTCATCGCGGGCCTGTGGCAGCTCCGCGGCGGCGAGGGCTTCACCGGAACGGCCTTCACCAGCCTCGGCGCCTTCTGGGCGACCTGGTCGACGGCCGGCGGGGCGGGCAAGAACGCCGCTGGCCTGTTCCTCCTGCTCTGGGCCCTGCTCGCCCTCACCCTGACCGCCGCCAGCTGGGGCGCGGGCCTGTTCAGCCGCGCCGTCTACGGCCTGCTCACGCTGTCCCTGCTGCTGAACGCCATCGCCGTCTTCGGCGGCTACAGCGGCCTCGCCAAGTTCGCCGGCTGGGTCGCGGCCGTCTCCGGGCTCACCGCCTGGTACTGGGCCACCTCCGCGCTCAGCAACGGCTCCTGGGGCAGGATCGCCCTGCCGGTCAAATGACCCGCTGCGGCTGATCCGCCGCGGCGTACCGGGGTCGGACCTCCGTGTCGACGGAGGCCCGACCCCGGCGACGTGCCACCAGGGCCTGGGCGGCGTACGCGAGCAGCAGGATCACGACGGCGACGATGCCGTCCGCCCAGAAGTGGTTCGCGGTCACCACGACCACCGCGACGGTCAGCACCGGGTGCAGCACCATCACCCACCGCAGCGGACTCCGCGAGACCCGCACCACCGCGACCGCCGCCAGCACGCACCACGCGACGTGCACCGACGGCATCGCCGACAGCTGGTCGGCCACCACCACACCGCCCATCGCGCCCCCGTACACCGACTGCCCGTACTCGGCGGCCACGTCGACGAACCCGTGCTGCGGCAGCATCCGGGGCGGCGCCACCGGGATGAACTGCACCAGCAGACAGACCGCCGTGGTGATCACCACCGTGTTCCGCACCCACGCGTACCGCTCCCGGTGCCGCACGAACACCCAGAGCAGCACCGCCAGCATCACCGCGAAGTGCATCGCCGCGTAGTAGTAGTTCGCGAGCCTCACCAGCACCGGGTACGGCGTGACGGCCGCCTGCCAGGACGCCTCGTCCGGTAGACCGATCGCCGACTCGGTGCGGTGGATCCAATCCGCCCGGTCCAGCGCGTGGTCTCCGCTCATCACCGAGAGGTGGCCCACCAGCTGCCAGAGCGCGAACAGCGCCAGCAGCGTGCCGGCCTCCCGCAGCAGCGCCGACAGGGACGGCTTCCGGACCCTGGCGGCGGCGTACGCCCCGCCGTAGAGAGCGACCGCGGCGCCCCCGGCGGACTGCCAGGTAAGGGTCAGGTTCTGCAACGGATCGCGCCTCTCCGACAAACTCTGGTTCGTGTGTCGGCAGAGGTTAACGCAAAAAGACCCCCTCCCGAACGGGAGGGGGTCTTTTTGGAATGATTGTTCGGCGGCGTCCTACTCTCCCACAGGGTCCCCCCTGCAGTACCATCGGCGCTGTAAGGCTTAGCTTCCGGGTTCGGAATGTAACC
>NZ_JBFBNR010000024.1:0-126532 GCF_040687675.1 Kitasatospora sp. NPDC056731
CGATGGTACTGCAGGGGGGACCCTGTGGGAGAGTAGGACGCCGCCGAACAATCATTCACAGAGAACCCCCATCCGGGAAACCGGATGGGGGTTCTCTGCATTTCCGGGGCTTTGGACTTCAAGGCCTCAGATCGGATCGAGTCGGAAGATCGTAGGCGCCCCCTCCCCGTTTACCGGGTGGGTGGGGTGACTATGGGGAACTTCGGGTCGGGGAGGGTCAGGGTTTCGAAGACGGCGTCGGCCGCCTGTTGGGCGTTCGCGCCCGTGAGGGTGATGCGCTGGTCCTGGACGGCCTGGTCGAAGTTGTGCCGGAAGCCGGGGGTCTGGGCGAGGTCGTCGAGGGTTTGGCGGCTGAGGGTGATGGTGGCGTCCGGCACGTCGACGAGGCGGTCGCCGCCGGCCACGTAGACCAGGACGCCGTTGCGCAGGGTCGTGGTGCAGGTGTCGCCGGTGTCGGTGAAGACCCAGTTCAGGGCGATCGGGAGGCGGTTGCGGTCGGCGGCCGTCGGTCCGTCCACGCTGCGGGCGAGGGCGGAGAAGAACTGGTCCAGGGTGGTGCTGCGGATCAGGTCGGCGGAGGTCTGGCTGGTGATCAGCGGCTGCGGGCCGTCGACGACCTCCCGGGCGCCGGTGAGGTAGGCGTTGCGCCAGGTCCCGTTGGCGCTGCCGTAGCCGAGCTGGGTGAGGACCTTGGCCTGGAGCTCCTTGGCCTGGGTGACCTGCGGCTCGGGGAGCGGGTCTGCCGAGTCGGCGGCGGCGCCGAAGATGACGTGGTCGAGGAGTTCGGCGGCCCAGCGGAAGCCGTCCGGGGTGTCGGTGTCGTAGGCCCGCCGGGCCGCGGTGACGACGGCCTCGGCGCCGCCCATCGCCTCGACGTACGCCGCGCCGGCCTTGACGGGCGGGAGCTGCCACAGGTGGGCCGGGTTGCCGTCGTACCAGCCCATGTACCGCTGGTAGACCGCCTTGAAGTTGTGGCTCAGCGAGCCGTAGTAGCCCTGGTTGTACCAGTGGTCGTCCAGGCCCGGCGGGAGGGTCTCCAGCTCCTCGGCGATCTCTATGCCGGTGCGGCCGGCGTTGATCAGCCGCAGCGCCTGGTCGTTGAGGTAGCCGTACATGTCGCGCTGGGTGTTGAGGAATTCGAGGATGCGGGCGTTGCCCGGCGCGCTGCCCTCGCTCTCCTCGCTCCACATCGGCCAGTGATGCGAGGCGAACAGGACGTCGGTCTCCTTGCCGAAGGTCTGGATCGCCTCGGTCAGGTACTTCGACCACGCGTGCGCGTCCCGGACCTGGGCGCCCCGCAGGCTCAGGATGTTGTGCATGGTGTGCGTGGCGTTCTCCGCGATGCACAGGGTGCGGGCGGCCGGGAAGTAGATGTTCATCTCCGCCGGGGCCTCGGTGCCGGGGGTGAGCTGGAACAGCATCTGCACGCCGGCCAGGTCGAACTGGTACAGCCCCGGCCGCCAGGGGATGACGTAGGCGTCGCTCCACTGGTCCTTGGAAACCGCGGGGTGGGCGGGCCCGCCGATGTAGTCGGTCGGCGGGACGAGCGTCACCTCGCCGGTGGAGATGGTCGTGCCCAGGCCCGAACCGACCTGCCCCGCCGGGCCCTTGTCCAACTGCGCCGCGTACATGTACTGCGCGCGCCGCGCCATCGCGGGGCCCGCGTAGACGTTCTCGCTGATCGCGTGCTCCAGGAAGCCCTCCGGCGCGACCACGGGGACGCCCGGCTCCAGCGGGTCGCCCTGCTCGGCGAACAGGCCCCGGGAGCCGCCGAAGTGGTCGACGTGGCAGTGGGTGTAGACGATGCCCCGGACGGGCCGCTGCTCCTTGGTGAGCTCGGTCTTGTCCCGGAACAGCTTGAGCGCGGCCTGCGCGGTCTCGTAGCAGGCCAGCGGGTCGATGACGACCAGGCCCGAGTCGCTCTCGACGATCGTCATGTTCGACAGGTCGTAGCCGCGAACCTGGTAGATCCGGTACTCGCGACAGCTGGTGACCTGGAACAGCCCGGCGATGGCGGTGAGTTCGCCCTGCCGGTGCAGACTGCCGTTGACCGTGGGCATCTCGGTGCGCAGGTCCGGGTCGAGGAACTCGTACGCGGTGAAGTCCCAGACCACCTTCGACGGGTCCTTGTGGGACATGATGACGGGCACGTCCGGCGGGGCGATCAGGAACCGGTTGGCGTCGGCGAAGTCCCGGCCGTCCTTCTCGTCGGCGATCCTGGCCGCCTCGGCGGCCTTCCGGTTCGCTTCGGCGACGGCGGGCGTGGGCTCGATGGGCTCGGTGTACTCGGGCGTTCCGGACATGGCGAAACCACCTCCATGGTCAGGTGAGGGAACCGCCGCACAGCGGCAGGCCAGTCACGCTAGGTGTGTGCATGACTACGGACAAGGGGGGTGATCTAGCCATCCCTTTGACCTGAACCTGTCGACAATTCGTTCGACGGCTGGGCCGAGGACGCGCCTGCCCGGGGTGCATGCACCCCCTGACGTGCGCCGTCGCACCCGCTGTTCGAACCCGGGAGGGGGCGCCGGCCGTGATACCGGCCGAGGCCGGTCGGTGGTCGGTGGTCGGCGCGAGGACGGATGTGGGAGGACAGCGATGGCCTGGTACCAGGGGCGGAGTCGGATCACGGTGACGGCGGTGGAGGGGCAGTGGCCGCAGCGGGCGGTGGTGACGGTGCGCGGTGGCCGTCCGGTCGAGATCCCCGGGACGGTCGGGGCGAGCCACCTCGTGGACGCCGAGCGCTGGGAGCTCGACCTGGAGCACCGGCGCGAGGGCGAGTGGTGCCCCAACATCCGCGCGGTGCAGGGGCGCTGGCAGGAGGTCCGGGGCGTGCTGACGCAGCTGGTGCACAGCCGCAACCGGGACGGGGGCGGTGACCGCAGCGACCGGAACCTGGTGCTGCGGATCGAGCGCGTCGAACCGGGCGACGGCGCGCCCGTGGACGTGGCCGCGCAGGGCCGCGCGACCGCGCCGCGCACCTCGACGGGCCGGCCGGTGGCGGCGTCCGGGGCGTCGGCCCCGCGGACTTCGGCCGCGCCGGTGGGCGGGACGTCGACCACCTCGTCGGCGCCGACCGTACGGACCAGCGGTTCGGGGGCCGGGTCGGCCGGGCCGGGCCCGTCCGCTCCGTCGCGCGCGGTGACGTCCACCGGTGGCACGGCGACCAGGCCCTCTACCGGCAGCTCCTGGCGGGGCTGACGGGTGTTCTGAGCCCGGAGCCCGCCCGCGTTCCGGCGCGCGGCGGATCCGCTCGGCCGCCCCGCCCCCGGGGCGGCCGAGCGCGGCAGTCCTTCCGCGACCCGGGGGGCGGCAGACGCGAACCAGGGCACGCGTGAACCAGAGCACGCGTGAACGAGGGCACACGCGCACCACGGCACAAGCGCATCAGGGCACACGCGCATCAGAGCCCTCATTGATTCACTCGCGACGCACCTGATCTATTCCGTCGCATTCCTGCACAACCGCCCCAGGCGTCAGGGGAATCACTCGGCTATTCCCCGCGGAAACCCGGCCGGGTGGCCGGGGGGATCGGGGTGTCACAGTTTCGGCCAAAGAATTCACACCCGTCATCAGGCGTTCCGGGCGTGGCCGGGAGTCACACCAGCGATTTTGCGGTTCCGATTCCGGGGAGAGTTGCTTTCCGTTCAATCGCCAGGGGTTGCGAGCGGGTGACCCGCCGTGAAGACTGTTCCGCGTTCGTCGTTCCGAGCGTTCGGGCCGTCAAGGTATTGCCCGGTCCTCGCGACGGTTGTGGCAGGTTCCGCACGGTGGCTGCGGGGAGGGATCGCAGGGGGGATAGGCATGCCGGGCGCAACGATCGCGCAGGTCAGGGCCGTCGGAGCGGCCGACTGGAGCGTTCGGGATTCCTGTCCGGCCCCGCCTGCGGGGTGAGGTCATTCGGCGGTCGGCCGTTCGCCGCCCACCGTTCCCGCTCACCGTTCCCCTGTTCGCCGTTCCGGGGCGGCGTGGAATTCGGGTCGCATTCGCACCGTCCGGTCGGGGAGCGCCGAAGCGGCCGGGAACGGTTCCCGTCGGGCGGGTGCGGCGCCCTGCCGGGAGCGGTCGGGGATTCCCGTTCACACCCAGCCGGCCGTCATCGGCAGACTTCCGTCGATTCCCGTTGTTCCCGCGAGTCTTGAGTCGAGGAGCGCAGGTGGCAGGAAATTTCACGGTGTGCTCCACAGTAATCCGGAATTCATCCGCGGACGCTTGCCGCGCCCGCATCTGAGAACCAGTCAACGGGAGCGTCCGCCCATGCCGTACCCCAGCTCCGCGCCCGTCCGCGAGCGCGCGCCGTTCCTCTTACGCCGCTTACACCGCGAACTGCAGCACCGGCTCGACACGCTCGCGCGTACCCACCGGGTGCCCGGCGCCCAGGTGGTGCTGGACACCGGCTCGGAGGTCCTCGCCCTGCACACCGGTGTGGCCGACGCCGCCACCGGTGCGCCCTTCACCGGGGACACCGTCGTGCCGGTGGGGTCGCTCACCAAGCCCTACACGGCCGCCCTGGTGATGCTCCTGGCCGACGACGGCGACCTCGACCTCGACGATCGGGTCGCCGATCACCTGCCTGAGTTCCGCCGGATGCCAGCAGTAACGATTCGCCAACTCCTCAGCCACACCGGCGGACTGCCCACCGGGCCGGACTCCGACGCCGCCGCCCGGACCACCGCGGCGCACTACCTGTCGTCCGTGTGCACGGCCGGGGACGCGCTCTTCCCGCCCGGGACGGACTTCTCCTACTCCAACGCCGGCTACGTCGCCGCCGGGCGCCTGGTGGAGACGGTGACCGGGATGCCCTGGCACGAGGCCGTGGCCGCCCTGCTGCTCGAACCGCTCGGCACCGTGCCCGTGTTCGTCGACGCCAACGCACCCGCACGCCCGGTCGCCGCCGGGCACGCGCTCAACGCCGCGACCGGCCGGGCCCGGCCGGTCCGGCAGAACCTGGCCCCGCTGGAGGCCCCGGCCGGCGCCCTGCTGGCGAGCGCCGCGGACCTCGCCGCGCTCGGCGGCGCCCTGGTCGGCCGGGCCAAGGCCCTGCCCTCCGCCGTCGCCGAGGAGATGCGCCGCCCGCAGCCCGGCGCCCGGCCGGGTGCGCTCGCGGACGGCTGGGGCCCGGGGCTCGCCCTCTACCAGCAGGACGGCCGGCTGTGGTGCGGCCACGACGGCAACGCCATGGGGACCTCCTGCCACCTGCGGGCCGACCCGGACAGCGGCGTGGTGGTCGCCTTCGCGGGCAACTCCGGCGCCGCCACCGCGCTCTGGCGCGAGCTCGCGGCCGATCTGGCCGAGCTGGCGGGTGTCCGGGTGCCCGCCGCGATCGCGCCCGTGGGCGCGGGCGAGCCCGCCCCCCTGCCCGAGTGTGCGGGCACCTACCGCAACGGTTCGATCCGGTACCTCGTCGAGCGCGCGGGCGACGGGTCGTCCACGCTCTCCGTGGACGGTGACCTGCCGCTGCCCCTGCGCTGTTTCGCCGACCTCTCCTACGATCTGCTCGCCCCCGACACCGGCAGCCCCGAGCCGGGCGGGCGCTTCCACCGTGATCCCGCCACCGGCGTGATCGACCGGGTGCAGGTGTCCGGGCGCACGGCGCGTCGCGCCGACCCCGCCTGAGGCGCCCGGCCTCGTCCTGGCCGCCTGCGGTCCTCCCGCCGACGCCGCCGCGCCGGTGCCACTCCACCGGGCTCACCCCCCGCTCGTTCCGTTCCCCCGGCCCCCGTTCCCGGGCCCGAGGGCCGGCCCCCGCCTGCCCCGGCGCCCGCATCGCCTCCTCCCCGTCCGGAAGGACCTTCCGCCATGACCGACCGGCCTGCCCAGCCCGTGCGTTCGTCCGCTCCGCCGCAGGCCGGCGACACCCCTGGCGCCCGGGGGACCGGTGCCGCCCCGGGGACCGATGCCGCCCCGCCGCCGGCGTACCGGACGCTCGACGCGCTGTTCGCCGCCCAGGTGGCCCGCGCGCCGCACGCGCCCGCGGTGACGGACGGCCGGCGCAGCTGGACGTACCGGGAACTGGCCGACCGGGTCGAGCGCCTGGCCCGCGACCTCGCACGGCGCGGCGCCGGGACGGACCGGACGGTGGCGCTGGTCCTGCCGCGCTCGATGGAACTGGTCGCGGCGGAGCTGGCCGTCGCCCGGACGGGCGCCGCCTTCCTGCCCGTGGATCCGGCCTACCCCGCCGGGAGACGGGCGCTGATGCTCGCCGACGCCGCCCCCGCCGTCGTCCTGGACGACCCGGCCCGGGTCCGCGCGCTGCTGGAGACGGACCGGGCCGACAGCACGGACCGGGCCGACAGTACGGGCCCGACCGGGATCGACCACGCGGCGTACGTGATCTACACCTCGGGCTCCACCGGGACGCCCAAGGGGGTGGTCGTCACCCACCGGGGGATCGGCGGCTTCGCGGAGGCGGCCCGCGCGCACTACGCCGTGCGCCCCGGCGACCGGGTGCTGCAGTTCTCCTCGCCCAGCTTCGACGCCTCCGTCCTCGAACTGTTCATCTCCGTCCTGGCCGGCGCCACGTTGGTGATCCCCCCGCACGGCCCCTGGCTGGGCGAGGAACTCGCCGCCGTGCTCGACGAGCACCGCATCACCCACGCCCTCATCCCGCCGGCCGCCCTGGCCACCGTGCCCGGCGGCGCGGGCCGCCACCTGCGCACGCTGATCGTCGGAGCCGAGGCCTGCCCCGCCGACCTGGTCGACCGCTGGGCGCCCGGCCGGCGCATGATCAACTCCTACGGTCCGACCGAGGCGACCATCGTCGCCACCTGGACCGGCCCGCTGACCGCCGGCAGTGGCGCACCCCCCATCGGCGGCGCGCTGCCGCACGCCCGGGCGTACGTGCTCGACGCGGCCATGCGGCCCCAACCGCCAGGCGTCGACGGCGAGTTGTACGTCGGCGGCGAGGGCGTGGCCCGCGGCTACCTGGGCCGCCCCGGCCTGACCGCCGGGCGCTTCGTCGCCGACCCCTTCGGCCCGCCCGGCGCCCGGCTCTACCGCACCGGCGACCGGGCCCGGTGGACGGCCGACGGGGAGCTGGAGTTCCTCGGCCGGCTCGACCGGCAGGTGAAGATCCGCGGCTTCCGGATCGAACCGGGGGAGATCGAGGCCGCCCTGCGGGCGCACCCCGCCGTCGACCAGGCCGTCGTCGTGGTCCGGGAGGACGAACCGGGCCGCGAACGCCTGGTCGGCTACGCCACGCCCGCCGACCCGGAGCACGCCCCGGATCCGGCGGAGCTGCGCGCGGCGCTGGCCGCCGCCCTGCCGGCCCACCTGGTGCCGTCCGCCGTCGTCGTCCTGGCCGCGCTGCCGCTCACCCCGCAGCACAAGATCGACCAGCAGGCGCTGCCCGCCCCCGCCCGCCCCGGGGCGGCCGGACCCGTCGCCCCGCGCACCGAGCACGAACGCGCCCTGGCCGCCATCTGGGCCGAGGTCCTCGGCGTCGACGCGGTGGGCGCGACGGACGACTTCTTCGACCTGGGCGGCGACTCGATCCTCGCCGCCCGGACCCTGGCCCGGGTCGCCGAGCGGCTGGGCGTCCGGCTCACGCTCCGGGACGTCTTCACCGCGCGGACCGTCGCCGCCCTGGCCCCGCTGGTGGACGAGCGGCACACCGCCGCTCCGCCGGACCCGATCCCGCCCGCCCCGCGCGAGGAGCCGCTGCCGCTGTCCAGCGCCCAGCGCCGCCTGTGGTTCCTCGACGACCTCACCGTCGGGGGGACGGAGTACAACACCGGCGTCGCCCTGCGGCTGCACGGAACGACGGACCCGGAGGCCCTGCGCCGGGCCCTCGGCCGGCTCGCCGCCCGCCACGACTCGCTGCGCACCACCTTCGCCACCGTCGACGGGCAGCTCGTGCAGCGCGTCGCGGCGGCGGGCACCCTGCCGCTGCGCACCGCGGACGTCGGCGACCGGCCGGCCGGGGAGCGCGCCGAAGCGGCCGAACGGCTGCTGACCGAGGAGCTGAACCGGCCCTACGACCTGACGGACGGCCCGCTCGCCCGGGCACTGCTGGTCCGGCTCGCCGCCGACGAGCACCTGCTGCTGCTGGCGCAGCACCACATCATCACCGACGGCTGGTCGGTGGGCGTCCTCACCCGCGAACTGGCCGCGCTCTACCGGGCGGAGGTCTCCGGCGAACCGGACGCGCTCGCCGCCCCCGCCCTCCAGTACCCCGACTTCGCGCGCTGGGAGCAGCGCCGGCGGACCGAGGGCGCCGGGGCGGAGGACGCGCCGGACCTCGCCTACTGGAGGCGGAACCTGGCGGAGCTGCAACCCCTGCAACTGCCCACCGACCGGCCCCGGCCCGCCCAGCGCACGACGAACGGCGCGGCGCACCGCCACCGCCTCCCGGCCGAACTGGTGGCCCGGCTGCGGCACCTCGCCGCGGGCCGCGGCACGACGCTGTTCACCCTGTTCGCGGGGGCGTCCGCGCTGCTGTTCTCGCGCTACTCCGGCCAGCGGGACGTGGCGTTCGGCACCGTCACCACCGGGCGCGACCGGCGGGAGCTGGAGGAGGTGACCGGCTTCTTCGTCAACACCGTGGTGCTGCGCGGCGACGTGGACGAGCGGGCCACCGTCGACCGGTTCGTGGAGAGCGTGCGCACCACCCTGCTGGACGCCTTCGCCCACGCGGCGGTGCCCTTCGACCGGGTGGTCGAGGAACTGGCCCCGCCCCGGGACCCGAGCCGCACCCCGCTGGTCCAGGTCATGGTCGTCCAGCAGAGCCCCACCACCCCGCCGCCCGCCGGAGGCCTGCGCTTCGAGGACCACCCGCTGCCCCGCCCGGCCGCCCGGTTCGACCTGGTGCTGGAGTTCACCCCGGAGGACGCCGACGGCTGCGCGCTGACGGTGGAGTACAACACGGACCTGTTCGACGCCCGGACGGTGGCCCGGATGGCGCGCCACCTGCACCGCCTGCTGGCGGGCATGGCGGACGGTCCGCAGCGCATCCTCGCCGAACTGCCCATGCTCTCCGAGGAGGAGCAGCGCACGCTGCTCGACTCCTGGAACCCGCCCGCGCGTGGCGCCCGCGACCTCCCGGACACCGTGCTGCCCGTGCTGCCCGTGCTGCCCGCGCTGTTCGAGGCGCAGGTGGCCCGCACGCCCGGGCGGACCGCCGTCGGCTGCGGCCCGGTGCGGCGGGACTACGCGGAGGTCAACCGGCGGGCCAACCGCCTCGCCTGGCTGCTGGTCGCCCGGGGCGCGGGCCCCGAGCGGCTGGTCGCGCTGTGCCTGCCGCGCTCCGCCGACCTGCCGTCGGTGCTGTGGGCGGTGCTCAAGTCGGGTGCGGCGTACCTGCCGGTGGACCCGGGCTACCCGGCCGAGCGGATCCGCTTCATGCTGGCGGACGCCGGGCCCGCGCTGGTCCTCGCCACCCGGGAGACGGCGGCCGCGCTGCCCGAGGGGTGGCCCGTCCTGCTGCTGGAGGACGGCGCCGGCCTGGTCGCCGACGCCGACCCGGAGGACGCTGATTCGGCGGACGCCGACCTCACGGACGCCGACCGCCTCCGGCCGCTGCTGCCGGAGCACCCCGCCTACGTCATCTACACCTCGGGGTCGACCGGCCGGCCCAAGGGCGTCGTGATCACCCACCGCAGCGTCGTCGCCCTCGCCCGCTGGGCGGCCGAGCGGTTCGGGCCCGGCGGGCTGGACCACGTGCTCGCCGCGACCTCGCTCAACTTCGACGTGTCGGTCTTCGAGCTGCTCTGCCCGCTGCTGGCGGGCGGCAGCGTCGAGGTGGTCGCCGACCTCGCCGCCCTCGCCGAGGAGCCGGCCCCGCGCCGCGTCGGCCTGGTCAGCGGCGTGCCCTCGGTGATCTCCCGACTGCTCGCCGGGGGCGCCGCCCCGGTCGACGCGGGCACCGTCGTGCTGGCCGGCGAGGCCCTCTCCGCCCAGGCGGTGGGCGACCTGCGGCGCGCTCTGCCCGGCAGCGCGATCGCCAACATCTACGGCCCCACCGAGGCCACCGTCTACGCCACCGCCTGGTTCGCCGGTGACCGGCTGCCGGAGCAGGCGCCGCCGATCGGCAGGCCGCTCGCGCTGACCCGGACGTACGTCCTCGATCCCGGGCTGCGCCCGCAACCGCCGGGCGTGGTCGGCGAGTTGTACCTCGGGGGCGGCGGCCTGGCGCGCGGCTACCTGGGCCGCCCCGGGCTCACCGCCGCCCGGTTCGTCGCCGACCCGTACGGCGCGCCGGGGGAGCGGATGTACCGCACCGGAGACCGGGTGCGGTGGAACGCCGACGGCGAGCTGGAGTACCTCGGCCGGATCGACCAGCAGGTCAAGGTGCGCGGCTTCCGGATCGAACTGGGCGAGGTGGAGGAGGCGCTGCGGCGCTGCGAGGGCGTGGCGGAGGCGGCCGCCACCGTCGCCGACGGCGAGGGCAACCGGCGCCTGGTCGGCTACGTGGTCCCCGTCCCGGGCGGCCGGGTGGAGCCCGAGGCCGTGCGCCGGGCGCTCGGCCTGGCCCTGCCCGACTACCTGGTGCCCTCGGTCGTCGTGCCGCTGCCCGCGCTGCCGCTCAACCCCAACGGCAAGCTCGACCGGAGCCGGCTGCCCGACCCGGGGCCGGCCGTGCCCGCCGTACGCCACGTCGCCCCCCGCACCCCCGCCGAACAGGCGCTCGCCACCATCTGGGCGGAGGTGCTGCGGCTGGAGCGGGTCGGCGCGGACGACAACTTCTTCGACCTCGGCGGCGACTCCATCCTCGGCATCCAGGTGGTGGCCCGTTCCCGGCAGGTGGGGCTGGCGGTGACCTCCGGGGACCTCTACCGGCACCAGACGGTCGCGGCGCTGGCCCGGTGCGCGGACGACGCCGAACGGCCGGCCGTGACCGCCCGGGTGGCCGCCGCCGGGGCGGGCGTCCTGACCCCGATCCAGCGCTGGTGGCTCGACCGGGCCGCCGGGCGCGCCGGGCACTTCAACCAGGCGCTCTCCCTCCTGCTGGGCGCCGACGTGGACCGGGCGGCGCTGGAGGACGCCCTGAACGACGTGGTCGCCCACCACGACGCGCTGCGCTCGGCCTTCACGGCCGAGGCCGGCGAGCCCGACCCCGCGGAGCCCCGCGACGGGGAGCCCCGTAACGGAGAGCCCGGCGGCGTGCGCTGGCGGATCGACGACCGGGCGCCCCGGATCCGCCTGGGCCGGCACACGGGCCCGGACGGCGACACCCCGCACTTCGGCCCCTTCGACCTGGGCGGCGGCGACGGCCCGCTGCTGCGCGCCGTGCTGCACGAGCGCGGTGCGGGGCAGCCGCCGGTCCTGCACCTGGCCGTCCACCACCTGGTGGTCGACGGGGTCTCCTGGCGGGTGCTGGCGGAGGACCTCGACGCGGCCTACCGCGCCCGCCGCGACGGCCGGGACGGGGCGGCGGCCCTGCCGGCGAAGTCCTCGCCGCTGCGGCAGTGGGGGCAGCGGCTCGGCGCGTACGCGGCGGCCGGCGGCTTCGAGGACGAGACGGAGTACTGGGCGCGGGCCGTCCCCGCGCAGGACGGTGACGCCCCGGCGGACCCGTTCCCGGCCGACCTCGCGGGGGCCGACACCCACGCCTCGGCCCGCTCCGTCACCGTGCGCCTCGACGCCGCCGACACCGCCGCCCTCCTGCGCACCCTGCCCGACACCTACCGCACCCAGGCCAACGACGTGCTGCTGAGCGCCCTCGGCCGGGCCCTGTGCGGGGCGAGCGGGCTGGAGCGGGTCGTGGTGGACGTCGAGGGGCACGGGCGCGAGGAACTGTTCGCCGACCTCGACCTGAGCCGCACGGTCGGCTGGTTCACCACCCGGCACCCCGTCGCGCTGGCCGTGCCCGCCGGGGCCGACTGGGACGGCGTCCTCAAGCGGGTCAAGGAGCAGCTGCGCGCCGTCCCCCGACGGGGTCTCGGTTTCGACGCCCTGCGCCATCTGGGGCGCCCCGGCACGACCCCCGACGCCCCGGCCGCGCGGATCAGCTTCAACTACCTCGGCCGGATGTCCTTCCCGCAGGACGCGGCCGGGCTCTACCGCGGCACCTTCCGGCCCCTGGAACTGGACGCCGACCCGCACGTCGAGCGCCCGCACGCCCTGGAGGTGGTCGGCCGACTCGACGGCGACGCGCTGGAGTTCAGCTGGTTCTACTCCGGCGCCGTGCACCGGCGCGACACCGTCGAGGCCCTGGCCCGGCGCTTCGCCGCCGAGCTGGCCGACCTCGCGCGGTACGCGGCCCGCCCGGGCGCCGCCGGGCGCACCCCGTCCGACTTCCCGCTGGCCCGGCTCGACCAGGCGGCCGTGGACCTGATCACCGGCGACGACCCGGGCGCGGTGGAGGACGTCCTCCCGCTGACGCCGACCCAGTCCGGGATGCTCTTCCACGGCCTCGCCGAGGAGGACAGCGGCGCCTACTTCCAGCAGCTGGACTTCGTCCTGGACGGCGTGCCCGACCCGGGGCGGCTCGCCGCCGCCTGGCAGTGGGTCACCGACCGGACCCCGGTGCTGCGCGCCCACGTCCGCTGGCAGGAGGTGCCCGAGCCGCTGCTGGTGGTGCGGCGGCGGGCGGCCGTGCCGGTCACCCACCTGGACTGGCGCGAGCTGTCCGAGCCCAAGCGCCGGGGCCGGCTGGCCGAGCTCCTGGACCGCGACCGGGCCCGCGGGCTGGACCTGGCCCGGGCCCCGCTCCAGCGGCTGCTGCTCATCCGCCTCTCCGACACCCGGGTGCGCGTGCTGTGGTCCTTCCACCACCTCGTCCTGGACGGCTGGAGCCTCTTCCAGGTGCTGTCCGACGTGTTCGCCGTGCACGCCGCGCTGGCCCGCTCCGAGCCGGAGACGGGAGAAGTCCCGTCCGGCACCGTCCCGTCTGGCACCCTGCCGTCCGGCACCGAGTCCTTCGGCACCGTCCCGTACGGCACGGTGCCGGAGCGCCGGCCCTACCGCGACTTCGTGGCCTGGCTGCGCGAGCGCGACCCGGCGGAGGCCGAGCGGCACTGGCACGGGCGCCTGGCCGGGCTGGCCGAGCCGACGCCGCTGCCGTACGACCGCGAGCCGCGCCAGAGCCACCGCGCGGAATCCACCCGGGCCGTGCCGTTCACCCTGCCCGCCGCCGCGACCCGGGCGCTGGAAGGTCTCGCGCGCAGCTCCGGCCTGACCCTGAACACCCTGGTCCAGGGCGCCTGGGCGATCCTGCTGGGCCGTCAGGCCAACCGGGACGAGGTGGTGTTCGGCACCACCTCGTCCGGGCGGCCGCCCGAGCTGCCCGGCGTCGAGACGATGACCGGCCTGTTCATCACCACCCTGCCCACCCGGACGGCCGTGCCCGCCGACGGCACCCTGCTCGACTGGCTCCGCACGCTGCAACGGGAGCAGGGCGAGGACCGGCGCCACGGCTTCGTCCCGCTCACCCGCCTGCGGGCCGCCACCGTCCTCCCCGAGCAGACCGCCCTGTTCGACAGCATCGTCGTCTTCGAGAACTACCCGGTCGAGGACGACGCGGCCGCCGCGCACGGCCTGCGCCTGCGCGACCTGGACGGCATCGAGACCACCAACTACCCGCTCGCCCTGCTGGCCTACCCGGGGCCGGAGCTGGCCCTGCGGCTGTGCTACGACCCGCGGCTGTTCGACGAGGCCACCGTCCGGCGGATGGCCGGGCAGCTCACAGTCGTCCTGACAGGACTGCCCGGGAGCGCCGGGGGCCCGCCCGCGCGCGTGCCGCTGCTGACCGCCGGGGAGCGCCGACGGATCCTCGTCGACTGGAACGCCACCGCCGTCGAACGGACCGAGCGCGACATCGCGGACCTGTTCGCCGAGCAGGTGCGCCGCCGCCCGGACGCCGTCGCCGTGGAGGCGGGCCACGAGCGCCTCAGCTACCGCGACCTCGACGCCCGCGCCGCCGCCCTGGCCGGCCGGCTGGCCGCGCTCGGCGTCGGCGCCGAACGCCCGGTCGGCGTGCTCATGGACCGCTCCGTCGACCTGGTCGTCGCCCAGCTGGCGCTGGTCCGGACCGGCGGGGTCTACGTGCCGCTGGACGGCAGGGCGCCGCGCGAGCGGCTGCACCTGATGCTGGCCGAGGCCGGCGCGGACCTGCTGCTCACCGACGCGCACCGGGCGCGCGTCGCCGAAGAACTGCTCCCCGCAGACCGGGTGCTGCGCGTCGACCGGCCGGACGAGCCGCACGCCGTCGACCGGCCGGCCCCGGTGCTCCACCCCGACAACGTCCAGTACCTGATGTTCACCTCGGGCTCCACCGGCACCCCCAAGGGCGTCGCGGTGCGCCGGCGCGACGTCGCCGCGCTCGCCCTGGACCGCGCCTTCGCCGGCCACGACCGGGTGCTCGTGCACTCCCCGCACGCCTTCGACGCCGCCACCTACGAGCTGTGGGTGCCGCTGCTGCGCGGCGGCACCGCCGTGCTGGCCCCGCCGGAGGACTTGGACGCCGCCGCCGTCCGCCGCGCCGTCACCGAGCAGGGCGTGCAGTGCCTGTGGCTGACCGCCGGCCTGTTCCGGCTCCTCGCCCAGGAGGACCCGGGCTGCCTGCGCGGCGCCCGGGAGGTGTGGACCGGCGGCGAGGCGGTGCCCGGCGCGGTCGTGCGCCGCGTCCTGGAGGCCTGCCCCGACCTCACCGTGGTCGACGGCTACGGCCCGACCGAGACCACCACGTTCGCCACCCGCCGGGCCTTCCGCCCCGGTGACCGGCTGCCCGCCGTGCTGCCGATCGGACGCCCGCTGGACGACACCCGGGTGTACGTGCTGGACGGCGCCCTCCAGCCGCAACCGCCCGGCATCACCGGCGAGTTGTACATCGCCGGCGCCGGCGTCGCGCGCGGCTACGCGGGTCGGCCCGGCGAGACCGCTGCCCGCTACCTCGCCGATCCCTTCGGGCCGCCCGGCGGCCGGATGTACCGCACCGGCGACACCGCCCGGTGGAGTGAGGACGGCGAACTGCACTTCGTGGGCCGCGCGGACGACCAGATCAAGATCCGCGGCTTCCGCATCGAACCCGCCGAGATCGAGGCGCGGCTCACCGCCCACCCGGCCGTCGCCGAGGCCGTCGTCTCGCTCCACGAGGACGCGGGGCGCAGGCGGCTGGCCGCTCACCTGGTGCCGGCCGGCGGCGCCGAGCCGCCCTCCGCCACGGCGCTGCGCGCCCACCTGGCGGCCGACCTGCCCGACTACATGCTGCCCGCGGCCTTCGTCACGGTCTCCGAACTGCCGCTGACGGCCAACGGCAAGGTGGACCGCCGGCGGCTGCCCGCCCCCGACTGGTCGGCGGCGGCCGACCGCGCCCACCGCGCCCCGACCACCGACACCGAACGCGTCCTCACCGCGATCTGGGCGGAACTGCTCGGCGTGGAGCGGGTCGGGGTCGACGACGACTTCTTCCTGCTCGGCGGCGACTCGATCCTGAGCATCCAGGTCGTCTCCCGCGCCCGCGCCGCCGGTCTCGCGCTGTCCCCCCGCGACCTGTTTCGGCACCCCACCGTCGCCGCGCTGGCCGCCGCCGCCGGCACCGCCGCCACCGTCGCCGGGACCGAACCGGTCAGCGGCGAGGTGGGCCTGACGCCCATCCAGCACTGGTTCCTCGACCCGCACCCGCCGTACGCCGCGTCCTTCGACCAGTCCGTCGTGGTGGAGGCGCCCGGTGAGGTCGACCCGCAGGCCCTGCGCCGCGCCCTGACCGCCCTGTGGGCCCACCACGACGCCCTGCGCTCCCGCTTCACCACCGGGGCGGACGGCGGCTGGCAGCAGCACTGCGCCCCCGCGGACGCCGCCGCGCCCGAGCTGCTGGAGGTCGTCGACCTCGGCGCCCTGGACCGGGCGGCGGCCGAGGCCGCCGAGGCCCGGGCCACCGAGGCCGCGCACGCCGCGTTCCGGCTGGACACCCTCCCGCTGCTCACCGCCCGCCTGTTCACCACCGACGGCACCCGGCCCGCCCGGCTGCTGCTGGCCGTCCACCACCTGGTCGTCGACGGCGTCTCCTGGCGGATCCTGCTGGAGGACCTGGAGACCGCCTACCGGCAGGCCGTGGAGGGCCGGCCGCTGCGCCTGCCCGCCCGCACCACCTCCGTCCGGGAGTGGACCCGCCGCCTGCGCGAGCACACCGCGGCCGGCGGCTTCGCGGGCCGGCGCGCCCACTGGGCGGCGGCGGCCCGGCACTGCGCGGCCGCGCTGCCGGTGGACGGCGACGGCGGCAACACCGCCGCCGACCTGCGCGCCGTCACCGTCCGGCTGGACCGCGAGCGCACCGGGGACCTGCTGCGCAAGGTCCCCGGGGTCTACCGCACCCGGATCGACGACGTCCTGCTCACCGCCCTGGGCCGGGTGCTCGCCGAGTGGACCGGGCGGCGCACCGTCGCGATCGGCCTGGAGGGGCACGGCCGCGAGGACCAGCTGTTCGAGGACGTCGACCTGTCCCGCACGGTCGGCTGGTTCACCTCGCTCTTCCCCGTCGCCCTCGACGTCCCGGACGGGGACTGGGGCACCGCGCTGAAGGCCGTCAAGGAGCAGCTGCGGGCGGTGCCGGAGCGCGGCCTCGGCTACGGCGCGCTGCGCCACCTCGCCCGGGACGAGCAGCTCGCCGACGCCCCGGCCCCCGGGATCAGCTTCAACTACCTGGGCCGCTTCGACTGGTCCGCCGACGGCGCCGCCCTGGTGCGCGCCGTCCCCGGCGGCCTCGGCGGCGCGGAGGCGCCCGGCACCGAGCGCCCGCACCTGCTGGACGTCGTCGCCCGGGTCGAGGGCGACCGGCTGGAGATCGGCTGGTACTACAGCGCCGGCCGGCACCACGAACGGACCGTCACCGCGCTCGCGGACGCCATGCTGCGCGCCCTGGAGGACCTCGTCGCCCACTGCGCCGAGCCCGGCGCCGGCGGCCGCACCCCCGCCGACTTCCCGCTGGCCCGGCTGGACCAGGCGGCGGTGGACCGGATCGCCGGGGACGGCCGCTCCGTCGCGGACGTGTACCCGCTGACGGCGATGCAGGCGGGCATGCTCTTCCACAGCCTGCTGGACCCGGACGCCCACACCTACGTCAACCAGGTCCAACTGGTCCTCTCCGGCGTCACCGACCCGCACGCCCTGGCCGCCGCCTGGCAGCAGACCGTGGACGCCAACGCGGTGCTGCGCACCCGGCTCGCCTGGCAGGACACCGCCGAGCCGCTCCAGGTCGTGCAGCACCGGGCCGCCGTCCCGGTGACCCACCACGACTGGACGGGCCGCCCGGCCGACCGGGTCGAGCGGGACACCGCCCGGCTGCTCGCCGAGGACCGGGCGGCCGGCCTCGACCTGGCCGCCGCGCCGCTGATGCGGCTGACCCTGGTCCGGCTGTCGCCGACCCGGGTGCGGGTGGTGTGGACCTTCCACCACGTCCTGCTCGACGGGTGGAGCGCGGCCCAGGTCTTCGACGAGGTGTGCGAGCGCTACGCCGCCCTGGCCGCCGGGCGCCGGCCGAACCCGGTCGTGCGCGCCCCCTTCGCCGACTACCTGCGCTGGCTGTCCGGGCAGGACCCGGCGCGGGTCGAGCGGTACTGGCGCGACACGCTGGCCGGGTTCCCCGCCCCCACCGAACTGCCCCGCGACCGGCGCCCGGCCGAGGCGCACCGCGCCTCCTCCTCGGCATCGGTGCGGGTGACCCTCGACAACGACCTGTCGGAACGGCTGCGGACCACCGCCCGGCAGGCCGGGCTGACCGTCAACACCGTGCTCCAGGGCGCCTGGGCGCTGCTGCTCTCCCGCTACGGCGGCGGGGACGACGTGGTCTTCGGCACGATCGTCTCCGGCCGGCCCGCCGAACTCCCGGGCGTCACCTCGATGGTGGGGCTGTTCATCAACGCCCTGCCCACCCGGGTGCGGATCGACGCCGGCCGCTCGCTGCTGGAGTGGCTGCGGGAGCTCCAGGACGCCCAGTCGGAGGCCCGCCGGTACGACGCCGTCTCCCTGGCGCAGCTCCAGAACTGGAGCGAACTGCCGGGCGGCACAGCCCTGTTCGACAGCATCGTGGTCTTCGAGAACTACCCGTTCGACGCGCAGACGCTGACCCGGCACGGCCTGGGCGTCGAGACCGAGCACGTCCTGGAGCCGACCAACTACCCGCTCGGCGTGGTGGTCGCCCCCGGCGACGCCATCGCGGTCAGCCTCGACCACGACCCGGCCGTCTTCGACACCGCCACCGTCGAGGCGCTCGGGGCGGGCCTGCACACCCTGCTGACGGCGATGGCGGCCGGCCTCGACCGGCCGGCGGCGCAGCTGCCGCTGCTCGACCCGTCGCGGGGGCGCGAACTCGTCGACCGCTTCGGCGGGGCGGTGGTCGAGGCACCGCAGGACACCGTGCCCGAGGCCTTCGCCCGGCAGGCCGCCCGCACGCCCGACGCCCCGGCCGTCCGCTACGGCGACGTGCTGCTGACCTACCGGGAGCTCGACGAACGGGCCAACCGGCTGGCCCGGCTGCTGATCGCGGCCGGCGCCGGGCCCGAGCGGTTCGTCGCGCTCGCGCTGCCCCGCACCGCCGACCTGGCCGTGGCGCTGCTGGCGGTGCTCGAGAGCGGCGCCGCCTACCTGCCGGTCGACCCCGGGTACCCGGCCGAGCGGATCGCGTTCCTCTTCGAGGACGTCCGCCCCGACGCCGTGGTCACCGACACGCAGACCGGAGGGCGGCTGCCGGCGGGCCCGTTCACCCGGATCGTGCTCGACGACCCCGGGTGCGCCGAACGGCTCGCCGCCGCCCGCCCCGACGCCGTGCGCGACGACGAACGGCTCGGCGCCCTGCTGCCGCAGCACCCCGCGTACGTCATCCACACCTCCGGTTCGACCGGCCGCCCCAAGGGCGTCGTGGTCGCCCACGCCTCGGTCCTGGCCCTGACCGACTGGGCCGCCGCCGAGTTCGCCGACCACGGCCTGGCCCACGTGGTGGCCGCCACCTCGCTCAACTTCGACGTGTCGGTGTTCGAGATCTTCTCGCCCCTGCTCGCCGGCGGCTGCGTGGAGCTCGTCCGGGACCTGCTGGCCCTGGCCGAGCGCCCCGGGCCGTGGCGGGCCGGCCTGCTCAGCGCGGTGCCCTCCGCCCTGGGCGGCCTCCTCGCGGAGGACGCCGTGAACCTCGGCGCGGACACCGTCGTCCTGGCCGGCGAGGCCCTGCCCGCCCGGACCGTGCGCCGGCTGCGCGAGGCCGTCCCCGGCTGCCGGGTGCTGAACATCTACGGCCCCACTGAGGCCACCGTCTACGCCACCGCCTTCGCCTGCGACCCCGCCGACCCCGACCGCGACCCGCCGATCGGCCGCCCGGTCGGCGGCGCCCGGGCCTACGTCCTGGACGACCGGCTGCGCCCGGTGCCCGTCGGCGCGCCGGGGGAGCTGTACCTGGCCGGCACCGGCGTCGCCCGCGGCTACCTGCGCCGCCCGGGCCTGACCGCCGCCCGGTTCCTGCCCGACCCCTTCGGCCCGCCCGGGCGCCGGATGTACCGCACCGGGGACCTGGTGCGCTGGACGGCCGACGGCGACCTCGGCTACCTCGGCCGCGCGGACGACCAGGTCAAGGTGCGCGGCTTCCGGATCGAACTCGGCGAGGTCGAGGCCGCCCTGGCCCGCCACCCGCAGGTGTCGGCCGCCGCCGCTCGGGTCGTCGACCACGACGGCCACCGGCGCCTGGTGGGCTACGCGGTGGCCCGCGACGGCGCACTGCCCGACCCCGTCGAGTGGCGCGCCTTCCTCGGGAGCACCCTCCCCGACCACCTGGTGCCCGCGCTGGTGGTGCCGCTGGAGCGGCTGCCGCTCGGCGCCACCGGCAAACTCGACCGCCGCGCGCTGCCCGCCCCGGTGTGGGCCGCCCCGGCCGCACGCGGCGAGCGACCGCCGCGCACCGCGACCGAACGCACCCTCGCCGCGATCTGGCGCGAGGTGCTCGGCGTGCCCGAGGTGGGCGCGGACGACAACTACTTCGCGCTCGGCGGCGACTCGATCCTGGGCATCCAGATCGTCTCGGCGGCCCGCCGGGCCGGCCTCGCGCTCACCCCCCGGCACCTGTTCGCCCACCAGACCCTGGCCGAACTCGCCCTCGCCGCCGAGGAGTCGCCGAGCCCGGCGGTCGCCGCCGAACAGGGCGCCGTGGTCGGCGACGCCCCGCTCACCCCCGTCCAGCACTGGCTGCTGGACACCCTCGGCGGGGACACCGCCCAGTTCACCCAGTCGGTCTCCTTCACCCTCGCCCCCGACACCGAGGAGCCCCTGCTGCGGGCCGCGCTCGCCGCCGTCCTGGACCACCACGACGCGCTGCGCCTGCGGTTCCAGCCGCTCGGCGACGGGCGGTGGCGCCAGCACGGCACCGCGCCCGGCGACCTGCCGGAGCTGCGCACGCATCAACTGCCCGCCGCCCCGGCGCTGGAGCGCGAGGCGACGCTGCGCGAGCTGGGCGAGCGCCTGGCCGCAGGCTTCGACCTGGCCGAAGGGCCGCTGCTGCGGGCCGCGCTGTGCCGTTTCGACGGCGAGCGGCACCCCGTCCTGCTGCTGGCCGCGCACCACCTGGTGGTCGACGCGGTGTCCTGGCGCGTCCTCCTGGAGGACCTGGACACCGCCCACCGCGCGCTGCGGGCGGGCGGGCGGCCCGACCTCGGCCCCAAGACCACCTCCTTCCGGGCCTGGGCCGAACGGCTCGCCGAGCACACCGCAGCCGGCGGCTTCGACGACGAGCACGCCCACTGGTACGGCCTGGAGCACGGCGCCGCGACCGCCCTGCCGACCGACCTGGACGGCGCCAACACCGCCGCCACCGAGGAGTCGCTGGACCTCGCCCTGGACGCCGAGGACACCCGCCGGCTGCTCCAGGACGTCCCGGAGGTCTACCGCACCCGGGTCAACGACGTCCTGCTCTGCGCCCTGGGCCGGGTGCTGGCCCGCTGGACCGGCCGGGACCGGGTGACGGTCGCTCTGGAGGGCCACGGCCGCGAGGAACTGTTCGACGGGGTCGACCTCTCCCGGACCGTCGGCTGGTTCACCACGCTGTACCCCGTGGCCCTGGACGTGCCCCGGGACGCCGACACCGGCACCGCCCTGAAGACCGTCAAGGAGAACCTGCGCGCCGTACCGCGCGGCGGGCTCGGCTACGGCGCCCTGCGCCACCTGCGGCCCGCCGCCGACCCCCGGCTGCCCGACCCGCCGCAGCGGCTGCCCGACCTGCCGCAGATCGGCTTCAACTACCTGGGCCGGCAGGATCGGACCCCCGCCCCCGGCGGCCTGCTGCACGCCCCGGCCGGCCCGCTCACCGGCGGCATGGACCGGGCCGCGGACCGGCCGCACCTGGTGGACGTGCTCGGCCGGGTGAGCGACGGGAAACTGGCGTTCACCTGGTCGTACTCCCGCGCGGTGCACCACCGCGCCACCGTCGCCCGGCTCGCCGCCGAACTGCTGGACGAGCTGCGGGAGATCGTCCGCCACTGCGCCCAACCCGGCGCGGGCGGCCGCACCCCCGCCGACTACCCGCTGGCCGCCCTGGACCAGGCCGCCGTCGACCGACTGGCCGGCACCGGACGGGACGTGACGGAGATCCAGCCGCTCACCCCCACCCAGACCGGCATGGTGCTGCACGGCCTGGACGAGGCCGAACACGGCCTGTACGTCGAGCAGATCACCTTCGTCCTGGACGGCGCCCGCGACCTGCGGCCGCTGGCCGCCGCCTGGCAGCACGTCGTCGACCGCACCCCCGTGCTGCGCACCGCCGTCGTCCTGCGCGACGTGCCCGTACCCCTCCAGGTGGTCCACCGGGAGGCGACGCTGCCGGTCACCGAACACGACTGGAGCGCACTGCCGGAAGCCGAGCGCGAAGCCCGCCTGGAGCGGCTGCTCGCCGACCAGCGGGCCCGCCCGCTGGCCCTGGACCGGGCCCCGCTGCTGCGGCTCGACCTGATCCGGCTCGGTCCGGACGCGGCGCGCGTGGTGTGGACCTTCCACCACGTGCTGCTCGACGGGTGGAGCGTCTTCCACGTCCTGTCCGACGTCCTGGCCGCCCACGCCGCACTCGCCCGCGGCGACCGGCCGGGCCTGCCCGAGCGCCGGCCCTTCGTGGACTACGTCGGCTGGCTCGCCGCCCGCGACACCGCCGCCGCCGCGGAGCACTGGCGCGGCGTCCTGGCGGACCTCACCACCACCGCGCTGCCCTACGACCGCAAGCCCGCCCAGGGCGACACGGCCCGCTCCGGCACCTGGCTCTCGCACCGCCTGGCCGAAGCCGAGACGGAACGGCTCCAGGAATTCGCCCGCCGGCACCGCCTCACCCTCAACACCCTGGTGCAGGGCGCCTGGGCGCTGCTGCTGTCGCGGTGGAGCGGGGAGCAACGGGTGTGCTTCGGCACCACCGTCTCCGGGCGCCCGGCCGACCTGGCCGGCTCCGACGCCATCGTCGGCCTGTTCATCACCACCCTGCCCGCCCGCGTCACCGTCGACGGCGCCCAGCCCTGTGCCGCCTGGCTGCGCGCGCTCCAGGAGGAGCAGGCCGAGGACCGCCGCTTCGACCACCTGCCGCTGGCCGCGATGCACGGCCTGAGCGGGCTGGCGCCCGGGACGGCGCTGTTCGACAGCCTGGTGGTCTTCGAGAACTACCCGGTCGGCGACGCGACGGCCGGCGCCCACGGCCTGCTGATCCGTGAACTGGACGCCAGGGAGGCCACCAACTACCCGCTCACCGTGGTCGTCTCGCCCGGCGACCGGCTCGCCGTCGAACTCGGCCACGACCCCCGGTACATCGACCGGGACACCGCGGAGAAACTGGCCGCCCAACTGCTGCACACCCTCGCCGCGCTGGCCGGCTCGGACGGCGCCGCCCGCCTGGACGACCTCGACCTGCTGCCGCCCGGGGAACGCGAGCGGCTGCTGCGCGGCCCGGCCCGCCCGGCGGGCGCCCCGGTGCCCCCGGCGGCCCTGCCCGCCCTGGTCGAGGCCGCCGTGGACCGCCGGCCGCACGCCCCGGCGCTGAGCGCCCCCGGGCTGGAGCTGACCTTCGCCGAGGCCGAGGCACACGCCAACCGCCTGGCGCACCGGCTCATCGCGCGCGGCGCCGGCCCCGGCGAGGTGGTCGCCCTCCTCCTGCCGCGCTCGGCGGACATGGTGCTCGCCCAGCTGGCGGTGGCGAAGACCGGCGCCGCGTTCCTGCCGGTCGACCCCCACTACCCCGACGAGCGCGTCGAGTTCATGCTGCGCGACGCGGCGCCCGCGCTCACCCTGGACGCCAAGGAGGTCGCGGCGCTGCTGGCCGCCCCGCCGGACGGCGCCCCCGGCCACCGCCCCGCCGACCCCGACCGGCTCCGCCCGCTCGACCTGGACGACCCCGCCTACGTCATCTACACCTCCGGCTCCACCGGCACCCCGAAGGGCGTCGTCCTCACCCACCGCGGGCTGGCCGCCTTCGCCGCCGCCGAGGCCGAGCACTACCAAGTCGCCCCGGGGGACCGGGTGCTGGCCTTCGCCACCCCCAGCTTCGACGCCTCCGTGCTCGAACTGTGCATGTCCCTGCCGCACGGCGCCCGGCTGGTGGTACCCGCACCCGGGCCGCTGCTCGGCGCCCAACTGGCCGAGGTGCTCCGGGCGGAGGCGATCACCCACACCCTGCTGCCGCCGGCCGCCCTCGCCACCCTGCCCGCCGACACCCCCGGCACGCTGCCCGCGCTCAGGACCCTGGTGGTCGGCGCCGACGCGTGCGGCGCCGACCTGGTGGCCCGCTGGGCCCCGCACCACCGCATGGTCAACTCCTACGGCCCCACCGAGGCCACCGTGGTCGCCGCCTGGTCCGCGCCGCTGGCCCCGGACGGCGCCGCGCCGCCGATCGGCCGCCCGCTGCCCGGCACCGGCGCCTACGTCCTGGACGCCCGCCTGCGGCCGGTGCCCGACGGCGTCACCGGCGAACTGTGGCTGAGCGGACCGGCCCTGGCCCGCGGCTACCTCGGCCGGCCGGGCCTGACCGCCGCCCGCTTCACCGCCGACCCGTACGGGCCGCCCGGCACCCGGATGTACCGCACCGGCGACCTGGTGCGCCGCGACCACCGGGGCGAACTGCACTACCTGGGCCGCACCGACCACCAGCTCAAGCTGCGCGGCCACCGCATCGAGGCGGGCGAGGTCGAGGCCGTCCTGACGCGCCACCCGGCCGTGCTGGACGCCGTGGTGACGGTGCGGGAGGACACGCCTGGGCTGCCCCGCCTGGTCGCCCACCTGCTCGCGGCCCCCGGCGCCGAACCGCCGACCGGCGCCGAACTGCGCGCCCTGGCCGCCCGCTCCCTGCCCGGCCACCTCGTCCCCTCGGCCTTCGCCGTCCTCGACCGCTTCCCGCTCACCGCGAGCGGCAAGACCGACCGCACCGCGCTGCCCGCCCCCGCACCCGAGGAGGAGCAGCGGCCCGGCCGGCTGGCGCCCCGCACGCCCACCGAGGAGGCCGTGGCCGAGATCTGGGCCGAGACCCTGCGGACGGCCGTGGGCGTGACGGACGACTTCTTCCAACTGGGCGGCGACTCCATGCGGGCCCTGCTGATCGCCTCCCGCGCCAACGATGCCTTCGGCGTCACGCTCACCCCCCGCGACGTCCTGGTCTCCCGCACCGTGGCCGCCCTGGCGGAACTGGTGGAGGACCAGGTGCTGAGCGAACTCGAAGACGCCGCGTCCGGCGGCCCCGACGATGACGAACGATGACGAACGGTGAGGATCCGACGACCATGACGCCTTCGAAGCGAGACCGCGCCGAGGCCCTGCCCGCCGACCTGCGCGAAGCGCTGCGCCTGCGGCTGGCCGGGCGCTCCGGCGGCGCCCGGGCCGCCGCCGACCGGTCCATCCCGCCCGCCGACCGCAGCCGACCGCTGCCGCCCTCCTTCGTCCAGCAGCGCCTGTGGTTCCTGGACCGGCTGCGCCCCGGCGACCCCCGCTACAACAGCGCGGTCGCCGTACGGTTCACCGGCCCGCTGGACCGCGCGGCGCTCGCCGGGGCGCTGGCCGCCGTCGTGGCCCGCCACGAGGGGCTGCGGACCACCTTCGACGAGGCCGACGGCCGCCCGGTGCAGACCGTGCGGCCGGCCGGTCCGGTGCCGCTGCCCGTCCGGGAGCCGGCCGACGGGGAAACCCTCGACGCGATCCTGCTCCAGGAGTACTCCCGCCCCTTCGACCTCCGGCAGGGGCCGCTGCTGCGCGCCCTGCTGGTGCGCGAGTCGGACCGCTCGCACGTCCTGCAAGTGACGGCGCACCACATCGTCACCGACGGCTGGTCGATGGGCGTCGTCCTGGACGAGCTGTGCACCGGCTACGAGGCCCTGGCCCGCGGCGCCGCCCCGGACCTGCCCCCGGTGGCCGTCCAGTACCCGGACTTCGCGGTGTGGCAGCGCGAGCAGCTCTCCGGCGCCCGGCTGGAAGGCCAACTGGCCCACTGGAAGGCGAAACTGGCCGGTGCGGTGCCGCCGGAGCTGCCGCTGGACCACCCGCGGCGCGGCGAGGAGGCCGGCCCCGGCGCCGTCCACGCCTTCACCGTCCCCGCGCCGCTCACCGCCCGGCTGCGCGAGCTCGCGGCCGAGCGGCACGGCACCCTGCACACCGCCCTGGTCGCCGCCACCCAGGCGCTGCTGGCCCGCTGGTCCGGCCAGCAGGACGTCACCGTCGGCTCCCTGACGCCCGGGCGCTCCCGCACCGAGCTGGAACGGGCCGTCGGCTGCTTCGTCAACACCGTCGTCCTGCGCACCCGGGTGGAGCCCGCCGGATCCTTCCGCGACCTCCTCGCGGCCGCCACCGAGACCGGCAACGACGCGCTCGCGCACGGCGACACGCCCTTCGAACGGCTCGTCGAGGCGGTCGGCGCACCCCGCCAGGCGGGCCGCAACCCGCTGTTCGACGTGCTGGTCCTGCTGCACCCCGCGCCGCCCGAGGCCACCACCCCGTACGGGCCGGCAGCCGCCCCGGTCGCCGTGCCCCGGCAGGCCGCCACCTTCGACCTCAGCGTCGAGTTCGTCCCGGACGGCGAGGCGCTCACCGGCCTGCTGGAGTACCGCGCCGACCTCTTCGACGCGCCCACCGCCCGCCGGATGGCCGACCAGCTCCTGCTGCTGCTGGCCGGCGCCGCCGCCGAACCCGACCGCCCGCTCGGCAGCCTGCCGCTGCTCTCGCCCCGGGAGACCCGGCAGGTCACCCGGGACTGGAACGCCACCGCGCTGCCCGTCGAGGACACCGGCTACCCCGAGCTGTTCGAGCGCAGGGCCGCCCTGACCCCGCACGCCCCGGCCCTGGTCGCCGGAGCCGAGCGGCTCGACTACGCGACGCTCAACACCCGCGCCAACCGGCTCGCCCACCAGCTCATCGCCCGCGGCGCCGGCCCCGAACGGCTGGTCGCACTGCGGCTGCCGCGCACCGCCGACATGATCGTGGCGATCCTCGCCGTCTGGAAGGCCGGCGCCGGCTACCTGCCCCTGGACCCGGCCCTGCCGGCCGAGCGCCTGCGCTACCTGCTCGACGACGCCCGCCCGGCCCTGGTCCTGGACGAGCAGGCGCTCCGGGCAATGCCCGACACCGGCCCGGACACCGACCCCGGCGACGCCGACCGGACGGCCCCGCTGCACCCCGCCAACACCGCGTACGTGCTCTACACCTCCGGCTCCACCGGCCGCCCCAAGGGCGTCGCCGTCCCGCACCGCGCGGTGGTGAACCTGCTCGCCGCCCACCGGGCCGGCTTCGTCGCCGACGCGGGCGGCGGGCCGCTGCGCGTGGCGCTGACCGCCTCGTTCTCCTTCGACACCTCCCTGGAGGGCGTGCTGCTGATGGCCGACGGCCACCCGCTGCACCTGGTCGACGAGACCACCCGGATGGACCCGGCGGCCCTGGTCGAGTACGTCGTGCGCCACCGCGTCGACTTCCTCGACCTGACGCCCTCCTACCTGCGCCAACTGCTGCCCGCCGGGCTGCTCGACGACCCGCGCCACCGCCCCCGGGTGCTGATGCTCGGCGGCGAGGCCGTCGGGCCCCGGCTCTGGCGCGAACTCGCCGGGCACCCGGACGTCGCCGCCTACAACTACTACGGCCCCACCGAGTGCACCGTCGACGCGCTCGCCTGCCGCATCGCGGGCGGTGACCGGCCGCTGGTGGGCCGCCCGCTGCCCAACCTGCGCGCCTACGTCCTCGACGACCGGCTCCAGCCGGTGCCGCCCGGGGTGAGCGGCGAACTCCACCTCGCCGGCGAGCAGGTCGCCCGCGGCTACGCCGGCCGCCCGGGGCTGACCGCCGCCCGCTTCACCGCCGACCCGTACGGGCCGCCCGGCGCCCGGATGTACCGCACCGGCGACCTGGCCCGCTGGACGGCCGACGGGAGCCTGGAGTACCTCGGGCGCGCCGACGACCAGGTCAAGGTGCGCGGCCACCGGATCGAACCCGGCGAGATCGAGGCGGCGCTGCTCGACCTGCCGCAGGTCGCCGCGGCCGCCGTCGCCGCCGTGCCCGACGCGCGCGGCCACACCCGGCTGGCGGCCTACCTGGTCTACGCCGACGGCGCGGCCCGCCCGTCCGCCGACCTGCGCGCCGCCCTGCGGCGGGTGCTGCCCGACCACCTGGTGCCGTCCTCGTTCACCGCGCTCGACACCCTGCCGCTCACCACCAGCGGGAAGCTGGACCGCCGCGCACTGCCCGCCCCCGACCCCGAAGGCGAAGGGCGGGAAGGGGAGTTCGTCGCCCCGCGCACCCCCGAGGAGGAGACCCTCGCCGGGATCTGGGCCGAGGTGCTGGGCGTGGCGCGGGTCGGCGTCACCGACAACTTCTTCGAGCTCGGCGGCGACTCGATCCTGAGCATCCAGGCCGTCTCCCGGGCCCGCGCCGCCGGCCTGCGGATCGGCTCCCAGGACGTCTTCCGCCACCAGACCGTCGCCGACCTGGTCGCCGCCGCCCGCCCGGCCGCCGCCCCGGCCCCCCGGCCGAGCCGCGCGGACGGGCCGGCCCCGCTCACCCCGGTCCAGGAGTGGTTCTTCGCCGCCCACGGCCCGCTGCGCCACTTCACCATGTCGATGCTGCTCGACCTGCCGCGCGACCTCGACGAGCCGGCCCTGGACCAGGCGCTGCGGGCGGTCCTGGCCGCCCACCCGGCGCTGCGCACCCGCTTCACCCGCGCCGGGGGCACCTGGCGCCAGGAGCCGGTCGCGGACTCGGGCGCCGGGCTGCTGGCCAGACTCGACCCGCCCGCTCCGGGCGCCGGCACTGGCTTTGAAGCCGCCCGGGCCGAGGCCGCCGACGCCGCCCGCGCCGCCCTGGACCCGGCCACCGGCACCCTGCTGCGCGCCGTCCTGTTCCGTTCACGCGGCGACGCCCGGCCCCAACTCGTCCTGACCGCCCACCACCTGGCCGTCGACGGCGTCTCCTGGCGGGTGCTGCTCGCCGACCTGGAACAGGCCTACCGGCAGGCGGCGGCCGGGGACGCCCCGCACCTGGAGCCCGAGCCCACCCCGTTCACCGACTGGGCCCACCACCTCGCCGAACTGGTCCGGGCCGGAGGCCTCGACGACGACCTGCCCTACTGGAGCGCCGAGACCAGGGCCCCGGCCGCCCCGCTGCCCGTCGACCACCCCGGCACCCCCACGGCCGGCTCCGTGCGCACCCTGCGCACCCGGCTCGACCGCGCCACCACCGAGGCCCTGCTGCGCAGCGTCCCCGAGGCCTACCGGACCCAGGTCAACGACGTGCTGCTCAGCGCGCTGGGCCGGGCCCTCGCCGACTGGACGGGCACCGAGCGGGTGACCATCGCCCTGGAGGGCCACGGCCGCGAGGAGCTCGTCGACGGCGTGGACCTCTCCCGGACGGTCGGCTGGTTCACCACCCAGTACCCCGTCACCCTCGCCCCGGCCGGCCCGGCCGGCGCCCCGGACTGGGCCGCCACCCTCAAGCAGGTCAAGGAGCAGCTGCGCGCCGTACCCCGCCGGGGCCTGAGCTACGAGGCCCTGGCCCGGCTCGGCCCGCCCGCCGCCGGCGCCCTGAAGGGCCGTCCGCTGCCGCAGGTCTGCTTCACCTACCACGGCCAGTGGACCGCCCCCGGGACCGGCGACTTCGCGCCCGCCGGCCAGGCACCGGGCCGGGAGCTCGCCCCCGACGAACCCCTGGACCACCTGCTCGACGTCTCCGCCGTCGTCGCCGACGGCGAACTGGAGCTCACCTGGCACTACAGCGACCAGGCGCACGAGATGGCCACCGTCCGCGCACTGGCGCAGGCCACGGCCGCGGCACTGACCGGCATCGTCGAGCACTGCGCCCGCCCCGACGCCGGCGGCCGCACCCCCTCCGACTACCCGCTGGCCGGACTGGACCAGGCCGGGGTGGACCGGATCGCCGGCGCCGGGCGGGACGTCGAGGACCTGCTGCCGCTCACCCCGCTCCAGGAAGGCATGCTCTTCCACCGCCTGGTCGGCGGCCCCGACGACGTCTACGTGGACCAGGCCGGCCTGCTGCTGGAGGGCGTGGGCGACCCGTACGCCTTCGCCCTGGCCTGGCAGCGGGTCGCCGACCGCACGCCCGCACTGCGCACCTCGGTGGTGTGGGAGGGCGTCCCCGCCCCCCTCCAGGTCGTGCGCCGCGGCGTCCGGCTGCCGGTGACCCACCTGGACCTGCGGGCGGTCGACCCGGGCGAGCGCGCCGACCGGCTGGCCCGGCTGCGCGCGGACGACCTCGCCCACGGGCTGGACCTCGCCACGGCGCCGCTCACCCGGCTCACCCTGGTCCGGCTGCCCGAGGCCCGCCTGCACCTGCTGTGGACCTCCCACCACCTGATCCTGGACGGCTGGAGCCTGGCCCAGGTGCTCACCGACGTGTTCGAGGAGTACGCGGCCCTCACCACCGGAGGCGTGCCGGCACCGGCGGTGCGCCGGCCCTTCGCCGACTACGTGCACTGGCTGGCCGGTCAGGACGCCGCGGCCGCCCGCGCGCACTGGCGGGGCGTCCTGGACGGCTTCGCCACCGCCACCCCGCTGCCCGCCGACCGCGCCCGGCGCGAGGCCCACCGGGCCCGCTCGGCGCTCGCGCACACCGCCGGCCTGTCGCCGGAGGCCTCCGAGCGGCTGGCCCGCACCGCCCGGCAGGCCGGGCTCACCCTCGGCACCGTGGTGCAGGGCGCCTGGGCCCTGCTGCTCTCCCGGTACAGCGGCGAGCCGGACGTGCTGTTCGGGACGACCGTCTCCGGACGCCCCGACGAACTGCCCGGCGTCGAGTCGATGATCGGCATGTTCATCAACACCCTGCCCACCAGGGTCCTGGTCGACGGCGGCCGCACCGCCGCCGACTGGCTGCGCGAGCTCCAGGAGGCCCAGGCCGAGGCCCGGCGCCACGCCGCGGTCTCCCTCGCCGAACTCACCGCCTTCAGCGGCGTGCCGTCCGGCGGCACGCTGTTCGACAGCATCGTCGCCTTCGAGAACTACCCCTTCGACGACGCCCGCACGGCCGGCAGCGGGGTGCGCCTGGTGGAGGTCACCTCCCGGGACGCCACCAACTACCCGCTCGTCCTGCGCGCCTACCAGGGCGGGCACTTCGGCTTCGACCTCGCCTACGACCCGGAGCTGTTCGACGCCGCGACGGTCCGCACCCTCGCCGAGCGGCTCTGCCTGCTGCTCACCGACCTGGCCGCCGGACTGGACCGGCCGCTGCGCGCCCTGGAGTGGACGACCGCGCAGGAGCGGCGGCAACTGACCGAGTGGAACGGCACCGCGCACGGCCGCCCCGACCGGACCCTGGTCGACCTCTTCGAGGCGCAGGCCGCCCGCACCCCGCACGCCGAGGCCGTCACCTGCGGCGACGAGCACCTCGACTACGCCGCCCTGGACGCGCGGGCCGGCCGGCTCGCCCACCGGCTGGCCGAACTCGGCGCCGGGCCCGAGCGGTTCGTGGCCCTCGCGCTGCCCCGCGCGGCCGACCTGGTCGTGGCCGTCCTCGCCGTCCTCAAGACGGGCGCGGCCTACCTGCCGCTCGACCCGGGCCTGCCCGCCGAACGCCGGGCCCAACTGCTGGGCGACGCCGCCCCGGTGGCCCTGGTGACCCACGTGCCCGGCGGGCCGTCCGAGAGCTTCGAGCACGGGGTGCCCGTCCTCTCCCTCGCCGACCCGCAACTGCGCGCCGACCTGGCCCGGGGCCCGGCCGCCCCGCTCGCCGCCCGGCACCGCCCGCTGCCCGACAGCCCCGCCTACGCCATCTTCACCTCCGGCTCCACCGGCCGCCCCAAGGGCGTCGTGGTGCCGCACGCCAACGTGGTGCGGCTGTTCGAGCAGACCAGGGGCGTGTTCGGCTTCGGCGCCGAGGACGTCTGGACGCTGTTCCACTCCTACACCTTCGACTTCTCGGTCTGGGAGCTGTGGGGCCCGCTGCTGCACGGCGGCCGGCTCGTCGTCGTGCCCGAGGACACCGCCCGCTCCCCGGAGGACTTCCTGCGGCTGCTCGTGGACGAAGGCGTCACCGTCCTCAACCAGACCCCGTCCGCCTTCCACCCGCTGGCCCGCGCCGACGCCGAACACCCCGAGCTCTCCCGCCGGCTGGCGCTGCGCACGGTGGTCTTCGGCGGCGAGGCGCTGGACGCCGGCCGCCTCGCCGACTGGTACGACCGCCACCCGCAGGACGCGCCGCGCCTGGTGAACATGTACGGCATCACCGAGACGACCGTGCACGTCACCCACGCCCCGCTGGAGCGCGCGACCGCCGCCGCCGGCGGCCCCGCACCGATCGGCACCGGCCTCCCGGACCTGCGGCTGTACGTCCTCGACGCCGACCTGGCCCCGGTGCCCCCGGGCGCCGTGGGCGAGCTGTACGTGGCGGGGGAGGGCCTGGCCCGCGGCTACCTCAACCGGCCCGGCCTGACCGCCACCCGCTTCCTCGCCGACCCCTTCGGCGCCCCCGGCACCCGGATGTACCGCACCGGCGACCGGGCGCGCCGCCAGCCCGACGGCACCCTGCGCTACCTGGGCCGCGCCGACCAGCAGGTCAAGATCCGCGGCTACCGGATCGAACCCGGCGAGATCGAGGCCGCCCTCCAGACCCACCCGGGCGTGGACGCCGCCACCGTGGGCGTGTACCAGGACGCCTCCGGCACCCGCCGGCTGGTCGCCCACGTCGTCGCCGGCCCGGGCGCGGCCCACCCCCCGGCCGCCGCCGACCTGCGCGCCCACCTCGAACGGCTGCTGCCCGCCTACCTGGTGCCCGCCGCGTACGTCCCGCTGGCGGCCCTGCCGCTCACCCCCAACGGCAAGCTCGACCGGCGCGCGCTGCCCGTGCCCGGCCCGGCGGGCTTCGCCGCCGGCCGGCAGCGCACCGCGCCCCGCACCCGTGCCGAGCGGCTGGTCGCCGCGGCCTGGACGGAGGTCCTGGACACCGGGGAGATCGGCGCCGAGGACGACTTCTTCGCCCTGGGCGGCGACTCCATCCTCGCCGTCCGGGTCACCGCCCGGCTGCGCGCGGCCTTCGGGGCGGCGGACCTCTCGCCCCGGCTGCTGTTCACCCACCCGGTGCTGGCGGACCTGGCCGAGGCCCTTGGCTCGCCCGGCGAGCCGGGCGCGGCGGACGACCCGTCGACCCTGGTCATCCCGGCCGCGGACCCGGCGGCCGAGCCGCCGCTGTCGTACGCCCAGCAGCGGCTCTGGTTCCTCGACCGGTTCGAGCCGGGCAGCACCGAGTACACCTCGCTCTCCGTGCTGCGCCTGCGCGGCGAGCTCGACCGGGCCGCGCTGGGCACCGCCCTGGACGCCCTGGTCGCCCGGCACGAGGCGCTGCGGACCACCTTCGCCGAGCGGGACGGCCGCGCCCGGCAGGTGGTGCGCCCGCCGCAGCCGGTCGAGCTGCCGTGCGAGGACCTCGCCGGGGCGCCCCCGGCGGCCCTGGACGCGCTGCTGGAGCGGATCGCCGCCACCCCGTTCGACCTGGCCACCGGGCCCCTGCTGCGGGCCCGGCTGGTCCGGACGGCCGCGGACGAGCACGTGCTCGCGCTGGCCGTGCACCACATCGCCACCGACGGCTGGTCGATGGGCGTCCTGGGCCGTGACCTGGGCGAGCTGTACGCGGCGGCCCGCGAGGGGCGCCCGCCACGGCTGCCCGCGCTGCCCGTGCGCTACACCGACTACGCGTCCTGGCAGCGCGCGCGCACCGACCTCGCCGAGGCGGACCTCGCCCACTGGCGCCGGGCCCTGGACGGCCTGACCCCGCTGGAGCTGCCCACCGACCGGCCGCGCCCGGCCGTGCGCACCCGGGACGGCGCGCTGGTCGCCTTCACCCTGCCCGCCGGGCTGACCGCGCGGCTGCGCGAACGGGGCCGGGAGGTCGACGGCACCCTCTACACCACCCTCCTGGCGGCCTGCCAGGTCCTGCTCGCCCGCTGGTCCGGGCAGCAGGACATCGCGGTCGGCACCGTCACCTCGGGCCGCGAGCAGGGCGAACTCCACGACGTGGTCGGCATGTTCGTCAACACCCTGGTGCTGCGCGGCGCCGTCCGGCCGGAGCTGTCGTTCCGTGAACTGCTGGCCGCCGCCCACGGCACCGTCCTGGAGGCACTCGCCCACCAGGAGGTGCCCTTCGAACGGCTGGTGGACGCCCTCCAGCCGGAGCGCGACACCAGCCGCACGCCGCTCTTCCAGGTCATGGTGGCCCTGCACAACCTCGGCGCCGAGGTGCCGAACCTGCCGGGCCTGACGGTGGAGCCGGTCACCCCGCCCGTCCACGGCGCCACCTTCGACCTCTCCTTCGACTTCGTCGAGCGCGACGGCGGCCTGACCGGCTACCTGGAGTACAACACCGGGCTGTTCGACGCGCGGACCGCCGAGCACCTGGCCGGCCGGCTGGGCACCCTGCTGGAGGCCGTGGCCGAGGCGCCGGAGACGGCCGTCGGGGCGCTGCCGCTGATGACGGCCGACGAACGCCGCCGGGTGCTGCGGCAGGGGCGGGGCGCGCCGCTGCCCGCGCCGGACACCACCTTCCCCGCCCTGTTCGAGGCGCAGGCCGCCCGCACCCCGGACGCCACCGCCCTGGTCGCCCGGGACGCCACGCTCGACTTCGCCGCCCTCAACGCGCGGGCCAACCGGCTCGCCCGCCACCTCGCCGCCCTCGGCGCCGGCCCGGAACAGGTGGTCGCGGTCCGGCTGCCGCGCACCTCGGACCTGCTGGTCGCGCTGTTCGCGGTGCTCAAGGCGGGCGCCGCCCTGCTCTTCGTCGACCCTGACCTGCCCGAGGAGCGGGCCGCCCTCCTCCTCGACGACACCCGGCCCCGGGTGGTGCTGACCGGGCAGACCCTGCGCGAGGTGCCGTGGGCGGCGCTGCCCGCCCACGACCTGACCGACGCCGAGCGGACCGCCCCCCTGCTGCCGCAGCACGCCGCCTACCTCGTCCACACCTCCGGCTCGACCGGCCGCCCCAAGGGCGTCGTCGTCGAACACCGCCAGCTGGTCAACCTCTGCCGCGACCACCAGGAAGGCCTGGTCGCCCCGCACACCGCCGACGGGACGCGGCTGCGGGCCGCGCTCAGCGCCTCCTTCTCCTTCGACACCAGCTGGGAGGGCCCGCTGCTGCTCGCACTGGGCCAGGAGCTCCACCTCATCGACGAGGACGTCCGGCTGGACCCGCAGGCGTTCTGCGCCCAGGTCGTCGACCGCCGCCTGGACCTGGTCAACGTCACCCCCTCCTTCCTGCGCGAACTCACCGCCGCCGGACTGCTCGCCCCCGGCCCGCACCACCCGCGCCTGCTGCTGGTCGGCGGCGAGGCCGTCCCCGCCGCCACCTGGCGGGAGCTGTGCGCGGCGCACGCGGACCTCGGCGTCACCGCCTACAACATGTACGGGCCCACCGAGTGCACCGTCGACGCCGCCTACGCCCGGTGCGCGGACCACCCCGAGCGCCCCGTCATCGGCCGCCCCGGCCGCAACCTGGGCGCCTACCTGCTCGACGGCGCCCTGCGGCCGGTGCCGCCCGGCATGCCGGGGGAGCTGTACCTGGCGGGGGACCAGGTCGCCCGTGGCTACCTGAACCGGCCCGGACTGACGGCCGCCCGCTTCCTCGCCGACCCCTACGGCCCGCCCGGGGCCCGGATGTACCGCACCGGCGACCTGGCCCGCTGGGACGCGAACGGGCAACTGGAGTTCCGGGGCCGGGCCGACGAACAGGTCAAGGTCCGCGGGTTCCGGATCGAGCCCGGGGAGGTGGAGGCCGCCCTGCTCGCCCACCCGGACGTCGCCGACTGCGCGGTCGCCGCACGCGAGCACGCCGGCCGTACGGTGCTCGTCGGCTACCCGGTGCCCGCCGGCCGCCGCGTGCCGACCGCCGAGGAACTGCGGACCTGGCTGCGGCGGACGCTGCCCGACCACCTGGTGCCCGCCGCGTTCGTCCCGCTGGCCCGAATACCCCGGACGGCCGGCGGCAAGACCGACCGGCGCGCGCTGCCCGCGCCGCCCGCCCAGCCCGACCGCACCACCCCGTACGTCGCGCCGCGGCCCGGTGCCGAGGAACGGCTCGCCGCGATCTGGGCCGAGGTGCTGGGCGCGGAGCGCGTCGGCACCCGGGACAACTTCTTCGCACTCGGCGGCGACTCCATCCTCAGCATCCAGATCGTCTCCCGCGCCCGCGCCGCCGGGCTCGCCCTCACCACCAAGGACGTCTTCCGTCACCAGAACATCGCCGAACTCGCCCTGTGTGCACGAGATCTGACGGATCACCAGGAAAGCGGTGAAGCCGAGCCCGATGAGGCGCCGCTCACCCCGATCCAGCACTGGTACCTCGACGGCCGCCGCCCCGGCGACGCCCTGCGCTTCACCATGACCCAGCGCCTGGAACTGGCCCCCGGCACCGATCCGGCGGCCCTGCGCCGGGCGGTGCTGGCCCTGGTGGAGCACCACGCGGCCCTGCGCACCCGCTTCCACCGCACCGAGGCCGGCTGGCGCCAGGAGGTGCTTCCCCAGGGGGTGGACGGCGTCTTCACCCGGCACGACGTCAGCCACCCGGACCTCACCGGCCATGACGTGGAGGCGCAGGTCCAGCGCGCCACCGACGAGGCCCAGCGCTCCCTCGACCCCGTCGAGGGCCGCGTGCTGCGCGCCCTGTTCTTCGACCCCGGCCCCCGGCAGCCGGGCCAACTCGTCCTCACCGTCCACCACCTGGCCGTGGACGGCGTCTCCTGGCGCATCCTGCTGGCCGACCTCGAAGCGGCGTACCGCACGGCCCGCGCCGGAGCCCCCGTCGCCCTGCCGCCGACCGGCACGTCCTACGGCCGCTGGGCCACCCGGCTGGAGCGGCACACCCGCGCCGGCGCCCTGGACGGCGACCTCGGCCACTGGACGCGCACCGGCGCGGCCCCGGCCGACCTGCCCGCCGGCCGCCCCGCCCCCAACACCCCCGTCTCCAACACGCCCGCCCCCAACACCCACGCCACCGCCGCCACCGTCCAGGTGACGCTGGACGAGCGGACCACCGAGGCGCTGCTGCGCCGCGTCCCCGAGGTCTACCGCACCCAGGTCAACGACGTCCTGCTCAGCGCCCTGGGCCGCACCCTGGCCCGCTGGTGCGGCCGGGACACCGTGCTGGTCGGAGTGGAGGGGCACGGCCGCGAGGACCTCTTCGAGGACCTGGACCTCTCCCGGACGGTGGGCTGGTTCACCGCCGAGTTCCCGCTCGCCCTGCGCGTCGACCCCGACGCCGGGTGGCACGACACCCTGCGCTCGGTCAAGGAGCAGCTGCGCGCCGTCCCGCTGCGCGGACTCAGCCACGGCGCGCTGTGCCACCTGCGGCCCGGCGGCCCGCTGACCGGCGCGGCGGCGCCGCAGATCGGCTTCAACTACCACGGCCGGTGGGACACCCGCGGCGGCGCCGACGGCCTGGTCCGCGGCGCGCTGCCCCCGGCCGGTCGCGACACCGACCCCGACGAGCCCCGCCCCTACCTGCTGGACATCACCGGCGCGGTCCAGGACGGCCGCCTCGAACTGGCGTGGACCTACCCCGCCGCCGTCTACGACGAGGCGACCGTCCGCGGGCTCGCCGAGGAGATGGGCGCCGCGCTGCACGGGCTGGCCGCGCACTGCGCCCGCCCGGACGCCGGCGGCCGCACCCCGTCGGACTTCCCGCTCGCCGGCCTCGACCAGGACCGGCTGGACCGGCTCGTCGGCGACGGGCGCGAGACCGACGACGTGCTGCCGCTGACGCCGCTGCAGTCCGGCATGCTCTTCCACGGGCTCGTCGACGCCGACGGCGCCTATGTCGACCGGATCGCGGTGCGCCTGGCCGGCGTCGCCGACCCGCGGGCCTTCGCCGAGGCCTGGCAGCAGGTCGCCGACCGCACCCCGGCCCTGCGTTCCAGCGTTCACTGGCGCGGCCTGCCGCACCCCGTCCAGGTGGTCGCCCGGCACGCCGCACTGCCCGTCCGCCACCTCGACTGGCGCGACCTGACGCCCGGGCAGCGCGCCGACCGGACGGAGCGGCTGCTCGCCGAGGAGCGCGCCGCCGGGATGGACCTCGCCACCGCGCCGCTCACCCGGCTGACCCTGGCCGCGCTGCCCGGCGACGAGGTCCTGCTGCTGTGGTCCACCCACCACCTGATCCTGGACGGCTGGAGCACCGGGCAGCTGCTCACCGAGGTGTGCGAGGAGTACGCCGCGCTGACCGGCGGCCCGCAGGCGCCCCGGCCGGTCCGACGGCCGTTCGCGGACTTCCTGGGCTGGCTGCACGACCAGGACGAGGAGGCGGCCGAGGCCCACTGGCGCGGCCTGCTGGCCGGGTTCACCGGCCGGACCCCGCTGCCGTACGACCGCCCGCCGACCCGGGCCCACCGCGCCCGCTCCAGCGCCGCCGCCCACCGCGAACTGGACGAGCCGCTCTCCCGCCGGCTGCGCGAGAACGCCGCCGCTGCCGGACTGACCGTCAACACCGTGGTGGAGGGCGCCTGGGCGCTGCTGCTGGCCCGCTACAGCGGCGGCGACGACGTGGTCTTCGGCACCACCGTGTCCGGGCGCCCGGCCGAACTGCCCGGCGTCGAGTCGATGATCGGCCTGTTCATCAACACCGTGCCGACCAGGGTCCCGATCCCCTCGGGCGGCGTGCTGCCCTGGCTGCGGGAGCTCCAGGAACGCCAGAGCGACGGCCGCCGCTTCGACCACCTGGCCCTGCCGCGCGTCCAGGCCCTGAGCGACCTGCCCGCCGGGGAGCCGCTGTTCGACAGCATGGCGGTCTTCGAGAACTACCCCGTCGACGAGTCGGCCGCCGACCGGACCGGGGTGCGGGTGGTCGAGGTGCGCGCCGACGACGCCACCACCTTCCCCTGGTGCCTGCGCGCCCACCTGGCCGAGCGGCTCGGCTTCGACCTGGCCTACGACCCCGCGCTCTTCGACCACCGGACGGCCCACGGCGCGGCCGACCGGCTGGTCCTGCTGCTCACCGCCCTCGCCGACGGCCTCGACGGCGACCTCGCCGAGCTGGACCAGCTCACCCCCGCCGACCGGGAGCAGCTGGCCTCCTGGCACGGCACCGCCCGCCCGGCGGCGCCGCGCAGCCCGCTCCAGGTCTTCGCCGAGCAGGTCCGGCGCACCCCCGGCGCGCCCGCCGTGCGCGACGGCGACCGCGAACTGACCTACCGCCAGCTCGACGACTGGTCCGACCGCCTGGCGGCCCGGCTGCTGGCCGACGGCCTGGCCCCCGAAGGCCGGGTGGCGCTGCTGATGGACCGCTCCGCCGAACTCGTCGCCGCCCAGCTGGCCGTCCTCAAGGCGGGCGGCGCCTACCTGCCCGTCGACCTCCGGGCCCCCGAGGAGCGCCGCCGCGCCCTGCTCGACCAGGTCGGCGCCGCCCTGCGGCTCACCGCCGAGCAGGTAGCCGCCGTGCGCACCGGCGCGGCCGGGCCGGTGGCAGTGACCCTGCTGCCCGCCGACCCCGACCGGCTGGCGTACGTGATGTTCACCTCGGGCTCCACCGGGGTGCCCAAGGCGGTGGCGGTACGGCACCGCGACGTGGCCTCGCTCGCCACCGACAGCCGCTTCGCCGACGGCCGCTGCGCCCGGGTGCTGCTGCACTCGCCGGTCGCCTTCGACGCCGCCACCTTCGAGGTCTGGGCGCCGCTGCTGGGCGGCGGCTGCGTACTCGTCGTCCCCGACGGGCCGGTGGACGCCGCCCTGCTGCGGCGGCTCGCCGGACCGGACGGGCCGACGGCGCTGTGGCTCACCGCCGGGCTCTTCCGGCTGCTCGCCCAGGACGCGCCGGACTGCTTCGCGGGCCTGCGCACGCTGTGGACCGGCGGGGACGTGGTGCCCGCCGCCGCGGTGCGCCGCGTCCTGGCGGCCTGCCCCGGGCTGACCGTGGTGGACGGCTACGGGCCCACCGAGACCACGACCTTCGCCACCGCCCACGCCGTCGCGGAGGCGGCGGCGGTGCCCGACACCCTGCCGATCGGCCACCCCCTGGACGACCGCCGCGTCCACGTCCTCGACCGGCGCCTGCGGCCCGTCCCGCCGGGCTGCGCGGGCGAACTGTACGTGGCCGGCGAGGGCGTGGCCCGCGGCTATCTGGGCCGGCCCGGCGACACCGCGGCCCGCTTCCTCGCCGACCCCTCCGGCCCGCCCGGCGCCCGGATGTACCGCACCGGCGACCTGGCCAGGCGGCGCCCGGACGGCACCGTCGAATTCCTGGGCCGCGCGGACGACCAGGTGAAGATCCGCGGCTTCCGGGTCGAACCCGGCGAGGTGGAGGCCGCACTCGCCCGCCACCCCCAGGTCACCGACGTCGCCGTGGTCACCCGCGAGGACCGGCCCGGCGCCCGGCGCCTGGTGGCCTACGTGGTCGGCCCGGCGGGCGTCGAACCCGGGGACCTGCGGGCCTTCGCCGCCCGCGCACTGCCCGACTACCTCGTCCCCGCCGCCTTCGTTCCGCTCGCCGCCCTCCCGCTGAGCCGCAACGGCAAGGTCGACCGGGCGGCCCTCCCGGCGCCGGACGAGGAGCACGGGAGCGGACGCCGCGCGCGGGTCGAGCCGCGCACCGAGGCCGAACGCCGCACCGCCGAGGTCTTCGGCGACGTCCTGGGCATCCGGCCGCCCGGCGTGGAGGACGGCTTCTTCGAGCTGGGCGGCGACTCCATCCTCAGCATCCGGCTCGCCGCCCGCCTGGCCGAGGCCTTCGGCGCCGACCTCACCCCCCGCGCCGTCTTCGACCACCCCACCCCGGCCGGCCTGGCCCGCCTGCTCACCGAGGAGCAGGGCCGCCCGGGCGGTGAGGGGCGCCCGCCCGTCCTCCCGGTCGCCCGCGACGGCGCCGCGCCGATGTCGTACGCCCAGCAACGCCTTTGGTTCCTGGAGGAGTTCGCACCCGGCGGCGCCGAGTACGTCACCGCGCTCGCGCTGCGCCTGCGCGGCGCCCTGGACACCGACGCCCTCGGCGCGGCCCTGTGCGCCCTCGCGGCCCGGCACGAGTCGCTGCGCACCACCTTCGACAGCGTCGACGGCCACGGCGTCCAGCTCGTCCACCCGCCGCAGGACGTGCCGCTGCCGCTGCACGACCTGTCCGGCCTGCCGGCGCAGCCGCGGGCGGCGGCCCTGCGCGGCCTGCTCGCCGCCGAGCGGGCCCGCCCCTTCGACCTGCGCCGCGGACCGCTGCTGCGCACCGCCCTGGTGCGGCTGGGAGAGGGCGACCACGTGCTGGCCCTGACCCTGCACCACATCGTCACCGACGGCTGGTCGACCGCCGTCCTGCTCACCGATCTGGCCCACCTCTACCGCGCCGAACTCGGCTCCGGGGAGAGCCGGTTGGCGCCGCTGCCGGTGCAGTACGCCGACTACGCGCACTGGCAGCGCACGGTCGGCGCCGCCGGTGCCGACCAACTCTCCTACTGGAAGGAGCAGTTGGCCGACGTCCCGACGCTGCGCCTGCCCACCGACCGGCCCCGGCCCGCCGTGCGCACCACCAGCGGGGCCACCGCCCGCCTGGAACTGCCCGCCGACACGGCCCGCCGACTGGCCCGGGTCGGCCGGGAGCGCGGCGCCACCCTGTTCACCACCCTGGTCGCCGCCGCGCAGGCCTACCTCGCCCGGCTCGGCGGCGACCAGGACATCGCCGTCGGCACCGTCACCTCCGGCCGCGAGCAGGCGGAGACCCAGCGCCTCGTCGGATTCTTCGTCAACACCCTGGTGCTGCGCTCGCGGGTGGAGCCCGGGCAGCGCTTCGGCGACTTCCTCGGAGAGGTCCGGCAGACCGTCCGGGACGCCTTCGCCCACCAGGACGTGCCGTTCGAGCGCGTGGTCGACGAGGTGCAGCCGGTGCGCGACACCAGCCGCAGCCCGCTCTTCCAGGCCCTGGTCGTCCTCCAGAACACCCCGGCCGCCGACCTCGACCTCCCGGGCCTGCACGTGACCGACGTCGAGACCGACACCACGCAGGCGGCCTTCGACCTCGCGCTGGAGTTCGCGGAGGCCGACTCCGGCGCGCTGCACGGCCTGATCACCTACAACACCGACCTGTTCGACCCGGCCACGGCCGAGCGGATGGCCGGCCAGCTCGCCACCCTGCTGACCGCCGTCGCCGAGGACCCGGATCGCGCCATCGGCGCGCTGCCGCTGGCCGGTGGCGACCAGCTGGCCGCCGAACTCGACCGGGCGCGCGGCACCTTCCGCCCCGTCCCCGAGGCGACCCTGGCCGAACTCTTCGAGCGCCAGGCCGCCCGCAACCCCGACGCGGTGGCGCTGCTCGACGGCGGCCGCGAGCTGAGCTACGCCGAGGTGGAGCGGGCGGCCAACCGGCTGGCCCACCGGCTCATCCGGCGCGGCGTGGGGCCGGAGCGGCTGGTCGCCCTCGCCCTGCCCCGCTCGGCGGCGGCGGTGGTGGCCCAGCTGGCCGTGGCCAAGGCCGGCGGCGCCTTCCTCCCGGTGGACCCGGACTACCCGGCGCCCAGGCGGGAGTTCATGGTGCGCGACGCGGGCGCCCACCTGGTGCTCGACGACCCGGCCGAGGTGTGGTCCGCCGACGGGCCGCAGACCCCGCCCACGGACGCGGACCGCGCCACCGACCGCGACACCGACACCGACCGCGACACCGCGCCGACCGACGCCGACCGCGCCACCCCGCTCACCCCCGGACACCCGGCCTACGTCATCTACACCTCCGGATCGACCGGCACGCCCAAGGGCGTCCTGGTGACCCACGCCGGACTCGCCGCCTTCGCGGCGGCCGCCGCCGAGCAGTACACCGCCGGCCCCGGGGCCAGGGTGCTCCAGTTCGCCTCGCCCAGCTTCGACGCCTCCGTCCTGGAGCTGTGCGTCTCCCTGCTCAGCGGGGCCACCCTGGTCACGGGGGAGGAGGGGCCGCTCGTCGGCGAGCGGCTGGCCGAGGTCCTGGCCGAACGGCGCATCACCCACGCCCTGATCCCCCCGGCGGCCCTGGCCACCGTGGACCCGGAGACGGCCGCGGCGCTGCCCGCCCTGCGCACCCTGGTCGTCGGGGCGGAGGCCTGCCCGGCCGACCTGGTCGACACCTGGGCCCCCGGCCGCCGGATGATCAACGCCTACGGCCCCACCGAGGCCACCGTGGTCGCCACCTGGACGGGCCCGCTGTCGCCCGGCACCGGCGCACCCGCGATCGGCCGCCCCGGCGGCGCCGCCCGCAGCTACGTCCTGGACGCCGCCCTGCGGCCGGTGCCGCCCGGCGTGACCGGAGAGCTCTGGCTGGCCGGCCCCGGCCTCGCCCGCGGCTACCTCGGCCGCCCGGGACTGACGGCCGGGCGGTTCCTCGCCGACCCGTTCGGCGCGCCGGGCGAGCGGATGTACCGCACCGGCGACCTCGCCCACCGGGACGCCGACGGCGAACTGCGCTTCGCCGGCCGCGTCGACGACCAGATCAAGCTGCGCGGCTTCCGGATCGAACCGGGCGAGATCGAGAGCGCGCTGCGCCGCAGCCCCCTGGTGCGCGACGCCGTCGTCACCGTACGCGCCGACGCCCCCGGGAGCGGCGCGGGCTCCGGGGCCGGCCGGCTGGTCGCCTACGTCGTCCCGGCGGTCGGGGCCGCACCGGGCGGTGCCGCACCGGAGGACGACGGCGAGGGCGGGGCCACTGCGGGCCTGCCCGCCGCCGAACTGCGCGCCCACCTGGCCGGGTTGCTGCCGCCGCACCTCGTCCCGTCGGTGTTCGTACCGCTGGAACGGCTGCCGCTCACCCCGAACGGCAAGCTCGACCGCCGGGCCCTGCCCGAACCCGGGCCCGCGCAGGCCGCGGCCGGTCCGCGCCGGGAGCCGGGCACCGACACCGAACGCCGGATCGCCCGGATCTGGGCCGACGTCCTGGGCATCGAGGAGGTCGGCGCCGACGACAACTTCTTCCTGCTCGGCGGCGACTCCATCCTCAGCATGCAGGTGGTGTCCAGGCTGCGCCGGGACGGCCTCTACCTCGCCACCCGGGAGCTGTTCACCCACCAGACGGTGGCCGAACTGGCCACCGTGGTGCGCACCGCCCCCGACCGCGAGGACGACGGCCCGGTCACCGGGGACGTGCCGCTCACCCCCATCCAGGAGTGGTTCCTGACCACCCCGCGCGCCGCCCACCACCACTTCAACCAGTCGACCCTGCTCGAACTCGGCGCCGACCCCGACCCGCAGGCACTGCGGGCCGCGCTGGACGCCCTGCTCGAACACCACGACGCCCTGCGCCTGCGCTTCACCCACGACGAGACGGGCTGGCACCAGTTCAACCCGCCGCCCGCCCCCGCCGAGGACGTCCTCGTCCGGTACGACCTGGCCGGGCAGAGCGCCGAGGCCGCCGACGCGGCCATGGCCAAGGCGGCCGACGAACTGCACGGCGGCTTCGACCTGGCCCGGGGCCCGCTGCTGCGGGCGGCCCTGTTCACCGGCGCCCCGGACCGCCCGGCGCTCCTGCTGCTGGTCGCCCACCACCTGGTCGTCGACGCCGTCTCCTGGCGCCTGCTGCGCGACGACCTGGAGAGCGCCTACCGGCAGGCCGCCCTGGGCACGCCGATCACGCTGGGGGAGCGCGGCACCTCCTACCGGGACTGGGCGCTCCGGCTCGCGGCCCATGTCGCCGACGGCGGCCTGGATCACGAACTGCCCTACTGGGACGAGGCGGTGAGCGCCGCCGAGGCGCTGCCCGGCCGACCCGCCGAGCCCTGCCCGGCCGAGACCGGTGCCGTCGAGCCCGATGCGGCCGAGACCGCGACGGTCACCGTCGAACTGGACGAGGAGGACACCGAGGCACTGCTGCGCGCGGCCCCGGCGGCCTACCGCACCCGCGTCAACGACGTGCTGCTGACCGCCCTCGCCCTGGCACTGGCCCGCTGGACCGGCCACGAGCGGATCCGGCTGGACCTGGAGGGGCACGGCCGGGAGGACGTCGTGGAGGGCGTGGACCTGTCCCGCACGGTCGGTTGGTTCACCACCATGCACCCGGTCACCTTCCACGTCCCCGACCCCGAGGACCTCGGCCCGGACCGCGACTGGCGCGCCCTGGTGAAGGCGATCCGCCGCCAGCTGCGCGCCGTGCCGGGCAACGGGCTGGGCTTCGGCGCCCTGCGCACCTTCGGCCCGCCCGAGGTCCGCGAGCGCCTCGCCGCCGGCGCGCACGGCCAGGTGGTCTTCAACTACCTCGGCCAGTGGGACGCGCGGCCCGAGGCCGCCGGCGACGGCCTGGTCCGCGCCGAGCACGGCTCCTTCGGGCAGGACCACGACCCCCGCGACGGCGGCTCGCACCCGGTGGAGGTGGTGGGCGCGGCGCAGCACGGGCGCCTCGCCTTCACCTGGCACCACCGCCCCGCCCTCCACGACACGGCGACCGTGCGCCGGGTGGCCGAGGAGTTCGCCGTGGCGCTGCGGCACATCGCCCGGCACGCCCGGGGAGGACGGTGACGGCCGCCCACCCGCCGCTGAAAAGACCACCGCTGCATGACCACCGCTGCATGACCACCGCCGGAAACCCGACAACGACGAAGGAGCACGACATGGACGAGAACACCCGCTACCAGGTGCTGCGCAACGACGAGGAGCAGTACTCCCTCTGGCCGGTCGACCTCGACGTGCCCGCCGGCTGGCAGCCCGTCGGCCAGGAGGGCACCGAGGCGGAGTGCACCGCCTACGTCGACGAGGTGTGGACCGACATGCGGCCGCGGAGCCTGCGCGAGCGCATGGAGAACGCCGGATCCTGACCGGCCGCAGTACTTCCGTCCCACGACAACCCCGAGGAGCTGACCGTGACCCCTTCGCTGCGCACCGAACACCTGGAGTTCATCCCCTACCGGGCCGAGGACGAGGACGCCTTCGTCTCCCTCCTCCGCAACGCTGACGTGTGCAGCTGGATGGGCCAGGACCTGGTGCCCGAGCCGCAGATCCGCACGCTGTTCCGCGCGATCCTGACCGACGTGTACCCGCAGCAGCTCTTCGACGTGTGGGGCCTGTGGCTGGACGGGAGGTACGCGGGCCACGCCGAGGTGAAGAAGACCGGGAACGTCGACGGCCACGAGCTGGTCACCGCCCTCGCCCCGGAGTTCTGGGGCCGGGGCCTGGGCACCGAGGTGGTCCGCGGCCTGATCCGGTACGCCGCCGACGAGTTGGGGCTCAAGGAGGTCTACGGCATGGTGGGCGCGGAGAACGCCCCGAGCCTGGCGATGTCCCGACGGCTGGGCTTCCGGCACCTGCGCGACGTCGTCGGGGACGACGGCTCGGTGACGAAGGTGGTGGCGCTCTCGACGACCGGCCAGGCCTGACCGGGCCCGGCCGGGTATGACCGCGGCCCGCGGCGCGTCCGGTCGCGCCGCGGGTCGCTGACGTGTGTGCCCGCTCAGCGGGCCGGTACCGCTCCGTTCGGTGCTCCCGGCCCGCTCGGCGTCCCCACCGCGCTGCGGCCCAGCAGCAGGGCGAGGTCGTCGGCCTGGCAGCGGATCTCCGGGATGGCGGTCGTCTCCAGCAGGTTGCCGCGCCGCAGCGACCCCAGCGTCCACAGCGGTGCCGGCGCCCGGCCGCCGGTGGGGAGGAGCCGGCCGTCGGCGGCGGTGTCGAAGCCGCCGCCGACGGGGGCGGGGGAGCCGAGGCCGGTGGTGAGCAGGTCGGTGATCAGCGGGTCGTCGACCCGGGTGAGTTCGGCCTCGGAGCCGGTGCAGTTCAGCACCGCCCCCACCCGCAGCGCGCGGCCGTCGTCCAGCCGTACGTCGATGACCTCCCCGACCTCCCCGACCTCGCCGCCCCCGTCGGGGCCGTCCGAGGTGGTCTTGGCGTCGGCCACGGTGCCCCGGCCGATGCTGACAAGACCCGCGTCGACGGCGGCGCGCAGGGCCTTGGCGCTGACCGGCGGGATCCGGTGGCGGTGGGTCTCCCAGAGCCGGAGGTCCCGGGCCAGCAGCCGGGCCTGGTCGGCGGGTGGGAGCTGCTGCCACAGGGCGCTGGTGAGGGGGCGGAGGCTGTCGACCCCGGCCCGCCAGTCGCCGTGGACGCGGCGGCAGCGGGCGATCTGGCACAGCACCGCCCGGCGCAGCGCGGGCAGCCCCGCACGGGCGTCGAGCTGCGGGGCGACCGGGGCGACCGGGGTGGCCGGGGCGACCGGGGCGGCGGGCGCGGTGAGCGGGGCGGCGGCGTGCGGTCGGGGGACCAGGCCATGCCGGGACAGGGCGTGGACGACGCGTCCGGGGCGTTGCAGGCTGAGTGCCATGTCGACCATGGTCAGGCCGGTGCCGACGAGCAGGACGTCGCGGTCCTCGGGGACGGCGGCCAGGGCGCCGGGCGCCCAGGGGTCGGCCAGGAACCGCCCGGAGTCGCGCAGCGCCGGCGGTGCCCAGGCCTGGCCGGGTGCGAAGTTGCCCAGGGCCAGCACCGCCGCGTCGACGTCGAGCGGCGGCCCGTCGTGCAGCCACAGGCGCAGCGGCGGGGTGGTCGTCTGCGGCCGGTGGGTGAGGGCGACGACGCGGTCGGGCACCCGGACCAGGTCGGGGGCGGCGGGGTGGTCGGCCGCCGCCGCCAGGCTCTCGGCGAGGTAGCGGCCGAAGAGGCGCCGGGGGACGAAGTCGTGCTCGCCGCCGCGGTCGCCGAGCCAGCGCACGAAGTGGCCGGGGTCGTCCCGGTGGGCGCTCATCTGGCCGGCCCGGACGTTCAGCAGGTGGTGCGGCGCGTCGGTGCCGAACGCCAGCCCCGGGCCCGCGGGCCCGGGGTCGATGAGCCAGATCCGGGCCGGTGCGGGTCTCCCGGCGGCCGCGTGGTGGAGCAGGCGCAGCGCCGTGAGGGTGCCGGCGGCGCCTGCGCCCACCACGGCGATCTCTTGCGGGGTGCTGCTCTGGTTCACGGCGGCCGCGTCGGACGCGGCGGGAGACGTCATGCGGCCAACATCGAGCCGATCGCGCCGCCGCGTCCAACGACGGTTCATAGGCCCCTCGCCAAGCAGGACTTATGGCCCGGTGGCCCGGTGTCGCGCCGACCGGGGTGGGGGCGAAGGTCACGTAGGGTCCCGGGTCCGACACGTTCCGTCCCATAAGGAGAGTTTGGGGGCGCTCCGCCGCTCGCCGTTCGAGCCTCTGGTTAGAGGGTGTCACGAAAGCTGTTGACCTCTCACGCGGATTCGCGTTATAACTTCTAACGAACGCGCAAGCATCTACCGCATGCGGGGTCGCCGCAGCCGCGTTCGCAGCTCGACAGGCAACGCCAGCCCACCAACTGACACTCGACCAAGGGGAATTCCATGTCCGGCACCCGCAGCACCGGCGTCCGCGCCGCCCTGTTCGCCGTCCCGCTCGTCGTCAGCCTCCTCGGCGCCGCGGCCGCGCCCGCCGGGGCCGCCACCTCGCGCCCCGGTACCTCCCTGACCTGCCGCGGCGAGGGCGTCGACCCCCGGGCCCAAGTCCGCTACCGGGCCGAGACGGTGATCCACGCGCCGCTGCACACCATCTGGAAGCTGCAGACCGACGTGGAGCGCTGGCCGTCCTGGCAGGGCCCCGTCGCGAGCGCGGAGCGCCTCGACCACGGCCGTCTGCGCCCGGGTTCGGCGTTCCGGTGGACGACCCCGCTCCCGCCCAACCCCGCGACCACCGCCACCAGCCTGGACATCACCTCGACTGTCCAGCAGCTCAAGCGGGAGTCCTGCCTCCGCTGGACCGGCCCCGCCGACGCCGAAGGGCTGCACATCGACGGCGTCCACGTGTGGAACTTCACCCGGGTCAAGGGCGGCGTCCGGGTGAGCACCGAGGAGACCCACACCGGGCCCCAGGTCGACGCGGACGTCCCCACCGCGACCGCGATCCTGCGCCAGGGCCTCGACGGGTGGCTGCACGACCTGAAGACCACCGCCGAGGCCGAAGCCGACCGGCGCTGACCGGCGCTAGTCGGACAGGGATTCGAGGGCGGCCCGGGCGGCGTTGTGGCCGGGGATGCCGCTGACTCCGCCGCCGCGGACGGCGCCCGCGCCGCACAGCAGGACGTTCGGGTGGGCCGTCGCCACGCCCCAGCGGGCGGCGGGTCCGTCCACCGGCCCGGTCGCGAACGGGAAGGAGAGGTCCCGGTGGAAGATGTGGCCGCCGGGCAGGCCGATCTCCCGTTCCAGGTCGAGCGGGGTCTTGGCTTCCACGCAGGGCCGGCCGGTGGCGTCCGGCGCGAGGCAGTCGGCGATCGGTTCGGCCAGCACCTCGTCCAGTTGGGCCAGGCTGGCCGCCAGGGCGCGCTCCTTGGCGGCCGGGTCGGTGAACAGCCGGGCGGGCATGTGCAGGCCGAACAGGGTCAGCGTCTGGAGGCCCTGGCGGACGGCTTCGGGGCCCAGGATGGTGGGGTCGGTGAGGGTGTGGCAGTAGATCTCCGACGGGGGCGCGGAGGGCATCCGGCCGGCCGCCGCCTCGGCATAGGCGGTCTCCAACTGCCGGTAGCCCTCGGCGATGTGGAAGGTGCCCGCGAAGGCCTCCCGGGGGTCCGCGCCGGTGTCCCGGAGCCGCGGCAGCCGGCGCAGCACCAGGTTGACCTTCAGCTGGGCGCCCTCGGGCGCGGGCCCGGGCTCCTCGCCGAGGAGGCGGGCCAGGGTGGCCGGGGCGGCGTTGACCAGCACCCGGCGGCCCGCCGCGGTGGCCTCGCCGCCTTGGTGGCGGTACGTCACCTCGGCGTCGCCGTGGCCGTCGGTGGCGATGGCGGTGACCTCGCACCCGGTGCGGAGCTCCGCGCCGGCGGCCAGGGCCGCCTCGGCCAGCGCGTCCGTCACCGCGCCCATGCCGCCGACCGGGACATCCCAGTCGCCCGTCCCGTTGCCGATCACGTGGTAGAGGAAGCAGCGGTTCTGCCGGAGCGAGGGGTCGTGGGCGTGGGTGAAGGTGCCGATCAGCGCGTCCGTCAGGGCGATCCCGCGGACCAGGTCGTCGCTGAAGGTCCGTTCGATCGTCTCGCCCAGCGGCCGTTCGAACAGGGTGGTCCAGGCGGCGTCGTCGGCGATCCGCCGGCGCAGTTCGGCGCGTGCGGGCAGCGGTTCGGTGAGGGTCGGGAAGACCCGTCGGGCGACCTGCCCGGTCATGCCGTAGAAGCGCTGCCAGGCCTCCCACTCCCGGTCGGTTCCGGTGAGGGCCCGGAACGCCTCCCCGGTCCGGCCGGGGTCGGCGGCGTCCACCAGCAGGCCGGTGGGCTTCCCGTCCCGGACGGTGGGGGTGTACGAGGCGATCCGGCGGCGCCGCAGGTCGAGCCGCAGGCCCAGGTCCTGGACGATCTTCCGCGGCAGCAGGCTGACCAGGTAGGAGTAGCGCGACAGCCGGGCGTCCACGCCCGGGAACGCCCGGGCGGAGACGGCGGCCCCGCCGACCAGGGGCAGCCGTTCGAGCAGCAGGACCCGGCGTCCGGCCCGGGCGAGGTAGGCGGCGGCCACCAGCCCGTTGTGGCCGCCGCCGACGATCACGGCGTCGTACCGGGCGGGGGTGGACGGGTTCGCGTTCACCCCCGCCACGCTACGGGACGGGGGCGGGCCGGGGAATGCCCCGGACACGGCGGCCCCGGAGCGCCGCAGGGCCCCCTCGCAGCGGTTCGCGAGGGGGCCCTGCGGCGTCCGGCCGGTCAGCGGCCGCCGTGGATCAGTTCGACGGAGAAGCCGTGGTCGGTGGAGACGGCGGGCGTCCTGATCTGGGTGACCCCGGTCGCGGCGTCGTAGTACCAGCCCGAGGCGGCCGAGTCGAGCGCCGCCGCCGAGTCCAGCCGGGGCAGCGGTCCGCCCTGCGTGACGACCAGGCGCGGGGCGGGCTTGCCGTGCACGGTGAAGCGGTACCCCCGCTCGGCCGGCTTGCCGGTGTAACTCCCCACGCTGGCACCGACCTTGACGACGGTGACCGGCCCGTGGGCGCGGACGTCCACCCGCTGGGTGGCCGAGGCGCCGGCGGCGAAGCCGCGGGTGACGCCGTCGTCCTCGTACAGGGTGTAGGAGGAGTCGCCCTGCGGGTAGAGGTCGTAGTCGAGCCGGGTGCGGTCCCGGTTCTCCCAGGACAGCGTGCCCTCGGGCCACATCGGCACGATCGAGCCGCCCTTGACGAACAGCGGCAGGGTGTCGAGCGGCGCGGAGTAGCCGTTGATCGTGGTGGGGCCCTGGTAGGTGCGCCCGGTCCAGTAGTCGGTCCAGGTGCCCTTGGGCAGGTAGATGCCGTCGCGCACCGAGGTGTCGGAGTAGACCGGTGCGACGAGGAAGTCCGGCCCGGCCAGGAACTCGTACTTGGCGTTCGGGCCGAGGGCCGCCGGGTCGTCCGGGTACTCCAGGGCGAGCGGGCGCACCGCGCCGATGCCCGTCCTGGTGGCCTCCGCCGACAGCGTGTACATGTACGGCAGCAGCCGCTCCTTCAGTTGGAGGTACTTGCGGTTGATCGAGGTGTACGGCTCGCCGTCCAGCCAGGGCTGCTGGTCGCGCTGCTCCTTGCCGGCCATGTCCTTGGCCCAGCCGTCCATGGTCATGATGGCCGGGAGGAAGGACTTCCACTGGAGGTCGCGGGTGTACATCTTCGGGTCGCGCCGGTAGATGGAGCCGACGTCGCCGGTGTTGTAGGCGATGCCGGACATGGTGGCGCCGGCGTAGGTGGGGATCTGCCAGCGGATGTAGTCCCAGGACAGGCTCTGGTCGCCGCTCCACAGGACGCCGCAGCGCTGGGCGCCGGCCCAGGAGACGGGCAGCCAGACGAAGCCGCGGGCGTCGCTGCCGTCCTCGATGCCGGCCTTGGCCTGGTCGCAGGCGTTCAGCGCGAAGTCGTAGCCGTTGCCGACCCAGGCGACGTCGAGCTTGCGCACCAGGGCGCCGGCCTTGACCTCGGCGGCCTGGTCGGGCAGGCCGTTCTGGGTCCAGAGTCCGAGCTGGGCGTGGTTCTTGCGCAGGCCCTCGCCGGTCTGGGCGAGGTTCTCGTAGCCGCAGCCGTAGCCGTCGTTGACGAGCATCCAGCCGAGCGGCATCTGGTTCTGCACGTAGCCGTCGGCGACCTTGAGCGCGTCGGTGGTGTGGCGTTCGCCTCGGTTGGCGTTGTGCAGGTAGCAGTCGGAGTCGCCGGGCTCCAGGCCGTAGACGGGCGGCATGAAGGGCTTGCCGACCAGGGCGGTGTACTTGCCGATCACCGACTTGACGTCGCCGGTGAAGTAGTAGGCGTCCAGGCGCCGTTCCTGCTGTCCGGTGCGCACGGGCGAGCCGAAGTCGTAGCTGCCCGGGGCGAAGGTGTTGCGGAAGACGCCGTAGCCGGCGGTGGAGATGTAGAACGGCTGCGAGTTGTTGTAGCCGCCCTCGTTCCAGTTGGTGCTGTTGGCGACGTGGACGGTCTTGTCCCGGTGGGAGAAGGAGCCGTTCTGCTCGCCGCCGCCGAAGAACTGCTCGTCGGCGCCGCGGACCAGGCTCTGCCGCAGCCCGCTGGTGGACCAGCGCAGCGGGGCGTCCTCCTGCCAGACGGCGGTGCGGTTGTCGGCCTTGTACAGGCCGAACCTCAGGGGGTGCTTGTAGACCCGCAGCACCTGGTCCTTGGAGCGGATGCCGTAGTAGTCGCCGGCGTCGAACGACGAGGTGCCGCGCTGGAGTTCGGGCTGCTTGCGGATGATGGTGCTGCCGGCCGGGTCGGTGAGCACGCCGTCCGGGGCGGCGCGCAGCCGCAGCTGGTCGTCGGCGAGGAAGTCGACCTTGGCCTTGAGGGTGCCGGCGGCGATGTCGTAGCTGCCCTGGCCGCCGGAGAAGGAGGTGAGGTTTCCCGCGTCGGCGCTCTGCGGCAGGTAGGCGCGGCCGGTGAAGGAGCCGCCGTGCACGTCGTAGGGGACGACCAGGACGTGGTAGGTGCCCGAGGCCTTCGGGATGACGGTCGCCTCGGGGTTGGCGGTGCCCGCGCTCTCGGCGACCTCCTTGCCGTTGGCGTCGTAGATGTAGAGGTCGAAGTCGTCGGTGGGGTTCTGCCACTGGATCGAGAGCGGGACGCCGCCCTCGGGGTTGTCGTCCCAGTAGCCGGCGGGTGCGTCGACGGTCAGGTCGAAGCGGCCGCAGACCGTGCCGTCCGGGTCCTGGGCGGCGGACGGGCAGGAGGCGGCGCCGCCGAGGGTGCCCTTGGCGTACGTGGGGCTCTGCCAGGTGGTGCTCTGGTGGCTGCCGTCGAGGACGGCGGAGCCGGGGGTGGCGGCGCGGGCCGGCAGGGCGGGCCCGGCCACGGCGGCGATGCTGGTGAGGGCCACGGTGAGGGCGGCCCGGCGGAGGCGAGGTCGTACCAAGCGCACGGTGTGTTCTCCCGTCGGATGAGCAAGAGATGTTCACTTACTGCGCGAAGCTGCTTGAACATGGGGGAATACAAGCAACATTCACAGTTGTGTCCGGTCCATGTCAATGGCAGGGTGGCCGTTCTCGACACTCCGGGCGGCCGGGGCTACTTCACCGATCCGGCGGTCAGCCCGGAGACGACGTGGCGCTCGATGACGGCGAACAGCACCACGACCGGCACGATCGCGACCACCGATCCGGCGAACAGGTAGTTCCACTCCACGGTGTAGTTGCCGATGAAGCCGTTGATGCCGACGGTCAGCGGCTGGCTCTCCGGGGCCGTCGACAGGGTCAGGCCCATCACGAACTCGTTCCAGGCCGAGATGAAGGTGAAGATCACCGCGGTGACCACGCCGGGCATGGCCAGCGGCAGCACCACCCGGCGCAGCGCCCCGAGCCGGCCGAGGCCGTCGAGCAGCGCGGCCTCCTCCAACTCGACCGGGATCGAGCCGATGTAGGCGGTGAGGATCCAGACGGCGAAGGCCAGGTTGAAGGCGGCGTTGCAGAGGATCAGCGTCCAGACCGAGTTGAGCATGTCCAGCTGGTAGAACTCGCGGTAGAGGCCCACCAGCAGCGAGGTCGGCTGGAACATCTGGGTGACCAGGACGAGCAGCAGGAAGAGCCTGCGGCCCCGGTACCTGAACCGCGCGGTGCAGTACGCGGCGGGCAGCGCGACCAGCAGCGCCAGCACGGTGGAGCCGCCGGCGACCAGCAGGGTGACCTTGAGGTTGGCGCCGAGCGTCGACTCGCGCCAGACGTCGACGAAGTTGGACCAGGCGGGGTGGCGCGGCAGGTAGCCCGCGTCGCGCAGCTCGTCGGCGGGGCGCAGCGCGGTGACGGCCATCTCCAGGTACGGGAGCAGGAAGACCGCCGCCAGCAGCCAGGCGGCCGCCGCCATGACCAGGGTGCGCGGCCGTATCCGAGCCCGGATCCGCGGCTCGGTCTGCGGCCGGATCCGGCGCGCGGGCGGGCGTGGCCGGCGCGCGAGTGGGCGAACCGTCAACGCTCCTCCCCGTTCCAGCGGCCGACCTTGAGGAAGACCAGCACCATCAGCACCACCAGGGCGAAGTTGACCACCGACATGGCCGCGGACTCGCCGATGTCGGTGTTCTTCAGCTGGTACATGAACACCGTGCTGGTGGCCGTGGCGCTGCCCGGGCCGCCCTGGGTCATGCCCCAGATGACGGGGAAGGAGTTGAAGACGTTGATCAGGTTGATCACGAGGCCGACCAGGAAGGCCGGGCGCAGCAGCGGCAGGGTGATCCTCCGGTAGGCCTGCCACGGGGAGGCGCCGTCCACCCGGGCCGCCTCGTACAGCTCGCCGGGGACGGTCTGCAGGCCGGCGAGCAGGGTGTAGGTGGTGAACGGCAGCGAGACGAAGACGGCGACGAGGACCATCCAGGGCCAGGCGGTCGACGGGTCGCCGAGCCAGTCCCGGGGGCCGTCGACCAGGCCGAGGTCGGTCAGCGCGGTGTTGAGCACGCCGGCCGTCCGGTCGAGCATCCACCGGAAGCCGATGGCGGTCATCAGGACGGACGCGGCCCAGGGGGCGATCAGGGCCCAACGGGCGAACCTGCGCCCGGGGAAGCGCTGGTTGAACAGCTGGGCCAGGCCGAGCGAGAGCGCCATCGTCAGGCCGACGACGGCCACCGTCCAGACCACCGTCGAGAGCAGCACCCGGCCGAGGTCGGCCTCGCCGAAGAGCTTGCGGTACTTGTCCAGCCCGGCGGAGCCGCGGACGAATCCGCTGGTGCTGATGCGCAGGAACGAGGTGCGGACCATCTCGTAGACGGGCCACAGGACGACGGCCAGGATCAGCAGGACGGCCGGGGCGATCCACGGCAGCGGTCCGAGCCGGCCGGGGCCGGAGCCCGTCCGGGCGGGCCGGCCGGGCCCGGAGGCCTGGGGGGTGGGGGAGTCGAGGGACACGGCGGTGCCTTTCGGACGGGGCGCGGGCCAGGGCGTGCCCTACTTGTTCGCGACGGCGTCCCGGGCCTTCTTCTGCAGGTCGCCGAGCACCTTGGCCGGGTCGCCGGCGACGGCGGTGCCGATGCTCTTCTTGAGCTCGGCCGAGACCGCGTCCCAGGTGGTGTTGCCGAGCGGGTAGAAGGCGGCGTTCGGCAGGAGGGCGAAGAACGGTTCGAGGTCCTTGTGCTTGCCGCTGGCGGTCATCTCGCGCAGGGTGCCCTGGGTGACCGGCAGCAGGTTGTAGGTCTCGTCGAAGGCGAGCGTGTTGTCCTTGGAGTACGCGAAGTCGAGGAACTTCCTGATCTGGTCGCGGTGGCCGTTCTTCTTGAAGGCCATCGTCCAGTCCGCGACGCCGAGGGTGGAGGCGAGCGGGCCCGTCCTGCCGGGGACGGGCGCGACGCCGTAGTCGACCTTGCCGTCCTTGGACATCTGGATCAGCGAGGGGTGGCCGTTGGCCATGGCGGCCTTGCCCGCGGCGAAGTCGGCGAAGGCGGTCTTGCGGTCGGTGGTGGCCGGGTTGGCGTAGGTCAGGCCGGTGTCGACGAGGTTGGCCTTGAGCCAGCGGAAGGTGTCGATGTTGGCCTGGCTGTCGATGGCGTACGTGCCGTCCTTGGCGGTGGGGCCGCCGCCGTTGCCGAGCTCCCAGATCATGCTCTCGCCCTGGGCCTCCTCCGGGCCGAGCGGCAGCGCGTAGGGGGTGACCCCGGGCGCCTTGGCCTTGATCAGTTCGGCGTCCTTGCGCACCTCGTCCCAGGTGGTGGGCGGCTGGGTGATGCCGGCCTGCTGGAAGACGGCCTTGTTGTAGAAGAGGGCGCGGGCGGAGGAGACGAACGGGATGCCGTACTGCACGCCGTCGACCCGGCCGGCGTCGGCGAAGCTCGGGATGAGGTCGGCCCGGGTGCCGGCGGACAGGACGTCCTCGGCCTTGTAGAGGAGGTCGTCGGCGACCTTGTCGGCGTAGCCCCCGGTCTGCAGGACGTCGGGGACGTTGCCGCTCTGGATCATCGTCTTGACCTGCTTGTCGATGTCGTTCCAGTTCATCACCTGGACGTCGACCTTGATGCCGGGGTTGGCCGCGGTGAACGCGGTGGCGACGCCGTTCCAGTAGGCCTTGGAGCTGTTGGACTCCTTCTCGCCGTAGTCGGCGGCGACGAGTTTGAGCGTCACGGGGCCGTTCGGGGAGGACCCGCCACTGCTGCCGCCGCACGCCGTGAGGGCGAGCGCGCCGACGGCACAGACCGCCCAGAGGGCACGTACACGTGTGTTCACCGCAGTTACCGCCTTCGTACGCCGCTTGATCCTAGTTGCTTGAAGAGCGCTGGTTCTGAGCAGATTCGAAAGAGCGTGGCGTCGGGCAGTATTCACGAGGCGGACCGGCGGGGTCGAGGTGTCGCCCGGATGTCGTTATCGGACCGTTGCATGACAACTGACGGTGCAGCAGAGAGCCCGGCCGGTTCTCCCCGGCCGGGCACCCCGCGTGAACAGGTCAGACGCGCGCGACCCGGACCCCGCAGGCGGCGATCGCCTTCTCCTGCGCCGCGGTCGCCTCGTCGTCGGTGACGAGGTCGTGCACCTCGGCGAGCGGGCAGATCTTGGCGAAGGTCACCCGGCCGATCTTGGTGCTGTCCGCCAGGACCACCGAACGCGCGCTGGCGTGCAGGAACGCCCGGTCGGTCTGGGCCTCCATCTCGTCGTGCGTGGTGCAGCCCTCCTGCGCCGTCAGGCCGTCCACCCCGATGAACGCGAGGTCCAGGTGGTACTGGGCGAGCATCCGGTCGGCGGCCGGCCCCACCAGCTCGTAACTCGTGGTCCGGGCCAGGCCGCCGACCACCACCAGGCGGACGTCCGGCCGGACGATGAGGTCCGCCGCGATGTTGACCGCGTTGGTCACGATGGTGATCCCGCCGCGCTCGGCCAGCACCCGGGCCAGCTCGCTCGTCGTCGTGCCGCCCGTCAGGCCCACCACGGCGCCGTCCGGCACCAGCCGGTCGGCCGCCAGCGCTATCCGCCGCTTCTCGGCCTGCCGCGTCCCGTGCTTGTGGCGCAGCGGCAGTTCGAGGTTGACGGCACCGGTGACCGCCCCGCCACGGGTGCGGTGCAGCAGGCCCTGCTCGTGCAGTTCCTGGAGGTCCCGGCGGACGGTGGCCGGTGACACCTGGAGGAGACCGGCCAGCTCGTGCACATCGGCGCTGCCCGCCTCGGTGATGTGGGCGAGGATCCGGGCGGTACGGTCGGCTTTGAGCATGGCCGAAGTCTAGGGCGTGTCCGTTGGATCACGCCGGGCCCGTGGGGCGGCGGACTGTGCGCAGAACCGCGCACGCCGGCCGGGCGGCCCGGAGCGGGGGCGTCACCGGGTGGCGAAGACCCAGCGATTGGCGGCGAAGGCGTCGTGGGGTTCGGGCCGGGGGCCGCGGCCGTAGTGGCGGGTGAAGTCGAACGGGGTGTGGACGGTGGTGGACCAGCCGCGCGCGGTGAGATCGGCGGTGGTGTCGGGGCGCGGCCCGGCGTCGAACAGGGCGAGCAGGTCGACGCCGAGCCGCTCGCGGGCGGTCGTGTAGACGGGGTTGTCGCGGACCGCCGCGGACTCCGGTCCGAGCCTGGCCTCGTACGCCAAGGTGCTGCCGGCGGCGCCGAGTCGGTCGACGGCGGCCGCGAGCCGCTGTTCGGCGGCGGCGGGCAGGTAGGGCAGCAGGCCCTCGGCGAGCCAGGCGGTCGGCTCGGCGGACTGGAAGCCGGCCGCGGTGAGGGCGTCGGCCCAGTCGCCGCGCAGGTCGGCGGCCACCGGCACGCGGCGCGCCGCCGGCCGGGCGTCGAGCCGGTCGAGGACGCGCTGCTTGAACGCGAGGACCTCGGGCCGGTCGACCTCGAAGACGGCGAGGTCGGCGGGCCAGTCGAGCCGGAAGGCCCGGGTGTCCAGGCCGGCGCCGAGCAGGACCACCTGGCGGACGCCCAGGTGGGCGGACCACAGCAGCTGGTCGTCCAACGCCCTGGTCCGCAGGGCGAAGTAGCGCCCGAGCCGACCCCAGAGCGGATCGGCCTCGCCGTCCGGGACGTCCCGGGGGTGGACCGGCCAGTGCGCGGAAGACCGGGCGGCGAGGACGAAGTGCTCGGCGTGGGCGTCCCGGGCGAGGGCGTCGGGGCGGTGGGTCTCGATCGCGCGGGCGGCGGCGACCATCAGGGCGGTCGGTCCGACGCCCTCGTCGACGCCGGCACGGGGGCGGGCGGCGGTGGCCATGGTCCCTCCTGGTGTTCGGACTTCGGGAAGCCGCGACCAGGTCCTGTCCGGCAGGATCGGCCGGACAGGCTGGACGGCGGACCGGTCGTGGGTGGTGGCGCGGGCGCCGTGGGCCCGGTGCGTGAAGCGCGGGACGGCGCCGCCGGGCAGGCGCGGGGCGGCGGCGCCGTCGCTCAGCCGATCCGGGGCGGGCGCGCCCCGGGGAGATCAGGCGGCCGGTTGGCCCACCAGCAGGTCGCCGGGGATGCCGGCCTTGTCCGGGGCGTAGTAGTCGCGGATCCCGGCGGCCCAGACGGCCACCGTGATGCGGTCCTCGGGGGTGGGGCCGAAGGCGTCGAAGAGGGCGTGGATGTTGGCGTGCTCGAAGCCGATCGCGGTCATCAGCGCCACGAACAGCGGGCGCTCGATCAGGCCGTCGCCGTCCGGGTCGCCGAGCGCGGACAGGGCGTCGGCGAACTCGCCGGCGGCGGGGCCGAAGCGCTCGGGCGAGAGGACGAAGCCGCCGAACTCCTCGCGGCTGATCACGCCGTCGCCGTTGGTGTCCAACTCGTCGGCCAGGGTGGTCCAGTAGCGCCGGAAGGCGGCGCGGATCGCGGCCTTCGCGGCCTCGTCCGAATCGGCGGCGGCCGCGACCACGCGGGCCGTCATCAGGTTGAAGTCGTCGACCTCGACGACGCCGTTGCGGTTGGCGTCGAACAGGGAGAAGACGAGGTCGATCCGCCGGGTGGCCTCGGTGGGCATGTGCCGCTACCTCTTTCCGTGGGTTCACGCGTGTCCGTGGGTCCACGCGTTCCGGTGGGACCGGATGGTGTGCGTCCGATCGGTCTCCCCACTATCGGCCACCCGGGTCGGAGCGGATGAGTCATGATCGAGTTCTTCACCTGATGGAGTGAACTATCAGCGTTCGAAAGCCAGTTGGCGCGCAAACGGCCCTGCTCAGGCCGCCGGGGCGGCCGGCCGCCAGTCGGCGGGGCCGGTGGGCGGGAGGTGCCGGGGCAGGCCGGGCGTCCAGCGCTTGGTCCCGTCGGGCAGGACGGCGAGGGCCTCGACGCCGGGCTGCCGGGCGGCCCAGGCGAGCGCGCGGTCGGGGCCCATCGCGAAGGCGGCGGTGGCCCAGGCGTCGGTGCGGGCGATCCCGGTGCCGGGGGCGCCGACCAGGGTCAGCGAGGCGAGGCGGGACGCCGGCTGGCCGGTGTGCGGATCGAGGATGTGCGCGCCGCGCTCGGCGGTGCCGGAGGTGGCCACCGCGAGGCCGTCGCCGCCCAGCACGGCGGCCAGCGCGCCCGGCCGCAGCGGGTGGGCGACCCCGATCCGCCACGGCCCGCCGGCGGTCTGCACGTCCCCGCCGCCGCTGACGCAGTACTGCCGGGCCCCGGCGGCGGCCAGCAGCCCGGCCGCCTCCTCGACCGCCCACCCCTTGACCCAGCCGCTCGGGTCGAGCCGGCCGCCGGGCCGCTCGGTGAAGAAGCCGTCGGTCTGCGCGGCGACCTCGCGGCAGGCCGCCAGGACGACGCGGACCTGCGGATCGCAGTCGGCGAGGGCGAGTTCGCCCCGGTCGAGGCGGCTGATGTCGCTGTCCGGCCGGTAGGGCGAGAACACCGCGTCGATCCGGTGCAGCCGGTCGGCGATCCGGCGGAGCGCGGCGGGCGTGTCCGGGCCGGGATCGCGGACGGCGATCGAGAAGACGGTGCCCATGACGGGTTCGGCGTGGCGGAGCACCGCGCCTCACCGCCCGGCGCGGTCGAGCGCGCTCTGCAGGGAGCGGACGTAGCCGTCGCTGGTGAAGGTCGCGCCGCTGACCACGTCGATCCCGGCGCTCTGGGCGGCGATCGCCTCCTGGTTGAGCAGGGGCAGCGCGGAGCTGTTGATCTCGCGGTCCCGGCGGTCCTCGGTGGGGTACTTGACGACGTCGACGGCGGTGATCCGGCTGCCGGCGAGGGTGACCTCGACCTGGACGGGGCCGTAGCGGGTGTTCACGGCGTCGCCGGTGACCTTCCGGGTGCCGCCGTTGCCGGCCGCGGCACCGGCGGCCGGTGCGCTGGGAGAGCCCGACGGCCCGGCGGTGGCGTCGGAGGCCCCGGCGGCGGTGCCGGACGAACCCGTGGTGCCGGACGAACCTGTGGCCCCGGACGAACCGGTGCCGGACGAGCCCGCGCCGCCGGAGCTGATCACCGGCGCGGGCCCGGTGGCCCCGTGCGGTTTGAGGGAGAGCAGCAGGACGACTCCGGCCGCGGTGGCGGCACTGGTGACGACGGCTCGGCGCATGGGCGGGGCTCCTCGGGGGTGTGGCGGAGGTGGCGTGGTGGGACGGGCTGAGCAGGTCCGGCGGGCTCGGCGAGCGGGCTCAGAAGTCGAAGGACTCCCGGTGGATGCGCCCCGCCCGCACCCCGGCGGCCCGCAGCGAACGGACGGCCTCCTCGGCCAGCGCGTCCGGCCCGCACAGGTAGATCTCGTGCTCGGCGAGGTCGGGGACGAGCCGGGCGAGCGCGCGGCCGAGGTCGCCGATCCGCGCCCGCGGGCCGACCAGTTCGTGCACCGCGGCGCCCCGCCGCCGGGCCACCTCCGCCAGCTCGGCCCGGAACAGCACGTCCTCCGGGCGCCCGGCCCGCTGGACCAGGGTCAGTTCGCCCGGCAGCGTCTCGAACAGCGCCCGCAGCGGGGTGATCCCCACCCCCGCCCCGAGCAGCAGCACCCGGCGCCGCCGTTGCAGCCGCCCGGTGAACGCCCCGTACGGGCCCTCGGCGCGCACCGGGGTGCCCGGGCGCAGCGCGGCCACCGCGGCGCTGTGCCCGCCGAGGTCCTTGACGGTGAAGCGCAGGAAGTCCGGGCGCGGCGGCGCGGACAGCGAGTACGGGTTGGCGGCCCACCGCAGGCCGGGCGCCTGGAACTGGAGACGGAAGAACTGGCCCGGCTCGGCCCGGAGTTCGTCCAGCCGCCGACCGGTCAGGAACAGCGACACCACACCCGGCCCCTCCCGGCGGACCTCCGCCACCCGCAGCCGGTGCCGGCGGTCGAGCAGCCAGGGCCGGGCCAGCCGGTACCAGCCCAGCAGGGCGGCGGTGCCGAGGTAGAGCGCGTACCAGGCGGCGCGGGTCGGGCCGTCGCCGAGGTCGGCGCCGGTGGCCAGCTGGTGGCCGAAGGCGAGCGCCACCGCGAGGTAGGTGGCCAGGTGCAGGTAGTACCAGGCCTCGTACGGGAGGCGGCGCCGGGCGGCCCGGGCGGAGACGGCGCCGGTGCCCAGCATCAGCAGGGTGCCCAGCGCGGCCTTGAGTATCTCGGGGTAGTGGAAGACGATCTCCACGCCCTCGCCGACCAGGCCGCGCCCGTCCGTCAGCGCGTACCCCCAGACGACCGACAGCACGTGCACCGTCACCACGGCGACCAGCCAGCGCCCGCCGAACGCGTGCCAGCGGGCCAGCCGGTCGGCGCCGACCCCGCGCTCCACCTGCGGCAGCCGGGCCATCAGCAGGAGCAGCACCGGCGCCGCGTACCCGGCGAGCAGTCCGGTGATCCGGCCCGCCCCGGTCAGCCAGCCGGCCGCGCCGGCGACCGCCGGGGTGTCGGACCACCACAGCGCGAGGACGCCGAGCGCCCCGGCGGCGATCAGGCCCAGCACCGCGGCCGGCCGGGCGGCGGCCGGGCGGCGCGGGGCCGCCCGGCGGGTGCGGGCGGCGGGTCTCGGCGGGGCGGCGGTGGCCATCGGGGATCCTCCTTCGGGCCCGGCGGGCGAGCACCGCCGGGGCGCACCACGATCGCACCGGAACCTCTGAGCCGGCTCTGAACCGGTGCCGCCGCCCCCGTCGCCCCCGGCGGTGTCGCCGCAGGTCAGGGCGGGTGGAGCGGGCTCCCCGGGCGACTGCCGGTCTCAGGGCTTTCTCATCGCGGTGGGCCAGGATGAAGGCGGCCGACCGCCTGCACCCAGGGAGCACCATGGACGACACCGCCGAGCGGGGCGCCGACCGGCAGGACTGGCGGGTCCTCGTCGTCGACGACGAACCGGACCTGGTGGAGGTGGTCTGCGGCGCGGTCCGCTACGAGGGCTGGCAGGCGCGGGGCGAGACCACCGGTCTGGCCGCCGTCCGGGCGGCGGCGCACTGGCGCCCGGACGCCGTGGTGCTCGACATGATGCTGCCCGACCTCGACGGCATGGAGGTGCTGCGCCGCATCCACGCCGAGCGGCCCGAGGTGCGGGTGCTCTTCCTCACCGCCCGGGACGCCGTCGAGGACCGGATCGCGGGCATCGCGGCGGGCGGCGACGACTACGTGACCAAGCCGTTCAGCCTGGCCGAGGTGGTGGTCCGGCTGCGCGGGCTGCTGCGCCGGGCCGCCCCGCCGGGGGCCGCGGGGCAACCGCCCGCACACGCCCTGGTACTCGGCGACCTCGTCCTCGACGAGCGGGCCCGCGAGGTCACCCGGGCCGGCGAGGTGGTCGACCTCAGCCCGACCGAGTACGCGCTGCTCGCCCACCTGATGCACCACCCGCGGCAGGTGCTCAGCAAGGCGCAGATCCTGGACGCCGTCTGGTCGTACGACTTCGGCGGGCAGGCGCACGTCGTCGAGCTGTACATCAGCTATCTGCGCAAGAAGCTGGACGCGGGCCGGACGCCGATGATCCACACGGTGCGCGGCGCCGGCTACCTGATCAAGGCGGCCCCGTGACCGGCGGCCCCACGACGGGCAGCCTCATCACGGGCGCCGCCAGGGCTCGCCGCCGGGCCGCCCGGCTGGTGCCGCGGACGCTGCGGGCCCGGCTGATCGCCGGCCTGCTGGTGCTGCTGGTGGTGACCTGCGCCGCGGTCGGCCTCGCCACCACGGCGGCGCTGCGCCACTTCCTGGTGGACCGCCTGGACCAGCAGCTCGCCGACGCCGGCGGGCGCTACGCCGCCAGCCTGGAGCACGCCGGCCAGGGCGGCGGCACCGATACCCGGGCGCAGACCCCCGGCACCCTGGGCGCCCGGCTGCTGGACGGCCGGGTCACCGCGGCGGGCGTGGTCGACGGGGACGCCGACGACGCCAACGGCCCCAGCGCCGACGACCGGCTGGTGTTCTCGCAGGCCGAGCAGCGGGCCCTCGCCGCCCTGCCGGTCGGCGGGCCGGCCCGCACCGTCGACCTGGGCCGCACGCAGGGCCACTACCGGGTGCGCGCGGTGGCCGGCCGGGACGGCGACGTGCTGGTCAGCGGACTGCCGCTGCGCCCGGCCGAGGACACCGTGGACCGGCTGGCGACGCTGGAGCTGACCGTCTTCGCGATCGCCGTCGCCGGGGCGGGGGCGGCCGGGGCGGTCTGGGTCGGCTGGTCGCTGCGTCCGCTGCGGCGGGTGGTGGGCACGGCCGAGCGGGTGGCCGCGCTGCCGCTCGCCAGCGGCGCCGTCACGCTGGCCGAACGCGTCCCGGACGACGATCCGCGGACGGAGGTCGGCCGGGTCGGCGCGGCGCTCAACCGGATGCTCGGGCACGTGGGCGACGCGCTGGCCCGCCGGCACGCGGTGGAGGAGCGGCTGCGGGCGTTCGCGGCCGACGCCAGCCACGAGCTGCGCACCCCCGTGGCGGCGGTCCGCGGCCACGCCGAACTCGCGCTGCGCCACCCGGGCGCGGTGCCCGGGCCGGTCCGGCACTCGCTGGAGCGGATCGACGCGGAGGCGGTGCGGATGGGCGCGATCGTCGAGGACCTGCTGCTGCTCGCCCGGCTGGACGCCGGCCGGCCGCTGGCCGACGCCGAGGTCGACCTGACCCGGATCGCGCTGAACGCGGTGGCCGACGCCCGGGCGGCCGGGCCCGGGCACCGCTGGCGCCTGGCGCTGCCCGAGGAGCCGGTGCTGGTGCGCGGGGACGCGGACCGGCTCAGCCAGGTGGTGGTCAACCTGCTGGCGAACGCCCGGACCCACACCCCGCCCGGCACCGAGGTCGAGCTGAGCCTGGAGCCGGCCGGGGCGGGGGTGCGGCTGGCCGTCGCCGACGACGGCCCGGGGATCACGCCGGAGCTGGCGGACCGGATGTTCGAGCGGTTCGTCCGGGGGGACCGCGCCCGCTCGCGCTCGACCGGGTCGACGGGGCTCGGCCTGTCGATCGTGCGGGCGGTGGTCCGGGCGCACGGCGGCACGGTGGACGCGGCGAGCCAGCCGGGGCGCACCGTGTTCACGGTCCGGCTGCCGCTCTGACCGGGGGCGCGGGACTGGTGGTGCGGAAGCGGTGGCGGTACTCGGTCGGGGTGGTGTCGAGCCGGCGGCGGAAGGCCCGGACCAGGGTGTCGGTGGTGCCGAACCCGCAGTCGGCGGCGACGCGTTCGAGCGTGGCATCGGTGGATTCGAGCTGGTGGCGGGCGAGTTCGACCCGGGCCGACTCGATGTAGGCGCTGGGCGTGGTGCCCAGTTCGGTCTTGAAGATCCGGGTCAACTGCCGTTCGCTGACGTGGGCGTGGGCGGCGAGGTCGGGGACGGTGAGCCGGCCGGTGAGGTTGCGCAGGACGTGGTGGCGCAGCTCCTCGACCCGCCGGGTGGTGGAGACGGGTTCCAGCGGGACGCTGAACTGGCTCTGGCCGCTGGGGCGTTTGAGGTACATCACGAGCTGGCGGGCGACCCTCAGCGCGAGCTCCTCGCCGAAGTCCTCGGCGACCAGGGCGAGGGAGAGGTCGAGGCAGGCGCTGATGCCCGCGCCGGTCCAGACGTCGCCCTCGCGGATGAAGATCGGGTCGGCGTCCACCTCGATCTCCGGGTACTCGGCGGCCAGTTGCGCGGCGGTCGACCAGTGGGTGGTGGCGCGCTTGCCGTCGAGGAGCCCGGCGGCGGCGAGCAGGTGCGCGCCGACGCAGACCGAGGCGATGCGGCGCGAGCGCCCGGCGAGGGTGCGCACCCAGTCGACCACGGCCGGGTCGGTGCGCGGGCGGACCAGGCGCGGGCCGTCCACCTCGACGGCGCCGGGCACCAGCAGGGTGTCGATGGCGCTCGCGGCGGCCTCGTCGAAGGTGAGGTCGGGCAGGATCCGCACGCCGGCGGCGGTGGTGACCGGGTCCGTGGTCGCGGCGGCGAGGACGACGCGGTAGCCGGTCGCGTCGCCGGTCTCCCGCCGGACGAGGGAGAACACCTCGGGCGGTCCGGTGACGTCGAGCAGGTCGACGCCCTCGAACAGGACGATGACGATCAGTCGTTGTACGGCGCCCACGGCCCCACCTGCGCTCTCTTCGTGCTCTCTCGATGTCGGAATCTGCAGGTTAGACGGCATTGCCGACATCCGGTGGCCGGTCGTAGCGTTCCAGGGGCCGGGCCGCCGCGGCCGTCGCAGCCGCCGCCCGCCCTTACCCGTGCACCGAACCGAAGGTGGTCCCCCCATGCCCACGACGACCCTGCGCGCCCTGAACGGCCTCGACGAGACGCCCGCCACGCTCGCCGCGTCCACGCTGATCCTGATCGACTACCAGAACACCTACGTGCGCGGCGTGATGGAGCTGGAGGGCTGGCGGGAGGCGCTCGACGCGGCCGCTGCCCTGCTCGCCCGGGCGCGCGCGGCGGGCGCCACGGTCATCCACGTGATCAACGACGGCGGCGCGGGCACCCCGTACGACGTCCGTGCCGAGATCGGGCAGATCCACCCCGCCGTGGCACCGGCCGAGGGCGAGGCCGTGGTCGTCAAGCAGGCCCCGGACGCCTTCGTCGGCACCGGCCTGGGCACCCTCCTCGACGAGGCCGGCCACCAGGACGTGGTGGTCGCCGGCTTCATGACCCACATGTGCGTGGCCTTCACCACCGCGGGCGCCTTCCTGCGCGGCAACCGGCCGACCGTCGTCGCCGACGCCTGCGCGACCCGCCCGCTCGCCTCGGCTGGCACCCGGGTGACCGCCGCCCAGCTGCACCGCAGCGCCCTGGCGACGATCGGCGACCTGTACGGCGTGGTCGTGGAGTCCCAGGCCGCGCTGAGCTGAACCGTTCCCGCCGGGGCCCGGCCCGTCGGCCGGGCCCCGGCAGCGGCGGTGTCAGGCCAGTGGACGGCAGAGCAGCGCGTCCGGGACACCGGCGTGCAGCCAGCGCCAGGTGAAGGCGACCCCCGCCACGTACTCGTTCGAGGCGCACTGCCCCTTGTAGGCCCCGGGCGCCCAGTCGCTCGCCGCCGAGTCGGCGCCGGTGGCGGCCGGGGGCCGGTTGTCGCCGTGGTCGAACCAGAGCACCCGGTCGGCCGCGGCGGGCGGCGCGGCCGCGGCCGGGGCGCAGAGCAGGGCGGCCATCGCGTCGGCGCGGACGCTGTAGCCGACCGCGAACCGGCCGTCCGGACACTGGAGTTTGTTGTAGCCGGGAGCCCAGTCGCCGCCGGTGACGTAGCGCTCGTCCGTGACGGTCGTCCAGGCGTCCGGCCCGGTGGCGGGCTGTCCGGCGTCGGTGCACAGACCACGGCCGTCACCGCGGCCGAGGCCGATCAGGCGCTGGCCGTCCGGGCAGTTCCCCTTGCGGTTGCCGCTGCTCCAGTCGGGCAGGGCCAGCATCCGCCGGGAGGCGTTCTGGTCGGTGTGGTCGAGGTCGAGCAGGTTCCAGCGGGCGGCGGCCGGCACCGGGCCGGTGTACCCGGGGGCGGCGACCAGCCGGTTCCAGTACGCGGCGCGCCAGTCGCCCGGGTCCTCGACGCTCAGCCGCCGGCCGGCCCGGTCGTAGTGGAGGAGCGCCCAACTGTCCTGCGGTACGCCGTCGTTGTGCCACCCGACCAGCGGCCAGACGGCGAAGTCGGTGTCGTGTTCGGCCAGGATCGCGGTGAAGCGGTCGAACCAGGCCTGCTCCTTGGCGTCGGTCGGGCCCCGCCCGCCCGCACCGAACTCGCTGATCCAGACCGGGGCGGTGAAGTGCTGCCCGGCGCGGGTGACGAAGAGCGCCTCCTCGTCGACCACGGCAGCGAGTTGACTGGGCGTCAAGTCCTGGTAGCGGGGATCGCCGGTGGCGCCCGGACCGCTGCCCGCGCCGGTGTTGGCCGAGCCGGTGTACCCGTAGAAGTGCGCCGAGTAGACCAGTTTGCCCGAGTCGATCAGGGTGTGGGAGAGCGTGGCCACCGGCTTGAGCATCGGACGGCCGTGCGGCAGGCCCGCCAGCGGGACGCCCTGCCAGTTGATGCCCTCCATGATGATCAGCAGGTCGGGGTCGGCCTGGAGGATCCGGTTGCCCGCCTCCTCGAAGGCGGCGTACGCGTCGTGGCCGTCGCCCAGGCCCCAGTTGGGGTCGTCCCAGGTGTCGCGGCGGACCTCGTTGCGCAGGTCGGCGCCGACCACGCGCTTGTTGGCCCGGTACCGGTCCACCATGAACAGCCAGTCCTGCTCCCACGTCTCGGTGGACTGGCCGCTGTTCCACCGCTCGTTGCCGTCCAGGCCGCAGCAGAACCGGTACCCGGTGGTGTGGTTGTTGAGGATCACCGCGAACCCGTCGGCGGTGAGCGCCGCCACCACTGCGTCGTACACCTGCAGCGGGGTGCTGCCGCGCAGCCCGGGGTTGGCGGCGACGGCGGCGTCCGGGACGGCGGCGGTGTCCCGGATCATCGCGTCCGCGAACGGCAGTCGGACGCTGTTGAGCCCGAGGCTGTGAAAGCCCGCCATGATCTCGGACAGCGGCGCCCGGTCGAGGCCGAGCGGCAGGTTGTACGAGACCTGGCCGGCCTGGTTGTTCGCCGGATCGGTGGTCGAGCCGCTGCCCTGCCACGTGCCCTGCGCGCCGGACCAGTTGCCGGACTTCAGCTTGAACCGGTCGCCCGACGCGTCGACGACGTACCGCCCCCGGGTGCTGAGCGGTCCCGCCCAGGAGGCCGCCAACTGCGCGCCGCTGAGCGGCACCGGGGCGGCGGCGGTGGCGCTTTCGGTGGCGATGACCGGGGCGGCGGTAGCGGCAGTGGCCGCCGGCACAACGAGCAACGCGGACAGCGCCGTTGCCGCGGACAGCACGCGGAGCGCGAGTCTTCTCATGAGGGTTCCCAGCGGTGAGGGTGGGTGGGTGTCCGTACACGGTCACCCGGGATCCTGGCACAGCCGCGCCCCGCCCGGCAGTCCTCCGGTCCACCCCGTCCGCCCTCTGGACGAATACCTCTCACTGAGAGCTAAAATCGGAGGTATGAGTGCGACACCGGAAACGCTCACCCCCGCACCGGCCGTCGACCTTCCGACGACCCCCGATCCCGACGTGGCCGACGAACTCTCCGCCCTGCTGGTCGGCATCCAGCGCCTGGTCCGCCGCCGGCTGCGGCAGGGACTCACCGAACCGAGGCTGCGCGGGGCGCAGATCGAACTGCTCCGCCTGGTGATGGACACCCCCGGGCTGCGGGTGTCCGACGCGGCCGAGGAGCTGTGCCTCGCCGGCAACTCGGTCTCCACCCTGGTCAACCAACTGGTCGCGCTACGGCTGCTGCGCCGCGAGGTGGACCCGGCCGACCGCCGGGCGGCCCTGCTGTACGCCACCGACGAGGCCGTCGAACGCCTCGCGGTCTGGCGGGCCCGGCGCGCCGCGCTGGTGGGGGAGGTGGTGGCCGGGCTGCCCGCCGACTCCCGGGCGGCCCTGGCCGCCGCGGTGCCCGCGCTGCGCGAGGTGGCGACGGGCCTGCGCACCCGACCGGGCGAGCCGGGGGAGGAGGAGCGATGACGTTCCCGGAGAACGGCGGTGACGAGGCGGTGGTCTGCCGCGGCCTGGAGTACACCTTCCACCACGGGCGCGGGAAGGGCAGCAGCACCAAGGCCGTCGACGGTGTCGACCTGACCGTGCGCACCGGCGAGGTGTTCGGCCTGCTCGGCCCCAACGGCGCGGGCAAGACCACCACGATCCGGGCGATCACCACCCTGCTGCCGGTCCGCGCCGGCATGGTGCGGGTCTTCGGCCACGACCCCGCCCGGCAGCGGATGGAGGTCCGCCGACTGCTCGGCTACGTGCCGCAGCAGCTCTCCGCGGACGGCGGGCTGACCGGTCGGGAGAACGTCGCGCTGTTCGCCCGCGTCTTCGACGTGCCGCACGGCGAGCGCCGCGAGCGGGTCGCCCAGGCGCTGGCCGCCGTCGGCCTCGCCGAGGCGGCCGACCGGATGGCCGGCACCTACTCCGGCGGCATGGTCCGCCGGCTGGAACTCGCCCAGGCCCTGGTCAGCGCCCCGCGCCTGCTGGTGATGGACGAGCCCACCATCGGCCTGGACCCGATCGCCCGCACCGGCGTCTGGGAGTGCGTCGAGGCGGTCCGGCAGGCCACCGGGATGACGGTGCTGGTCACCACCCACTACATGGACGAGGCCGACCGCTACTGCGACCGGATCGCCCTGATGGACCGCGGCCGGATCCGCGCGCTCGGCACCACCGAGGAGCTGAAGACCGTGGTCCGCGCGCAGGATCCGCAGCTCGCCGACCCCAGTCTGGACGACGTGTTCCGCCACTTCGCGGGCCGCGAGCTGGCCCCCGGCGAGGCCCCGGAAGGAGAGTTCAGCGATGTCCGCCGTACCCGCCGCACCGCCTCCCGCGTCGGCTGAGCCCCCGGGCCCCGCCGCCACTGCCGCCGTGACCGCGACTGCCGCCCGCCCCGACCTCGGCCTGCTGCTGGTCCCCCCGCGGGCCCGCACCGGCTGGCGGCTGGTGCCCGCCCGGACGCTGGCGATGTGCACCGTCGAGCTGCAGAAGCTGCGCCACGACCGCACCGAGCTCTACACCCGGGCCGTGCAGCCCGCGCTGTGGCTGCTGATCTTCGGGGAGACCTTCACCCGGCTGAAGGCCATCCCCACCGGCGGCATCCCCTACCTGGACTTCCTGGCCCCCGGGATCATCGCCCAGTCCGCCATGTTCATCGCGATCTTCTACGGCATCATGATCATCTGGGAGCGGGACTCCGGGGTGCTCACCAAACTGCTGGTCACCCCCACCCCGCGCGCCGCGCTGGTGACCGGCAAGGCCTTCGCCGCCGGGGTGAAGGCGGTGATCCAGGCCGTCGTCGTGGTGGTGATCGCCGCCCTGCTCGGAGTCGCGATGACCTGGAACCCGCTGCGGCTGCTCGGGGTCGTGGTCGCCGTGCTGCTCGGCTCGGCGTTCTTCTCCTGCCTCTCGATGACCATCGCCGGCATCGTGCTCACCCGTGACCGCCTGATGGGCATCGGTCAGGCGATCACCATGCCGCTCTTCTTCGGCTCCAACGCCCTCTACCCGGTGGACCTGATGCCGGGCTGGCTCCAGGCGGTCAGCCGGGCCAACCCGCTGAGCTACCAGGTCGACGCCCTGCGCGGCCTGCTGATCGGCACCCGCGCCCACCTGCCGCTCGACTTCGCCGTCCTGACCGTGGCCACCGTGCTCGGCATCACCGCGGCCTCCGCGCTCCTCGGCCGCCTGGCCCGCTGACGCCCGCGCCGCTGCGCGGCCGCCGGTCCGCGCGAGGTCAGCCGCGCGGTTGGCGGGGCAGGGCGAGGGTGAGGGCCTCGGGGGAGGCGGGCGGGAGGGCGAGGGCGGAGGCGGTCTCGGCGGGGAGCGGGCGCAGGCCGAGCAGGGCGGTGGCCAGGCGGGTGGTGGCCCGGTGCCAGTCGGGGATGCGCTGGAGCATGGCGTGGCCGCTGCCGGTGACGGTGTAGCCGCAGACGCGGGCGCCGGCGGCCCGGCTGCGGGCGGCGAAGGCCCGGGTCTCGGCGGGCGGGGTGACCTTGTCGCGGTCGCCGTGCAGCAGCAGCACGTCCCGTCCGGCCAGTTGCTCGCACGGGTCCTCGGCCGGGCACCAGGGGGCGAGCGCGACCAGGCCGGTGACGGCCGGGTGGCCGCCGGCCCGCAGGGCCGCGCGCCCGCCCATCGAGTGCCCGATCAGGACGGTCGGCACCTCGCCCAGCTCCCGGGCCAGCTCGTCGAGGGCGGCGAGGGCGTCCAGCGCGGCGTCGGCGCGCTGCCCGTTCCAGCCCCGGTGGCGGTAGCGGACGGTGCCGACGGCCACGTCGGCGCCGGCGGTGTCCTTGGCGAGGGAGCGCAGGAAGCCGTGCATCCGCAGCAGCGGCAGGTTGACCGGACCGGGCCGGGAGAGGTTGTGCTCCTCGCCGCCGTGCAGCACCAGGACGGCGGCGCGCGCCGCCTCGGGCCGTACCCGCCAGCGCAGTGCCGGGTGCCCGGCGGTGCTGCCGGCCGTGCTGCCGGTCGTCGTGCCGCCGTCCACCGTGTCGCTGCTCACACCCGCACCGTCCTGTCCCGTCCCGCCCCCGTCCCGTGCCCTTGAACATCACTTTACGCGGGGCGTCTACGGGCCCGTTTCACCCGGGGGGAGCAGCCCGGGGACCAGGCGCGCGCGGGCCGGGCGGGGTGCTGCTATCCACGAAGGGTGGGGGGCCGCACGCGCCGCTCGTGGCGCCGTGTCACCGAGTGGAGGACTCCGTGGCTCAGCAGCTCGCACTCTCCGTGGACTTCGGATCGGGTTTCACCGACGCCTGGTCCAAGATCGCGAAATTCGTCCCGCAGTTCATCGCCTTCCTGGCGATCCTGGTCATCGGCTGGATCGTGGCGAAGGCGATCGCCAAGGTCCTGGACCGCGTGCTGCGCAAGGTCGGCTCGGAGCGGGTCGCCGAGCGGGCCGGGATGGCCCGCCACCTGAGCGGGTCGAACTACGACATGACCGGCATCATCTGCAAGATCGTCTACTACGCGATCCTGCTGATGGTGCTGCAGCTGGCGTTCGGCGTCTTCGGCCCGAACCCGATCAGCGTGATGATCCACAGCATCGTCGCGTGGCTGCCCCGGGGCATCGTGGCGGTCGCGATCGTGGTGGTCGCGATGGCCATCGCCAACGGCGTCCGCGACATCGTGCGCAACGCGCTCGCCGGCGCCTCGTACGGCCGGACGGTCGCCACGATCGCCTGGGCGTTCATCGTCGCGCTGGGCGTGATCGCGGCGCTCGGCCAGGCCGGGATCGCCACCGCGATCACCGGACCGGTGCTGATCGCGGTGCTCGCCACGATCGCCGGTGTGCTGGTGGTGGGTGTCGGCGGCGGCCTGATCCTGCCGATGCGCCAGCGCTGGGAGCGCTGGCTGGACCACGCCGAGCAGGAGAGCGCCAAACTGCGCGGCAGCGCCTACCAGGCGGGCCGGGCGGACGTGCTGGCCAACCAGCCGGCCCGGCCGACCACCCAGGCCGCCCCGGGCACCACCCCGCCGCCGCCCGGCATCGACCCGGGCCGCCCGGGCGACCAGCCGAGCTAGGGCGGGCGTGTCCTGGGTCGTAGCGACCCGCAGCGGGTTCAGGCCCGCAGCAGGCCCTGCTCGCGCACCAGCCAGCAGATCGCGGTCAGCCGGTGCACCGCGTAGTCGTACCCCACCGGTTCCCGCCAGCCGATCTCGGTGAGCGCGTCCAGGAAGCCGAGCGCGTAGTCCGACAGTTCCTCACGGTCCAGGGGCCGGGGCGCCAGCTCCGGCCCCTGCGCGTACAGCAGCTCGCGCAGCATCGCGACGTGCTGGTCGACCATCGCGACGAAGCCGGGCTCGAAGGCGAACTCGGCCAGCCGGGGCGTGAACGCGGCGACGATGCCGGGCAGCGGGCAGCCGGCCGGATCGTCGGGGGAGCGCCGGAAGGACTCGTCGGGGGTGGCGAACATCCGTCCACCGTAGGCGAGCGGGTCGGCCGGACCGGCGGCTCGTGACGGTTCCGTGCTGAGACCTTGGCCACCTTCGGGAGCTTCGGCGGCTTGGCCGGTTCTCTGCACCGATCCACGGGTGGTCTGTACCAGAATGGTCCGCATGGATCTCCGCATCTTCACCGAACCGCAGCAGGGCGCGAGCTACGACACCCTCCTGACGGTCGCCCGGGCCGCCGAGGACCTGGGCGTCTTCAGTGCCTTCTTCCGCTCCGACCACTACCTGAAGATGGGCGACGTCGACGGCCTGCCCGGGCCGACCGACGCCTGGATCACCCTGGCCGGCCTCGCCCGCGACACCCGCACCATCCGCCTCGGCACCCTGATGACCGCCGCGACCTTCCGCCTGCCCGGCGTCACCGCGATCCAGGTCGCCCAGGTGGACGCGATGAGCGGCGGCCGGGTCGAGTTCGGCCTCGGTGCCGGCTGGTACGAGGCCGAGCACGCCGCCTACGGCATCCCCTTCCCGAAGGAGAAGTTCGGGCGGCTGGAGGAGCAGCTGGCGATCATCACCGGCCTGTGGAACACCAAGCTCGGCGACACCTTCGACTTCGCCGGCGAGTACTACACGCTGACCGGCTCGCCGGCGCTGCCCAAGCCGGCCCAGGACCGGATCCCGGTGCTGGTCGGCGGCCTCGGCCCGAAGCGGACCCCGGCGCTGGCCGCCCGCTTCGCCGACGAGTTCAACCTGCCGTTCGCCTCGGTGGAGGACAGCGCCGCCCAGTTCGGCCGGGTCAAGGCCGCCGTCGAGCAGGCCGGGCGCTCGGTCGGCGACCTGGTGTACTCCAACGCCCTGGTGGCCTGCGTCGGCCGCGACGACGCCGAGGTGGCCCGCCGGGCGGCCGTGATCGGCCGGGACGTGGACGAGCTGAAGGCCAACGGCCTGGCCGGCACCCCGGACGAGGTCGCCGAGAGGATCGGCCGGTACGCGGCCGTCGGCAGCGAGCGGGTCTACCTGCAGATCCTGGACCTGGACGACCTCGACCACCTGGAGCTCATCGCCTCCCGGGTCGCCCCCCAGCTCGGCTGACCCGCCCGCACGGCACGCCCTGATCCGGCACCGGCCGGCCGGGCCCGGCGATCACCGCTCTTTACTCACTCTTGGGAATGCGTAATGCTCCAAGGGAGGGAACGGCGCGGGGAGGACCGGTGACCAGGACGAGAACGGCGGAGGCGGCGGCACCCCGGGTGCCGTCGCCTCCTGGACAGGGCCCCGCCGCCCCGCAGGCCTTACGGGTGCAGCCCGGCCTGCACGACCTGCGGACCGGCCCCGCCCCGGTGGCGCTGCACTACCCCGCCGGCGACCTGCTGGTCGTCTCCGGGCTGCCCGGCAGCGGCAAGAGCACCCTGATGCGCCGCTGCGTGCGCGCCCCGCTGGTCGACTCCCAGCTGGTCCGCGAGGAGTACGCGGCCAGGCTGCCCGGCCGCCTCCCGTACGCCCTCTACCGCCCGCTGGCGCGGATCGCGCACTACCGGCGGCTGCGGCGCGCGGTGCTGGCCGGCGGGCCGCTCGCCGTCCACGACTGCGGATCGCTGTCCTGGGTGCGGCTCTGGCTGACCCGCACCGCCGCCCGGCAGGGCCGCCGGGTGCACCTGCTGCTGCTGGACGCCGAACCGGCCGAGGCGCGGGAGGGCCAGCAGAGCCGGGGGCAGAGCGTCTCCCGCTACGCCTTCCTCCGGCACCGGGCCGCCGTCGACAGGCTGCGGCGCCGGCTCACCGGGGCCGGACGGGCGCCGGAGGGCTGTGCGTCGGCCGTGGTACTCGACCGGGCCGCCGCGCGCGCCCTGCGGGAGATCGTCTTCGCCGCGTCGTAGTCTCGGCGGGTCCGCGCCGAGCCGGGCGGGCCCGGGGCGCGGCCGACAATCCGCCAACTCCCTTGTCAGGAGCGCAGATGCGCCGTACTGCCCGGGTGCGCTCGCGTACCCCCCGTCTGTTCCCCTGGGCCGCCGTGCTGGTCGCGGCCGCCGGTCTCAGCCAGCTCGCCGCCCCGGCCCCGCACTCCGCCGCCGTGACCGCTGCGGCCGCCGTGACCGCGGCCTGTGCGGGGTCCGACGCCGACTCAGACGCCGCCGCCGTCGACGCAGCCGCCCGCAAGCCGGCCGGCAGTCAGGCCGGGCAGGACCCGAACGCCGTCACCGCCGCCGAGGCCCGGGCGATGCAGGCGGACCTCGACGACCGGCTCGCCCAGCTCTCCTCCGCGCACGCCCGGGTCGGCGCCCCGACGACGGTGCCGGTCTTCGTCCACGTGATCCACGCCGGTGACGCCGGCCGGCTCGACGGGGGCGTCGTCGCCGCCCAGATCGACCACCTCAACGCGACCTACGGCGGCCAGGGCGACGGCAACACCCCCAGCCCGTTCCACTTCGAGCTGGCCGGCACCGACTACACCGACAACGCCTCCTGGTACGACGGCATGACCCCCGGCTCCGGGACCGAGACGGGGATGAAGAACGCGCTGCGCAAGGGCGACGCGGGCACCCTCAACCTCTACACCGCCAAGCTCGGCCAGTCCCTGCTCGGCTGGTCGACCTTCCCGGGCGCCTACCGCTCGAACCCCGCCGACGACGGCGTGGTCGTCCTCGACGCCTCCCTGCCGGGCGGCGCCGCCGCCCACTACAACGAGGGCAGCAGCGCCACCCACGAGATCGGCCACTGGCTCGGCCTCTTCCACACCTTCCAGGGCGGCTGCCTGCCCCCGGGCGACTACGTGGACGACACCCCGCCCGAGCGCACCCCCGCCTACGGCTGCCCCGAGGGCCGCCGCACCTGCACCGGGCCCGGCCTGGACCCGATCCACAACTTCATGGACTACAGCTACGACTCCTGCATGAGCCAGTTCACCCCCGGCCAGGTCCAGCGGATGGCCGACTCCTGGGCCGCTTACCGGAGTTGAGTCGTCGGGGCTGGTCCGATACCCGGGCACAACCGCACAGCGACAGAGCCGCACAACCGCAGATCGGCCAGGCCATGTGCCATCGATCTGAATGCAAAACGCCGATCACGGCGTGGCAAATACCGACCACACGCCCGATTTGATCTATGTTCGGGGTGTCGGGACCGAGCAGGAACTGAGCGCCAAGGAGTAACGCCATGAGTGCCAACCCCCGGATCGTCGTCGGCGTGGACGGCTCGCCCGCCTCGGAGCAGGCGCTGCGCTGGGCGGTCGACTACGCGCGAGCCGTCGGCGGGACCATCACCGCGATCGCCGCCTGGGAGTACCCGGCGTTCTACGGCTGGGCCGCGCCGAGCGTGCCGTCCGCCGAGGTCTTCAACCCCGAGGAACTGGCCGGCAAGACCCTCTCCGACACCGTCGTCAGGGTCGTCGGCGACGACCCGGGCGTGCGGATCAGCGAGAGCGTGATGCCCGGCAACGCCGCCCAGGCCCTGCTGGAGGCCGCCAAGGGCGCCGCGCTGCTCGTCGTCGGCAGCCGCGGCCTCGGCGGCTTCTCCGGCGTGCTGCTCGGTTCGGTCAGCCGCCACCTCACCGAGCACGCGCCCTGCCCGGTCGTCGTCGTCCGAGAGGGCCAGGTGGCCGAGGGCGAGTAGCGCGCCGCGCCGCCGGGCCGCCGCGCGGTGGAGGATGGAGACATGCCAGAAGGTGACTCCGTCTACCGCGCGGCGGCCCGGCTGCACGAGGCCCTCGCCGGGCAGGTGCTGACCAGCGCCGACCTGCGGGTGCCCGCGCACGCCACCGCCGTACTCGCCGGCCGCCGGGTGCTGGAGGTCGCCCCGCGCGGCAAGCACCTGCTCACCCGCCTCGAAGGCGGCCTCACCCTGCACACCCATTTGCGGATGGACGGCCGCTGGGAGGTCTACCGGCCCGGCGAGCGCTGGTCCGGCGGCCCCGCCTGGCAGATCCGCGCCGTCCTCGGCACCGAGCGGGGCACCGCCGTCGGCTACCGGCTGCCCGTCGTCGACCTGCTGCGCACCGCCGACGAGCAGCGCGCCGTCGGCCACCTCGGCCCCGACCTGCTCGGCCCCGACTGGGACCCGGTGGAGGCCGTCCACCGACTGCTCGCCCACCCCGGCCGCCCGCTCGCCGAGGCACTGCTCGACCAGCGCAACCTCGCTGGCATCGGCAACGTCTACGCCGCCGAACTCTGCTACCTGGCCGGTGTCACCCCGTGGGCCGAGGTCGGCCAACTCCCGCTCCCCGACCGGCTGGTGGAGCGGGCCCGGGAGCTCCTCGACGCCAACCGGCTGCGCCCCGGCCACGTCACCACCGGCGACACCCGGCGCGGCCACCAGCACTGGGTCTACGGTCGGGCCGGCCGCCCCTGCCCGCGCTGCGGCACCCTCGTCCGGACCGCCCGCCAGGGCACGCCCCCGCAGGACCGGGTGGCGTACTGGTGCCCCTACTGCCAGCGTGGCCCGGCCCCGGCCGGTACGGGCGTCAGCTCCGCTCGACCAGGGCCGGGTGACGAGGGTCGTCCACCCGGACGGTGACGTCGGCGGCCTCGGTCGGGCCGGTCTCCGCCTCGTAGCGGGCGAAGGCGGGCAGCGTCCACTGCTGGTCGGCGGGCGTGCGGCGGGCCAGGGCGGTCGGGGTGAGCGCGAGGTGGACGGCCAGCTCCAGCGGCAGCCAGCGGCCGAGCAGCAGTGCGCCGTCCAGCAACAGCACGCCGCCGGGCGGCAGTTCGGCGTACGGGGCGCGGGTCGAGCGGTCCGTCGCCGGGTCGCGCAGCGAGGGCAGGACACGGCCGCTGGCACCGGGCTCCAGCGGGTCCAGCACCTCGCGCAGCAGGGCGCCGTCGTCCAGCCAGAGGTCGTGGAAGGCGTCCGCGTCCTGGTGGCCGTACTCCAGCCGGATCGAGGCCGGGCGCAGGAAGCCCGCCGCCGACACCCGCAGCGCGGGGCGGCCGCGCAGCCGCAGCGGCTCCACCAGGGCGTCGGCGAGCACGTCGGGGTGGGCGGCGGGCGCGCCGTCCACCGCGACCCGCAGCCACCGGCCGCCGGGGTCGGACAGCGCGGCGATGCGGTCGGCGAGCATTTCGGCCAGCCGGTCGGGGGAGATCGGGTGTACCTGCATCAGGCCATCCTGTCGTGCCGTCGTGGCTGTGGTGCCGGGCGGTCAGGTGAGCGGGAGGGCGTGCAGGACGTCGTCGTGGCCGGCGTAGAGGTGGTTCGCGTCGACGGCGAGCGACCAGACGTCCTTGCCGGGGCCCGAGTCGAGGAACGTCCAGCGCGGCGTGCCGCTCGCGGTGTCGATCGCGCACACCCCGGCGGCCGCCGGGCCGGGGACGAACAGCGTGCCGCCGGCCACCAGCGGATGGCTGCGGCGGTCCAGCAGGAACGGCAGCCGGTAGGCCCACTGCCGTGCGCCGGTGACCGCGTCGTGCCCGGTGACCAGGCCGTTGTCGCGGGCCAGGTAGATTCGCGGGCCGTCGGAGACCGCGGGCATCGCCCGCCACGACTCGCCCCGGCCGGGGGAGACCGTCCAGGCCGGCTCGCCGCCGGGGCGCAGCGCGCGGACACCGCCGGCCCCGTCGGGGACGTAGACGTGCACCGGGCCGCCGACGCACCAGCCCAGGTCCCCGGCGCCGGGGGCCGTCCACAGCTCCCGGCCGTCGGCGGTGTCCCGGACCACCAGCTCGCTGCCGTTGCCCAGGTTGCGCAGGCACGGGAGGCGGCCGCCGGGCGCGGTGACCGGGGTGAACGGCTGCTCGTTCCGGTCGGTGGGGAGGTGCCACAGCATCGAGCGGTCCGCGACCCGGACGGCGAAGAGCCGGCCGTTCGGCGTCGAGCTCTCCCGCGACCAGTCCCAGACGTAGCCGTACAGGGTGCCGTCGTCGAAGCCGGACAGCTGGACGGAGCCTTGCAGGTCGTCGGGCAGCGGCAGGCTCCAGTCGGCGGCGGGGTCGCCGAGGTGGCGGGCGTCCAGGTGGCCAGGGGAGGTGGTGAAGAGCCGGTCCGGCCCGAGCACCACCTTGCCCAGCACCTCCAGGTCGCTCGGCCAGTTCCCGCGCGGCGGGTCGAAGGTGAGCAGCCGCGCCGCCTCGCCGGTGGCCGGGTCCAGGACCTGGAGCCCGGCCCGGGACAGGAACACCGGCCGGGTCGGCGGGCCGGTCAGCCGCTCCGGGGTCATCGCCTCCGGCCCCCGGTACGTCCACAGCGGGGTCGGCCCGGACAGTGCGGTCGGCTTCGGCTGCGGCGGCGGAGTCGGCTGGTCCGCACCCGAACGGCCGAACGCCCACACCGCCGCGCCCGCCGCCAGCACCCCGGCCCCCGCCAGCAGCCCGCGCCGGCTCAGCCGCGGCCCGTCCCCGCCCCCGCCGACCACGTCCGCGGGCTCCCGCGCGGCGCCGTCCGCCTCCCCGTCCCACTGCCACGACGTCTCGCGCACGGGCCCCTCGGACGACGGCGACTGCATACCGGCTCCCACCTCCCCCGCGGCGCCCCACGCGCCACCACTCGCCCGGAGGATATCGAACAGCCCCCGAACCACCCGAAACCCCGACCGGCGGCGTACTAGGCTGAGGCACAGCACAGGCCCGCCCAGCAACCCCGGGGGAGGTACGGCGTGACGGCCGAGATGATCGCACCCGAGTGGATGCACCGGCAGATCAGCAGCGAGCAGTACGACTCCTGGACCGTGGAGCAGTGCGCGGGCATCGAGATCGTCGACGGGATGGTGGCCGTGAGCCCGAGCGCCTCCAAACGGCACAACCGGCTCGCACGGTTCCTGGCGAACGCCCTGGACGCGGCCGGCGGCGCCGAGTGGAACGCCGACACGGACTTCGACGTCAGGCTCCAGGACGTGCCGCTGAACAACCGCCGCCCGGACGTGGTGGTCTACCGGGCGGACACGATCGACGAGTCGCCCACCAGACCCGCGGACGTGCTGCTGCTCGTCGAGGTCGTCTCACCGGGTTCGGAGACCACCGACCGGGTGGTCAAGCTGGACCAGTACGCCAAGGCGGGCATCCCGTTCTACTGGCGGGTCGAGCAGGTCGCCGACGGCGTCCCGATCGTCCACACCTACGTGCTGGACGCGGCGAGCCGTTCGTACCGGGCGGGCGAGTTGTTCACCGGCCGGGTCAAGGCCGTGGTGCCGTACGCGGTGGAGGCCGACCTCTCCGGGCTGTGAGGCGCCCGCCCGTCAGTGCTGCGGGGGGTGGTCGGCGAGGTCGGCGAGGACGTCGGCGTGGCAGGGGAGCGGGGCGCACCAGCAGCCGAGGCGGTGGCCGCGCAGGGGCGGGACGAGGGCGAGCAGGTCGGGACGGGCGAGGAGGTAGGCGCGGTAGTCGGCGACCATCTGCTCGCGGGTGAGGTCGGGGCCGGGGCGGTAGGGGCAGTGCAGCGGGGACTCGGACAGGTGCCAGCCGCCGCGGTGCATGGCGCGGCCGACGTAGACGACGTCGGCGCGGGAGGGGTCGTCGCGGTGGCCCTTGAGGTTGACCACGGTGGTGCGGCCGGAGGTGGTCGGCATGCCGTCCATGCTGGCGCAACCGGGGCCGACGGGCATCCGGGGCCCCGGGGGGCTCGCCTTGACACGCCCCGGGGCCCGGCGTAGCAAAAGAGCATGCGCCATCCGCACCCGGGCGGCCGTGACCGGGCGGCGCCGCCCGGCCCGCACCGGCCGCAGGAGCTCGACGCCGCCCCGGCGGCGGCCGAGCGGGACGACCTGCTGGCGGGCGCCGTCCGCCGGGCGCTCGGCGGCACCGGGGCGTACGGGGCGATGGTGTACCTGCGCTCGCGGGACGGCCGCTCGCTGGTGCTCTGCACGATCGCGGGCGTACCGCTGTCGATCATGAGCCCGTTCCGGCGGATCGCCGCCGCCGGCCCGCTGCCCGTCGCCGTCAGCTTCCGCACCGGGCGGACCGTCACCCTCGCCGACACCGAGGACACCATGCGGCGCTTCCCGCAGCTCGCCGTCGGCATGCCGTACGACTACGCCTCCGCCTGCGTGCCGGTGGCGGGCGGCGGGGAGCGGTTCGGGGTGCTCAGCGTGTTCTGGCCGGCCTCCGACGACGGCGTCCCGGAGGGCGCCCCGGCGCGGCTGGCGGAGGTGGCCGGGCGGCTGGCCGCCGGGCTGGCGCGCCTGACGGCGGCCGGGCACCCCGTGGAGCCGGGCGGCGACGCGGCCGTGGTCGAGCTGCCGCCGCCGTCCGCGCCGACCTGCCGGGTCGGGATGTTCGACTGGAACGTCGCCACCGGGGCGCTGGCCGCCGACGAGCAGTTCCTCGCGATCTTCGGCCTCGCACCCGACGAGTTCGACGGCACGGCGGCCGCCCTCGGCAGCCGGATCGCCCCCGGCGACCTGCCCGAGTTCCGGGCCGCCGCCCGGACCGCCCTGGCCCGGGGCGAGGTGCTGGCGGCCAGGGTCCGGGTGCTCGGGCCGGACGGGCACCCGTACCCGGTGGAGCTCTGGGCGCGGGTGCCCTCGGCGATCTCGGCGGACGGCCGCACCCATCTGGTCGGCGCCGTGCTGGACGCCCGCACCCTCGCCGCGGCCGCGGCCGCCGTCGAGCGACTGCGCGAGGGCGTCTTCTCACTCGACCCGGACGGCCGGGTCGGCTACGCCAACCGCGCCACCGAGCCACTGCTCCAGGCGCGCCGCGAGGACCTGGTCGGCCACCACCTGTGGGACGTGCTGCCCTGGCTCGCCGACCCCTTCTTCGAGAACCGCTACCGGGCCGCCCTGCTCTCCCAGCAGCCCACCGCCTTCCTGGCCGCCCGCCCGCCGGACGGCTGGCTCGCCTTCTCGCTCTACCCCGACACGCACGGCGTCACCGGCCGGGTGGTGGCCGCCGAAGCCCCGCCGGGCGCCGTCGAACCGCGGGCCGCGCCCCCGCCGCCCGCAGCCCGCGGCGCCGCCCGGACCGACGCCCCCGCCGACATCGGCGGCACCTACCACCTGCTCCAGCTCGCCAGCGCGCTCACCGAGGCCGTCAGCGTGCGCGAGGTCTGCCGGGCCGTGGCCGAGGAGATCCTGCCGGCCTTCGGCGGCCAGGAGCTCGCCATCTACGGGGTGCGCGACAAGAACCTGCACCTGATCTCGCAGACCGGCTACCCGGACGGCTTCCTGGACGGCTTCGAGGGCACCCCCGTCGCCGCCCGCATCCCCGGCGCGGAGACGCTCAGCACCGGCACCCCGATCTTCTTCGAATCGGTCCGCGAACTCGCCGCCGCCTACCCCGGCATCGCGCTCGACGAGATGGGCGCCTGGGCCTTCCTGCCGCTGATCGCCTCCGGCCACCCCGTCGGCAGCTGCATCCTCGGCTTCGACCGGCCGCGCCCCTTCACCGCCGAGGACCGCGGCCTGCTCACCGCCCTCGGCGGCTTCATCGCCCAGGCCCTGGAACGGGCCCGGCTGTACGACGCCGAGTTCACCCTGGCCCGCGGCCTCCAGCAGGCGCTGCTGCCGCACCGCCTCCCGGACGTGCCCGGCATCCGGATCGCCGCCCGCTACCTGCCCGGCACCCAGGGCATGGAGATCGGCGGCGACTGGTACGACGCGATCGTCACCGGCGGGGACGTCACCCTGGTGATCGGCGACGTCGAGGGCCACAGCGTCGGCGCGGCCGCCACCATGGGCCAGCTGCGCAGCGCCGTCCGCGCCTTCGCCACCGGTGGCGACCCGCCCGACCAGGTGCTCGCCCGCACCAACCGGCTCCTCCTCGACCTCGACCCCGGACTGCTCGCCAGTTGCTGCCTCGTCCGCCTCACCCCCGCCGACGGCCGCGCCCGGATCGCCCGGGCCGGGCACCTGCCGCCGGTGCTGCGCTTCCCGGACGGGTGGGCCGAGGCGCTGTACGTGCCGGGCGGGCCGCTGCTGGGGGTGGAGGAGCTGGCCGAGTACCCGGTCAGCGAGCTGCGCCTGGCGCCCGGCACGGTGGTCGCGCTGTACACGGACGGGCTGGTGGAGGATCCGGCGGTGGCGATCGACCAGGGGGTGGACCTGCTGCGGGCCGCGCTCGGGCGCGGCGAGGAGCAGGGGCCGGACGGCCTGGAGCTGCTGGCGGAACGGATCCTGCGCGAGGTCGGCTCCTCGCACCGGGTGGACGACGTGGCGCTGCTGCTCACGGCCTTCGACGAGGACGTGTCCACGGGCGTGTCCACGGAGGTGCCCACGGGGGTGCCCAGGGAGGTGCCCCGAACGCCGTGAGCGGCGACTTTCGTCGGGGGCGGGGGCGACGAACGGTGGCGGCGGACGGGTGGCGCGGCCCGATAGCCTCGACGGGTGGATGCGATGGCGCGGGCCTGGAAGAAGGCGGTACGGACGGCGTTTCCCGGGCCCTGGCCGCCCCGGCGGGTGGTGGGCCAGGGCGCGCTCGCCCTGCTGATGGGCGGGGTCGCGGTCCTGCTGGAGGTGGCCTCCGGTGTCGGCCACCCGGTCCTGGTGGGGCTGGGGGTCGCGCTGCTGTGGGTGCTGCGGCCGGCCTTCCCGGCGACCGTGCTGGTGCTCACCTCGGCCGCGGCCGGCTGGGCCGTCGGCCCGATGCCGCTGCTGGTCTGCGCGGGCTGGTCGGCCGGGGCGAGGCTGCGCCGGGTCACCGCGCTGGTCGGCACCTTCGTGCTGAGCTGGGTGCTGTTCATGGTGACCGGGGTGCTGAAGGACGCCGGCTCGGCCTCGCCCAAGCTGATCGTCGGGCTCTCGCTCGGCGGCTTCCTGCTGGTCGCCGTGCTGCCCGCGCTGTGGGGCCGCTACCGGGCGCAGCGCCGCGCCCTGCTGGACGCGCTGCGCGAGCGCAACGACCAGCTGGTGCGCGGGCGGGTCATGGTGGTGCACCAGGCCCGGCTGCGCGAGCGGCACCGGATCGCCCAGGACATGCACGACAGCCTGGGCCACCAGCTCGCGCTGATCTCCGTGCACTCCGGCGCGCTGGAGGTGGACCGCACGCTCAACGACCGGCAGCGCGAGGCGGTCGGGGTGCTGCGGCAGGCGGCGGTCGCGGCGATGCGCGAACTGCGCGAGGTGGTCGGCGTCCTGCACGACGAGTCGACGGTGGTGCGGCCGGCGACGGCCGCGGCACCGGCCCGGGGCGGGGTGGACGGGATCGAGGGGCTGGTCGACTCCTCGCGGGCGGCCGGGGCGCTGGTCTCCTTCTCCCGGGAGGGCGAGCCGCGCCCGCTGGCCGCCGCGGTGGACCACGCGGCGTACCGGATGGTGCAGGAGGCGCTCACCAACGCGCACAAGCACGCCCCCGGCGCGCCGATCACCGTCGCGCTCCGGTACGAGCCGGACGCGCTGGTGGTGGAGGTGGTCAACCCGTGCGCGCCGGAGCCCGTGGGCGTGCGCGCCGGCGCGGGCCCGGCGGTCAGCGGCGGCCAGGGGCTGACCGGCCTGCGCGAGCGGGCCCGGCTGGTCGGCGGCATGGTGCACGCCGGGCCGACGCCGGACCAGGGGTTCCGGCTGGCCGGCGTGCTGCCGTACGAGGGGGCGGAGGGCACGGGCGACGGGGCCGCGGCGATCGCCGGGGTCGACGACTGGGTGCTGGACGGCCTGCCGCCGGTCGTCGGGGCCGAGGACGGGCGGCGCAGTCCGGCGATCGGCTGCGCGGTCGGGGTGGGGGCGGTCGGCCTGACCGTGCTGGGGCTTCTGGTCTGGGGCGTGGTGGCCTTCGTCCAGGGCACTGACGACGCGACGGTGCCGAAGTCGGTGTACGACGGGCTGGAGGTCGGCACGCCGGAGGCCGACGTGCTGCACCGGCTGCCGCCGGGGAACACCTTCTTCACCGACGACTACCAGGGCAGCGGGCCCAAGACCCCGGAGGGCGCGCACTGCCGCTGGTACCTGTCCGGTGACCTCAGCGACGCCTGGGGCCAGGACAACGTGATGCGGTTCTGCTTCAAGGACGGGGTGCTGCTGGAGAAGGAGCACTACCTCACGAAGTCCTGACCGCCCTGACCGCTCTGACCGCCCTGACCGCTCTGACCGCTCTGATTGCCCTGACCGTTCTGACCGTCCTGGCCGGGTGGGACGCGGTGTTCGGCCGGATGTGAGGATGGTGTTCCTGCCGCAGCACCGTTCGAGGGGAATGACCAGCCGTGATCCGAGTCCTCGTCGCCGACGACGAGCCGCTCATCCGCGCCGGGATCAGGATGATCCTGGGCTCTGCCGCCGACATCGAGGTGGTCGCCGAGGCCGCCGACGGGCGGGAGGCGCTGGAGCTGGCCCGGGCGCACCGGGTGGACGTGGTGCTGCTGGACATCCAGATGCCGGTGATGGACGGGCTGACGGCGCTCGCGGAGCTGCCGAGGGTCGCGCCCGGCGCGCGGGCGCTGATCCTCACCACCTTCGGGGAGCGCGAGAACGTCCTGCGCGCCGTGACCGAGGGCGGCGCCGGATTCCTGCTCAAGGACACGGCGCCGCACGAGCTGATCCAGGCGGTGCGCGCGGCGGCCGGCGGCTACGCCTTCCTGTCCCCGGCCGCCACCCGGCACATCGTCGACTCGCTGGCCTCCGGGCGCAGCGGTTCGGCGGCCGCCCGCGGCGCGGAGGCCCGGCGCCGGCTGGAGGTGCTGACGCCGCGCGAGCTGGAGGTGCTGGCGCTGCTCGGCGAGGGGCTGTCCAACGCGGACGCGGGGGCGCGGATCCACATGAGCGAGGCGACGGTGAAGACGTACGTCAGCCGGATCCTGGCCAAGTTGGGCTGTGAGAACCGGGTGCAGGCGGCGCTGTTGGCGCGGGACGCGGAGCTCGGCGCCCGGGACTGAGCGCGCCCGACCGGTCGCGGAGCGTGTCGGGTGTGGCGGATGCCACCTGATGGCCCGTCGGAACGGGGAACTCCGGCTTCGCTGGTGACGGTGCGTCAACTCGTCGTCGCGGTGGGTGGATGGTGTGCTCGGGCTCACAGGTGGACAGAGGTGAAGGGGGGCGTGAAAGTTGATCAGTTGATCTTGAAAATGCGGTCAAACCCGGTCGAACTGGGCGCGGCACCTTGATCAATACCGCCGGTAACAGTCAACTGACCTGCGGAGACCAAGAATTGCTTGCTGCACCCCGAGGTGGCCCGTAGCTTCATTGGCGGTGCAACGAGCACCACCCGGGTTCACCCCGACGCACGGCCCGCCGACCTGACCCCCGGCGCGAGGGCCGTGCCCGCCGACGCGACCAGCTCGAACAGGTCGTCGGCGAGTGGAGGTGGCCGGGGCGGCACGGCACGTCCCAGACGTGTCCGGCCGCCCGTCGAGCGAGGTGAGCGTGACTGTCGGCCCGTCATGGGTCTGGTTCCGCCTGCCCGCCCGGGGCTTGCCGAGAGGACTTATATGACTTCCCGTCACGAGACCGCCGCTGCCACCGACACCACCGCCACCAAGCGCAACCGCGTGCGGATGGCGGTCGTCGCGGGCGCCGCTGTCGCGGCCCTGCCGGTGGCCGGCCTCGTCACGGCCACCTCGGCCTCCGCCGCGCCCACCTCCAGCTGGGACTCCGTCGCCCAGTGCGAGAGCGGCGGCAACTGGAGCATCAGCAACGGCAACGGGTTCTCCGGCGGACTGCAGTTCACCCCCAGCACCTGGAGGGCGTACGGCGGCACCGCCTACGCCCCCCAGGCCCACCAGGCGAGCAAGGCGCAGCAGATCACGGTCGCCGAGAAGGTCCTCGCCTCGCAGGGGCCCGGCGCGTGGCCGGTCTGCTCGGCCAAGGCGGGCCTGAGCAAGGGCGGCGCCCCGGCCGCCGTCGACACCACCGACACCGCACCCTCGAAGCCGGCCGCCAAGCCGGCGCCCAAGGCCAAGACGCCCAAGGCTCAGACGCCCAAGACCCAGGCGCCGCAGGCCCCGCAGGCGCCGAAGAGCAAGCCGGCGCCGAAGCAGCAGGAGGCGCCGAAGCCGCAGCAGTCGGCCAAGCCGGCGCAGTCGGCGCCGTCCTCGGAGAAGAACACCTCCAGTGGCGGCTACACCGTCAGGAGCGGTGACACGCTGAGCGGGATCGCGGCCAAGTTCGGCACCGACACCGGCAACCTGTACGACAAGAACGCCCGCACCATCGGCGGCGACCCGGATCTGATCTTCCCGGGCCAGACCCTGACCGTCTGACACCTCCTCGCACCCGCGCCGAGCGGCCGCCCTTCCCCGGGGTCGGCCGCTCGGCCCGGCGCGTTTCCGGGGCTGGGCGCGTTTCCGGGATCGGGCGTGTTTCCGGGATCGGGTGCGAGGGAGGGAGCGTGCGAGCGGGCGTGAGGGCGTGCACGCAGGCGCTTCGGGAGATAGTTGAAGGTTGAACGCGACGTCGGAATACCGCCGGAGCTTTCCGGCGCCGAGGCCCAGGATCGAGTCATGTCCGAGATCGGAACCGGGGGTTCTGATCGGAACGAGTCGGATCACATCCGAATGAGGAGTTCTGGAGATATGACGATGAACGGTGCGGCGAAGCTCGACGGCAAGGTGGCCCTGGTGACCGGCGGCAGCCGGGGGATCGGGGCGGCGGTCGCGCTGCGGCTGGCCGAGGACGGTGCCGACGTCGCCCTGACCTACCAGGGCGGGGCCGAGCGGGCCGAGGAGGTCGCGGCGAAGATCACCGCGATGGGGCGCCGCGGCTGGGCGGTCCGCGCGGACAGTGCCGACCCGCAGGCGGTGCAGGCGGTGGTCGCGGCGGTCGCGGAGCGGTTCGGGCGGCTGGACGTCCTGGTGAACAACGCGGGCGTCGGTGTCCTCGGCCCGATCGGTGACCTGGCGCTCGACGACGTGGACCGGGTCCTGGAGGTGAACGTCCGGGCGCCGTTCCTGTTCGCCCAGGCCGCCTCCGCGCACCTGGCCGACGGCGGGCGGATCGTCACCATCGGCAGCTGCATCGCCAAGCGGGTCGCCTTCCCCGGCGCCACCATCTACTCGCTCAGCAAGGCGGCGATGATCGGCCTGACCAAGGCGCTGGCCAGGGAGCTCGGCCCGCGCGGGATCACCGCCAACGTGGTCCACCCCGGCCCGATCGACACCGACATGAACCCGGCGGACGGTGAGGCCGCCGAGTTCCAGAGCAGCCTGACCGCACTCGGCCGCTTCGGCGCGGGCGCGGACATCGCCGCCGCCGTCGCCTACCTGGCGGGCGAGGAGGGGCGGTACGTCACGGGCGCGGAGCTCGCGGTGGACGGAGGGTTCGCAGCCTGACGGTTCGAGCCTGACGGCTCGCAGCACGTCGCAGCACGTCGTTGTGCGGAGACCGGCCCGGTGGTGCGACCACCGGGCCGGTGTCGTGGCGGGCGGTCGTCGACGGACGCGTTTACGATCGCCCGGTCCGAGCGGTGCCCCCGACCGGACCCGGCCACGCCGGCGACGCGCTCCCGACCGAGAGGTGTGCCATGACCGCAGCGGAAGACCCGATCGACCTGCTCGCCCGGGCCCTCGCGCAGACCGCCGGGCTGATCGACGGCGTCGGCGTCGAGCTGGCCGGGCACCCGACGGCCTGCCGCTCCTGGGACGTCGGCGACCTGGTCAGCCATCTGCTGTTCGACCTGCGGCAGTTCACCGTCCGGGCCGGGGGCGGGCAGCCGGACTGGTCGCAGCCCTTCGAGCGGGTGGAGGAGGACTGGCTGCACGCCTTCGAGGCCGGCGCCGAGGAGCTGGTCGACGCCTGGCGGGCGGCGGGCGACCTCACCGGCACGCTGGAGGTCCCCGGCGTGGGTGCTCTGCCGGCCCGCTTCCCGGTGGACCAGCAGATCGCCGAATTCGCCGTCCACGACTGGGACTTGGCCCATGCCACCGACCAGTCCACCGAGGGGCTGGACCATGAGGTGGCCCTCGCCGCCCTGGCCTGGGCCCGGGGTGCCCTCACGCCCGGGTACCGCGGCGCCGAGGAGGATCAGCACGCCTTCGGCCCCGAGGTCGCCGTGCCGGAGGACGCCCCGCCGTACGACCGGCTCGCCGGCTTCTTCGGCCGTGACCCGGAGGCCGCGCGGCCCTGAGTTCCACTGAGCCGGCGGGCTCCACAGGCTGCACGGGCTCCACTGGCTCCACCTCACCCGCCTAGCGGACCGCATCCGGGCAGGTCAGAGGCCCGGTCGGCGCGGCCGGACCGGGGTTGACGACGGCGTGCCCTTCCACCACCCTTCCACTAATCGAATAGTGAAAGGGTACTTTGCCGATGCGCCTGTTCCGCCCGCCGCGTCGACCCGCCGTCCTGGCCTGGGGCCTGGCCGCGGGGTTCGCCGCGCTCTACACCTGCGTCGCCGTCAACCGCTACCGGCGCGGCCTGAGCAAGGCCTACGACCTGGGCATCTTCGAGCAGGCCATCCGCGCGTACGCGCACGGGCAGGCGCCGATCGTGCCGCTCAAGGGGCCCGGCTACCACCTGCTCGGGGACCACTTCCACCCGCTGATCGCCGTGCTCGCCCCGGTCTACCGGCTGTTCCCGGGGGCCGTCACCCTGCTGGTCGCCCAGGCGCTGCTGATGGCGCTGGCGGTCGTGCCGCTCACCCGGTGGGCGTACGAGGCGGGCGGGCCGCGGGTCGCGCTGGTGATCGGATGCGTGACCGGGGCGTCCTGGGGGATCGTCCGGGCCGTCAGTGACGACTTCCACGAAATCGCCTTCGCCGTACCGCTGTTGGCCTTCGCGGCCACCGCGCTCGGCCGGCGCCGCCACCTGGCCGCGGCGCTGTGGTCGCTGCCGCTGCTGCTGGTCAAGGAGGACCTCGGCCTGACCGTGGCCGCCTTCGGCCTGCTGATCGCCTGGCAGGCCCGCCGGGGCCGGCGCGGCCCGCTGCCGGGGCTCGTGCTCGCGGGCGTCGGGATCGCGGCCACCGTGCTCACCGTGACGGTGGTGCTGCCCTCGTTCAACCCGCACGGCGGGTTCGACTACTGGCAGCAGCTGGACGGCGGCGGGCAGCCCTCGCCCTGGTCGCTGGCGGCCCGGATCGGCTGGCCCCCGATCAAGTGGCTGCTGCTCTTCCTGCTCGCCGCGACCGCGGGCTTCCTCGGGCTGCGCTCGCCGCTGGTCCTGCTCTGCGTGCCCACCCTGGGCTGGCGGCTGCTCTCGGCCAACCCGCACTACTGGGGCGTCAGTTACCACTACAGCGCGGTGCTGATGCCGCTGGTGCTCGCCGCCCTGGTGGACGCCCTCACCCGCACCGACCCGCGCCGGGCGCGGCGCGCGCTCGCCGTCAGCGCCCTGGTGGCGGCCGTGACGGTGCCGGTCTATCCGCTGCACGAGGTGGTGATGCCCGAGGCGTGGCGCACCTCGCCCCGGCTCGTGTACACCCGGGCGCTGCTCGGCTCGATACCCGACGGCGCGACCGTCGCCGCCTCCAACCGCCTCGCCGCGCAGCTGACCGGCCGGGCCGCCGTCACCCTGGTCTGCCAGGCGCCGGCCGGGCCGGGGCCCGAGTGGGTGGTCGTGGACCGGACGGACCCGAGCGTGCAGGCCCCGTGCGCGACCGCCGACACCGCCCGGATGCTGGTCGAGTACGAGCGGCGCGGCTACCGGCGGGTCGCCGACCAGGACTCCCTCCTGTTGCTGCAGCGGCCCTGATCGTCCGTAGCGCCCGGCACCCCCCGGCCTGGCTTGACCAGGGCGCCGCAGTGGGTCACTATTCCACTATTGGACTAGTGAAAGGTCGAATCGCGTGTGATCGAGTACCGCATCGAGCGGCGCAGCGGCGTCTCCACCTACCAGCAGATCGTTCAGCAGACCAAGCAGGCCTTGCGGCTCGGGCTGCTCCAGCCCGGGGACAAGCTGCCGACCGCGCGGGAGGTCGTCGAGCTGACCGCGATCAACCCCAACACCGTGCTGAAGGCCTACCGCGAACTGGAACGCGAGGGCCTGGTCGAGCCCCGGCCGGGGCTCGGCACCTTCGTCCGGCGCTCGCTCGCCCGGCCGGAGGCCGCCGCCGACGGGCCGCTGCGCGCGGACCTGGTCGGCTGGGTGGACCGGGCCCGCGAGGTCGGACTGGAGCGTGAGGACATCGCCGCGCTGATGGCCTCCGTCCTGGAGCAGCGATTCGACACCGGGGTCTCCCCGGAAACACCGAGTTAGAGGACAGTGGGGGGACCGGGTGAACGACCCGATGAACACACCGCCGGCATCGGCGGCGCCGGGGGCCCCGGCGGCGCTCGCGGCCGAGGGCCTGGGCAAGCGCTACCGGGGTGAGTGGGCGCTGCGCGACTGCACGTTCGCCGTTCCGGCCGGGCGGATCTGCGGGGTGGCCGGCCCCAACGGTGCGGGCAAGAGCACCCTGCTGGGCATCGCCGCCCGGCTGCTCACCCCCACCGAGGGTGAGCTGCGGGTGTTCGGTGAGCCCGCCACCACCGAGGACCTGCGCGCCCGGGTCGCGTACGTGGCCCAGGACAAGCCGCTCTACCCCGGCTTCACGGTGGCCGAGACCCTGCGGCTCGGCCGGGAGCTGAACCCGACCTGGGACCAGGACCTCGCCCAACAGGTGATCGATCAGGGCGAGTTGAGGACGAGGGCGAAGATCGGCTCGCTCTCCGGCGGCCAGCGCACCCGGGTCGCCCTGGCGCTCGCCCTCGGCAAGCGCCCCGACCTGCTGCTGCTCGACGAGCCGATGTCCGACCTCGACCCGCTCGCCCGGCACCAGCTGATGGGCACCCTGATGGTCGAGGCCGCCGAGCGCGGCACCACCATCGTGGTCTCCTCGCACATCATCCCCGAGCTGGACGGCGTCATCGACTACCTGCTGCTGGTGCAGTCCGGGCGGATCCGGCTCTGCGGCGACGTGGAGGACGTACTGGACGGACACCAACTGCTCACCGGCCCGGCCGGCAGCGCGCTCCCCGAGGACGTCCTGGTCGAGCAGCGCTCCACCGGCCGCCGGATCGACGCGCTGGTCCGCACCGGCGATCCGGTGGACGGCCCGTGGGAGAGCGGCCGGCCGAGCCTGGAGGAGCTGCTGCTCGGCTACCTCCGGACCCCGGCCGGCACCGCCCGGGCCGCCACCGGACCGGGCCCGCAGGCCCAGACGACCGAGAACGGGATCGCCGCATGAGCACCAACGTCCTGGCCGACCGCGCCACCACCGCGGTGCCACCGCGCGAGCCGCGGACCGCGCCCCGCCCGGGCGGCCTGCTCTGGCTGAGCTGGCGCCAGAGCCGCACCGCGCTGTGGGCGATCGCCGCCCTGGTCGTCACCGCGTCGGCCACCCTGCTCTGGCTGCACTTCTCCGTCCAGCCGCTGATGGCGGATCTGCGCCGGGCCGGGTGCTCCGACGGGGCCAGCTGGTCCAACGGCGGCTGCCATGGCATGGTCTCGCCCATCACCCGCCGCGTCTACCTGTACACCACGTGGCTCCAGCCGGCCCTGGTCGCCGTCCCCCTGCTGATCGGCATGTTCCTCGGCGCCCCGATGCTCGCCCAGGAGTACGAGCGCGGAACCGTTCGCCTCGCCTGGACCCAGTCCGTCAGCCCGCTGCGCTGGCTCACCGCGCGGATCGCCCTGCCCGGGCTGGCGGTGCTGGCCGCCGGTGGGGTGCTCGCCGTCCTGGCGACGTGGGTGTGGAACGCGGACATCGCGCACAGCCCGTTCGCCTTCGATCCGCCGTTCCAGGGCCTCACCTACCCCGTCCTCGGGGTGGTGCCGGTCGCCTGGTCGCTGTTCGCGCTGGCACTGGGCCTGCTGGTCGGGCAACTGCTGCGGCGCACGGTGGCCTCGGTCCTGGTCACCGGCGTCCTGGTGGCGGTCGTCCACGGCCTGCTCCGGTGGGGCCGCGCCTCCTTCTACCCGTCGGTCAAGGAGATGGTCCCGCGCGGCGTCTACTTCGGGCAGCCCGACAACGCGTGGCTGATCGACCGCGGGGTCGTGCTCCAGGACGGCCGGTGGGCCTCGGACCAGTTCTGCTGGGACGGCGACCGGACGAGGGGCTGCGAAGGCGCCACGAGCAACTGGATCGAGTACCACCCCGTCGGGCACTTCGTGCCGATCCAGCTCGTCGAGGCCGGGATCCTGGTGGCGCTCACCGTCGTGGCGCTGACGGTGCTCTTCCTCCGGGTGCGGCGGGACGGCAACTCGCTGCGGGCGACCCGGCGGGCCTGACGCCCGAGGACGCGGCCCCGGTCGGGCGTCAGTCGCGGCTCCAGCGGAGTTCGACCTCCGGGAAGCGCGGTGACGGGCCGTCGAGGAGGGGCGCGGGGCGGCCGCGGAGGAAGTGGTCGGCGAACGCCCGGGTGTAGGCGCGGGTGAGCGCGGTCGCCCGGGCCGGGGTGATGGTGCCGAGCAGCGCGGCGTAGGTGTCGGCGGGGAGGTGGCCCGGCAGGTTGCCGGGGAGGGCGGCGTGCGGCAGGTCGGTGAAGCTGAGGTGGCCGGCGCCGAGGGTGCGCAACTGCCGCCCCCAGGCGTGCTGGTGGCTGCGCCAGCGCTGCCAGGTCTCGTGGTCGGCGAGCGAGGTGAGCAGGAGGAGGGGCCGGTCCAGGCCGAGGTCCGGAACGGGCGAGCCGAACAGGCCGCCGTCCAGGTTGAGGCCGATCCGGAACCGCTCGTCCTGGCGCATCGCCTCGGCGGCCGCCGAGCCGCCCATCGAGTGGCCGAGTACGCCGATCCGGCCCCCGTCGACGCGGAAACGGCGCTGGCGCTCGGTCAGTTCGGTGGTGACGAAGCGGAGGTCGGCGACCCGGGCCGCGATCTCGCGGCGCTCGGAGGCCTCCCAGTCGGCCGGCTCGTCCTCCAGCACGGTGCGCACCAGCCGGCCGTCCGGGAACTCGACGGCGAGGGCGTCGTAGGTGTGGTCGACCGACGCGACGAGGTAGCCGTGGGCGGCCAACTCCTCGGCCAGCGCCGTGCAGTTGCTGCGCAAGCCGGTGCGGCCGTGGCCGAGCAGCAGCAGGGGGAGCGGGCCGGGGAGCGCGGGTGCGTCGGTGCGGGCGGTGGGGCGGACGGCCGCGATGGTGCCCGGATCCAGCGGCAGGCGCTGATCGATGGCGGCGGCGACCCGGGGCGTGGTGTACGGCGCGCGGGGGCGGCCGGCGGCGGCGCGGGCCGGGTACCAGAGCTGCACCATCAGCTCGCGCGGGCCGGCGGCGGGCACGAACGGGTCCGGGCGGTCGTGGTCGACCAGGTGCAGGGTGGTCGTGCCGACCGGGCGGCCGGTGGTGGGGGCGGGCAGGTCGATGGTGCGCGGCCGGGCGGCCTGAGCTGCCTGGGCGGGCCCGGCGGGCAGCAGGGCTGCGGCGCCGCCCAGGCCCGCGAGTGCCAGCAGTGAACGGCGCCTGATCATCCAGTATCCCTCGGTGGTGGGGTGGTTGAGGTGCGGTCAGCCTAAATGGTCTGGACCGGTCGGGCCAGGGGTGGTGGAGCGGTGTGGACGCTCAGCGCAGGACGGCGAGGACGGCGCCCCACTGCGAGGTGGTCTGGCCGGTGGCGGCGCAGTGGTCCGGATCCGTCGCGATCCGGTGGGCGGTGGTGAGGCGGTAGGAGGAGAGCCGCAGAGCGGGCAGGCTGGTCCAGCTGGTGCCGAATTCGGGGGCGCTGCCGCTGTTGCTGCCGACCGCGCCCACCAGGAGGTCGCCCGGCGCGCAGGCGGCGGCGTTGGCCGCGGTGGAGAAGGTCGTCCCGCCGGCGTCACCGGAGGCGCGGCCGACGGCCCGGACGGCGGAGACGCCGCGGAACTCGTCGACGGCGACGTGGTACTTGCTCGCCCGCGGGTGGGCGACGCGGATCGAGTCCTCCGCGGTCAGCGCGGCCGCCCCGAAGGCCGCGAGGAGCAGCACCCGGTGCCGGAGCGAGTCGGTGACGTCCCCGACGATCCGGAAGCGGTCGCCCCGGCTGTCGGTGACCGTGACCGCCCCGGGACAGGTGCTGGTCAGCATCATCGTGACCACCAGGGCGTCACCCGGGGTGACGGGGGAGAGCACCGGAAGGACGACCTCGGTACTGGAGACGGCCTGCTGGTCGAAGGCGACCCGGGAGGCCCAGGACGGTGCGCTGTCGTCGGTGGCCGTGCGCGCCGCCGCCGGCCGCGGGCCCGGCGCGGGGCGGGCGGCCGCCTCGGCGGGTGCGGACTCGGTGTCCCCGGACGGGCAGCCGTGTGCGGACGGGGGTGGGGCGTCCGGCGTGCGGAAGCCGACCACGGCGAGCGTGCTGCCGACGCCGAGCGCCACGCCGAGGAGCAGGCAGCACGCGTGGGTCCAGATCGGGCGGCGGCCCCGGCCCGGTCCGGCCGGGGGCTCGGCGGCGGCGGAGGCAGCCGTGCTGTCGGCCGTGCTGTCGGCCGTGGTGTTCGCGGCGACCGGCGGTCCCGAGGGTTCGACCGGTGAGGCCGGCGGGGCCGGCGGGGCAGGTTGGGCCGGTAGGGCTGGTGGGGCCGACCCCTCGTCGGCGGCGGCGGTCCACCGGCGGTGCCACTCGGCCTCGTCGCCGCCGCAGGCCCGGACGTAGGCCCTGGTCGTGGTCCAGGACGGGAGGCGCGAGCCGGAGGCCGCCTCGTAGAGCGTGGTGTGGGAGATGGAGCCGGCGGTCTTCGCCATCGTGCGGAACGAGGGCTGGCCCGCCTCCAGGCGCAACCGGCGCAGCTCGGCGGCGAGGGCCTCCGCCGCGCTCGGCGCCGGGTCTCTCTCCGCGGGTTGCGACTCCTGCTCCGCCATGGCGTCCCCCTGTTGTCAGATGTCAGATCCAGCGGCGACCGGTGTTGTTTGTCGCGTACGGATCATAGTGACGCGTGACCGCGGCGTTGCGTGATCGACGGACTCCGGTTGGGTGGACGGGGTGTTCGGCGCGGGCAGCGGCCGGTGTCAGCTGTTGTCAGTTTCCGTCAGGCGGTACCGAACACCGTGGGATGTCGGGTCAGCTGTCCCAGTCGCCGCGGCCATCGGGGCGGCGCAACGGTCCGACCGAAAAGGGGAATTGAGATGACCAAGGGCATCCTCAAGAAGATCGGCCGCCGTGGTGCGACCGCTGCCGCCGTGGTGGCGGTGGCTGCCGGCGCGGTGGGCGTCTCGGCGGGCAGCGCGTTCGCCGACGGCTGGTACGCGCTCCGCTACCACGCGAGCGGCCACGGCGTGGGCGTCTACTCGCAGCCGTACTCCTGGGCGTCCAAGACCGCCGGCGACCTGGGGTCGTACTCGTGGTCGTCGGACGAGATCTACATCGAGTGCTGGACCCGGGGCGAGGACATCAACAGCCAGGGCAACGTCTGGTACCAGGTGGGTGGCACGAACGGCAACTTCATCCCGACGTCCTACGTCTACGGCGCGTACGCCGACGGCAACTGGTACTTCCACAACGGCCTGCGGGCGTGCTGACGACCCGCTGATCCCGTCCACCCCGCCCGTGCCCCGGGCGGGGTGGCGTGCCGTCAGCCGGAGGACTGCCGGGCCGCCGCCTGCTTGATGGCCTCGCGGATGCGCGGGTAGCTGCCGCAGCGGCAGATGTTCTGGATCTGGTCGATGTCCGCGTCGGTCGGGTTCGGGGTGCGGCGCAGCAGGGCGACGGCGGTCATGATCTGGCCCGGCTGGCAGAAGCCGCACTGGGCGACGTCGCAGCCGAGCCAGGCCTCCTGGACGGGGTGCAGGGTGTCGCCGTCGGCCAGGCCTTCGATGGTGGTGACGCGGTGGCCCTCGCAGTCCTTGACGGAGCGGGTGCAGGGCTGGAACTCCTCGCCGTCCAGGTGGCTGGTGCAGGCGCGGCAGACGCCCACCCCGCAGCCGTACTTGGGGCCGGTGACGCCGAGCTTGTCGCGCAGCACCCAGAGCAGCGGCATGTCGTCCGGGGCCTCGACGGTGACGGGGTGCCCGTTGAGGACGAAGGTGTGGGTGGGCATGGGGTGGTGGGGTTCCTTGGCTGGGGGAGTCAGAAGTTGATCGGGAAGGAGCGCGGGCTGGTGCCGGTCGCGCGCGCGTAGGCGTTGGCGACCGCGGCGGAGGCCGCCGGGACGCCCAACTCGCCGGCGCCGCCGGGCGCTCCGCTCGGCGGCATGAGGTGGATCTCGACGGTCGGCGGGGTGTGCCGCTGCCGGGCGTACCGGAAGTCGGCGTAACTGCCCTCGCGCACGGCCCCGTTGTCGATGTGGTTGCCGGCTTGCAGGATGACCGAGATGCCGTCGATCAGGGCGCCGGTCAGTTGGGCCTCCAGGCCCCGGGGGTTGATGACCCGGCCGACGTCGGCGGCGATCACGGCCTTGGTGACCCTGGGGTCGGCCGGGTCGGTGGCGTCCAGCTCGACGAGGTAGGCGGCGCACCCGCTGTTCTCGTCGTGGTAGCCGATGCCCTGGGCGTGGCCGGGGGGCATCGGGCGGCCCCAGTCGCCGGCCTTGGCGACGGTGTCGAGGACGGCCCGGCCGGCGGCGCTGCGCAGTCGGGCGCGGCGGAACGCGACGGCGTCCTGGCCCATCCGGCGGGCGAGTTCGTCCATCATGATCTCGTCGGCGACCCGGACGGTGCCGGAGTAGACCGACCGCCAGCTGCCGGTGTGCATGTCCAGCGGCACTTCGGCGAGCAGCTGGGTGGGGATGCCGACGTTGTACGGGTTCTTCTCGCTGAGCAGGAAGAAGACCTGGGCGAGGCTGAGCCCGGCGAGCGAGAGGTTGAAGCCGGCGGCGGTGAGCATCTCGCCGAGGCCGTGCCGGAAGTCGGTCTTGACGGTGGCGGCGCGGTGCTCGTAGCTGAGCACCTGGCCGAGCGCGTAGGTGGCCCGGATCCGGTGGTGGCTGGCCGGGCGCATCCGGCCGTGGCGCATGTCGTCGTTGCGCGTCCACATGAGTTTGACCGGTCGGCCCGCGGCCTTGGAGATCTGGGCGGCCTCCAGGGCGGCGTCGAAGAACAGGCGCCGGCCGAACGAGCCGCCGCCGCGCACCACGTGGACGGTCACGGCGTTCTGCGGGAGGCCGAGTTCGGCGGCGATGGCCTGCTGGGCGACGATCGGCGCCTGCGCGGCGAACCACAGGTCGGCCCGGTTCGGCCGCACGTCGGCGACGGCGGTCAGCACCTCCATCGGCGCGTGGTTGACGAAGGCGAAGTCGAATTCGCCGTCCACGTACTGGGTGAGCAGCGGGGGGATGAGGAACGGCGCGTGGGCGGCGCGCAGTTGGCCGCGGATGTCGGAGGTGGACAGGTTGGCGACCGGGCCCGGGTTCCAGGAGGTGCGCAGCGCGTCGCGGGCCTTGAGCGCCTGGTCGAAGGTCTCGGCGAGGACGGCGACGCCGCTGGGGATCCGGACCACGCCGAGCACGCCGGGCATGGCGCGGGCGGCGGAGGCGTCCAGGGTCCTGAGCGTGCCGTTGATGGTGGTCGGGCGGGCGACCACGGTGGGGACGGCGCCCGGGATCGCGAGGTCCCCGGCGTACTTGGCGCGGCCGGTGACGATGTCGCGGGCGTCGATCCGGCCGGTGGGCCGGCCGACCAGGCGCAACTGGTCGGCGGTCTTGGGGGAGCTGGACACGGCGGGGAGGGCGACGGCAGCGGCCTCGGCGGCGAGGTCGCCGTAGCCGGCGCGGCGGCCGTCGGGGGCGAGGACGGCGGAGTCGGCGGTGCGCAGGGTGTCTGCCGGAACGTTCCAGCGCCGCGCTGCGGCGGTCACCAGCCGGGCGCGGGCGGCGGCGGCCGCGGCGCGCACCGGGTCGTACAGCGAGCGCACCGAGTTGGAGGCGCCGGTCAGCTGGTTGAAGAGCAGTTCGGGGCGGCCGTCGGAGAGCGGCACGTCCACGTCGCCGATCCGGGCGTCGAGTTCCTCGGCGACGAGCATCGCGATGGCCGTGGTGAGGCCCTGGCCGACCTCCAGCCGGGGCAGGTGCAGCACGGCGCGCCCGGCGGCGGTGAGTTCCAGGACGAGCAGGTGCGAGGTCGGCAGGCCGGCGATGATCAGCGCGTCGCCGAGGTCGAGGATGTCCGGGATGCCGGGCAGGCCGATCAACTGCGAGGGGGCGGCAGCGTCCTGGGCGGCCGCGGCGGCACGGACGGCGGCCCGCGCGGTGGCGGGCGCGGCGGCGTCGAGGCCGAGCCGGGCGCCGACGGTGAGGGTCGGGGCGGCCAGCAGGTAGGTGAGGAACCGGCGGCGGCGGGTGCCGGCGCCGTCCCGTGCGGTGCCCGGGTGGCCGGTGTCGTCCGAGCGGGCGATGGAGGTGCTGATGGGAAGAGCCCTTCGAGCCGATGACGGCGGCGGATCGGGCGGGCACGGCGGCGCCGGGCCCGGTGCCGGATCGCGAATGCCGTTGAGCATAGGAGGGCGTTACTGACCGGTCAATACGGCAAAACTTGGCCCTTCGGCGGGGTCGGTGATGCCCGAAGGCCGCTGGGCGAGGCGGATTCGGAGCGGGTACGGAGGGCGCGGCGGCGGTACGGCCGGGGCCGGTTCCGGGCCCGCGGGAGGAGCGATTCGCCGCCGTCGTACGGGGGTTCAGGGCTCGCCCGCCGGTGCGGTGGGGCCCGGAAGTGGACCAAGGAGTTCCGTGATCACTGGACCTTACCGCCGGTCCGCCTCCTGCCTAGGCTGGGCCGCGAACCGTTGCGAACACCCGGCGCGCGCGCCGCCCCCAGCCAGGAGACCCGTGTCGACCAGCAGCGCCCCGGCGCCCGCCCTCATCCCGCCCGCAGGGCCCCAACGGACCCTCGCCGCAGCCCAGTTGGCCAGCGCCGTCGGCGACGGCGCCTACTACACCTGCTCCGCGCTCTACTTCACCCACATCGTCGGCATGTCGGCGACCGCCCTCGGCGCCGGCCTCGCCGTGGCCTGGGCGCTCGGCTCGCTGGCGGGCGTCCCGCTCGGCGCCCTCGCCGACCGCCGCGGCCCGCGCCGGACGGCCGTGGCGCTCGCCCTGGCCACGGCGGTGGTGGTCGCCGCCTTCCTGGTGATCCGCTCCTACGGGCCGTTCCTGGTCGCGGTCTGCCTCTACGCCACGACGCAGTCCGGGCTCACCGCCGCCCGGCAGGCGCTGGTCGCCACCCTGGTGCCGCCCGCCCAGCGCACCGGGCTGCTCGCCCACCTCCAGTCGACCCTCAACGGGGGGCTGGCCGTCGGCGCCGCCATCGGCGGCATCGCGCTCACCGTCGGCACCCGGGCCGCGTTCCTCTGCGCCTTCGTGGTGACGGCGCTCGGCTTCCTGGCCGGTGCGCTGATCCTGCTGCGGCTGCCCGAAGCCCCGCCCGCCCCGGCCCGGTCGGGCGCCGGGCCCCGGCTGGCCGTCCTGCGTGACCGCCGGTACGCCGCCGTCGCGCTGGTCAACACCGTGCTGCTGCTGCGGATGCCGCTGCTCAGCCTGGTCATCCCGCTCTGGATCGCCGACCGGGCGCCCGGGATCAGCTGGCTCGGCTCGGCCCTGTTCGTCCTCAACACCCTGGCCGTGCTGGCCTTCCAGGTCCGGGCGGCGCGCGGCGTCACCGGCCTGGGCTCGGCCGCGCGGGCCGTCCGCTCGGCCGGGGTGGTGCTGCTCGCCTCCTGCGCGGTGTTCGGCCTGTCGGCCCTGGACGTCCCGGTGTGGGCGGTCGCCGCGCTGCTGGTGGCGGCCTCCGTCCTCCAGGTGATCGGCGAGATGCGGCAGTCGGCGGGCTCCTGGCAGATCAGCTTCGACCTCGCCCCGCCCGAGCGGATCGGCCAGTACCAGGGCTTCTTCGGCACCGGCGTGGCCGTCGCCCGCACCCTCGGGCCGCTGCTGCTGACCACCCTGCTGCTGGACGGCGGGCTCGCGGGCTGGCTCGTCCTGGGCGGCCTCTTCCTGGCGGCCGGGTACGCGATGGGGCCGGTCGTCCGCTGGGCCGAGCGGGACCGCGACCGGGGCCGCCCGACGCCGGTCGCCTCCGCCGTCGCGGTCCCGTAGCGGGCCCCGACCTGGCTGCTCAGCGCCGGTCGGGGCCCGCGCCGGCCGCCGCCGCCGCGAGCCCGCCCGAGAATGCTCCGACGGCTGACCGGAAACCGGTGGCCCGGGCCGCCGCCCGCTGGCATGCTGGCCGCGTGGACCGACCCCAGATCTGGCTCGACTTCGCCCCCGAGCTGCACCTCTTCGTCTCCGGGCCCCGGCGGGCCGGCCGCTCGGCGCTGCGCACCGACGGCACCTCGACGCTCGGCCACGTCGTCGAGTCCCTGGGCGTCCCGCTCACCGAGGTCGGCACCCTGCTGGTGGACGGCCGGCCGGTGCCCGGGTCGCACGTGCCGCTCGACGAGGAGCACGTCACCGTCCGGGCCGTGGACCGGCCGCAGCCCTCGTCCGCCCCGCCGCGCTTCCTGCTGGACGTCCACCTCGGCACCCTCACCCGCCGGCTGCGCCTGCTCGGCGTCGACGCCGCCTACGAGAACCCGGACATCGGCGACGCCGCGCTCGCCGCCCGCTCCGCCGCCGAGCAGCGCGTCCTGCTCTCGCGCGACCGGGGACTGCTGCGCCGCCGCGAACTGTGGGCCGGCGCCTACGTCTACAGCCACCGCCCCAACGAGCAGTTGCGCGACGTGCTCTCCCGCTTCGCGCCCCCGCTCGATCCGTGGAGCCGCTGCACCACCTGCAACGGCACGCTGCGCGAGGCCGACAAGACCTCGGTGCGCGAGCAGCTGCGGGACGGCACCGAGCGCTCCTACGACGTCTTCGCCCAGTGCGTCGACTGCGGCCAGGCCTACTGGCGCGGCGCCCACCACGCCCGGCTGGACGCGATCGTCACCGACGCCCTCCGCGAGTTCGGCACGCCCGCCGGCGGCTGAGACCGGCCCGAGGCCGGTGCGAGAGCGGCGCGGGGCCGGCGCGGCGAACTACGGGACATCTCAGGGTGGCGGCCGGGCGCAGAGGCGTGTTCTCATCGGCGGTGGGGGACGAGACCAAGGTACTCCGTGACGCGAGAGAGGCCGGGTCGGATGAGCAGTCAGCCAGTGCAACAACCGTTCCAGACAACGGACGTCGATGACGTCGAGGTGGTGCGCGCACCGGACGGGGCCGCGGTGTTCCCGCTGCTGGTCCTGGACGGACAGGGGAGCCTCGCGGTGTTCGAGCTCGCCCCCGGACAGGTGTCGCACGCGGTGTCGCACGCCACCGTGCAGGAGCTGTGGCAGGTCGTCGAGGGCGCCGGGGAGCTGTGGCGCCGCCAGGGCGGGCGGGAGGAGACCGTCCGGCTCGTGCCCGGGACGGCGGCCTCGATCCCGCTCGGCACGGCGTTCCAGTTCCGGGCCGACGAGGACGCCGACCGGCCGCTGCGGATCGCCGCCGTCACCATGCCGCCCTGGCCCGGCACCGACACCGAGGCCAGGCCCGAGGAAGGCCCCTGGAAGGCGACCTCCCGGTGAGCCGGGCAGGGGGGATCCTGCGCCGCCCGCTGGCGGCGCTCGTCGCGGCCGCGGCCGTGCTCGGACTCTCGGTGGCGCCCGCCGCGGCCGCCCCGGCCGCCGAGCCGCACCTCCAGTCGCGCTACGTCACGATGCCCGACGGCGTCCGCCTCGCCGTCGACGTCTGGCTGCCCGAGGGCACCACGGCCGGCGCGAACCTGCCCACCGTCCTGGTCACCCAGCGCTACTGGCGGGCCCGGGTCTACCCCGGCGCACCCGGCAACGGCGGCCGCAGCAGCGACGCCGACGGCTGGAACGCCCACGGCTACGCCTACGTGGTCGCCGACCTGCGCGGCACCGGCGCCTCCTTCGGCACCCTGAGCTCCGAACTCGGCGCCGACGCCGTCGCCGACAGCGGCCCGCTCAGCGACTGGATCGCCGCCCAGCCCTGGTCCAACGGCCGGGTCGGCACCACCGGCGTCTCCTACGGCGGCGACACCGCGATGCTCGCCACCGCCCTCGGCAACCACCACATCACCGCCGCCGCCCCGATCTCCTACGACTTCGACCCGTACGAGGACCTGGTGCGCCCCGGCGGCCTCCTCATCGAGCCCCGGATCGCCCCGTACGCGCTGCTGCTGCGCATCCTCGACCAGGCCGGCGGCACTACCTGCGACACCGACGAGCAGACCCGGCAGGTCTGCGCGGCCACCGGTCTGACCGGCGCCGTGCCCCGGCCGGTCGACGGCCCGGACGGACCGGCCCTGCTCGCCGCCGCGCGCGCCGAGCACGCGGGCAACGCCAACCTGGTCGACATGGCCGAGGCCGGCGTCTACCGCGACTACCAGGACGGCCCGAAGAGCTGGACGGTCGGCAGCGTCGGCGAGAAGGCCGACGCCGTCGAGGACGGCGGCGTCCCCGTGCTCACCGACGCCGGCTGGCTCGACGCGGGCACCGCCAACGGCGTGCTCTCCCAGTTCACCGGCCTCTCCAACACCCAGGACGCCTGGATCGGCCCGTGGAGCCACGGCCAGGGCTACCTCGCCGACCCCTTCCAGCCCGCCCGTCACCTCACCGACCAGGAACGCGCCCAGATCGCCCAGCGGACGTTCGACTTCTTCGACCGCTACGTGCGGGCCGACGGCCGCCCCGACGGCACCCGGCAGCTGCACTACTACACCTTCAACGAGGGCGTCTGGCGCACCACCACCCGCTGGCCGCTGCCCGGCACCCGCCCGCAGCGGCTCTACCTCGGCGAGGACACCACGCTCAGCCGCCGGCGGCCCGAGCCGGACGACCGCCCCGGCACCGACCTGCTGCGCCTCGACCCCACCGCCGGCACCGGCCCGCTGGACCGCTGGAACACCAACCTCACCGGCAACCAGGTCAGTTACCCCGACCGGGCCGCCGTGGACGCCAAACTCCTCAGCTACACCACCCCGCCGCTGACCGGCGACACCCGGGTGACCGGCAACGGCCGCGTCACGCTCGACGTCACCGGCCTCGACGGCACCGCCCAGGGCGCCCTGCACGTCTACCTGGAGGACGTCGCCCCCGACGGCCGGGTCACCTACTTGACCGAGGGCCAACTCGCCCTCGCCGACCGGGCCGTGGCCGACCGGGACGACAACCCCGACTGGCGCCGGCTGCGCACGCCCCGCAGCTACGCGGCCACCGACGCGGCGCCCTTCCCGCAGGGCCGGGCCCGGCAGGTCACCATCGACCTGCAACCCGTCGCGGTGCTCTTCCGGGCCGGCGAGCGGATCCGGCTCACCGTCGCCGCCGCCAACCCGGACTCCTTCCAACTGCTCCCGGCCGACGGCCGGGCGAGCTACCGGATCGGGCACGGCGGAGCCGACCCGTCCTTCCTGGAGCTGCCGGTGGTGCGCAGCACCCCGTAGCGTCGCAGAACGCGCCCGGGCCCGGGAGGCCGACGCCGTCTCCCGGGCCCGGGCTGCTCAGTCCCTGACCCCGGAGAGCGCGAGCGGCAGGTGCCGGGGCCCGCGCAGGACGGGGCTGCGCCGGTACTCGGGCGGGTCCTGGAGCAGCCGGGGGCCGTCCAGGCGGTGGATGAGCGCGGTGAGCGCGAGCTGCGCCTCGACCCTGGCGAGCGGTGCGCCGAAGCAGCTGTGCACGCCGCTGCCGAAGCCGAGGTGCTGGTTGTCCGGGCGGGTCGGGTCGAAGCGGTCGGGCTCGTGGAACCGGAGAGGGTCCCGGTTGGCGGCGGCGAGCACCAGGATCAGCGGCGCGCCCTTGGCGATGGTGACCCCGGCGACCTCGATGTCGGTGAGCGCGGTGCGCTGCGGCAACAGCTGGACCGGGGGTTCGTAGCGCAGCAGCTCCTCCACCGCGCGCGGCATCAACTCCGGCTTGTCGCGCAGTAGTTCCAGGCTCTCGGGCTGGCGCAGCAGGGTGAGCGCGCCGTTGGTGATCAGGTTGACGGTCGTCTCGTGCCCGGCGATGAGCAGCAGGACCGCGGTGGCCATCAGTTCCGTCTGGGTGAAGCCGCCCGACGGGCCGGGGTCGTTGACGAAGGCGGAGAGCAGGTCGTCGGACGGCTTGCCCCGGCGGCTCTCGGCGAGCTCGCCGAGGTACAGCCCCATCTCCATCCGGGCCTGCGTGGCCGCCTGCTGGCGCTCGGACGGATCGCTGTCGGGAGTGGGGTCGAAGCCCGCGATCAGCGTCTCGGACCAGGCGTGGAACCGCGGCTCGTCCTCGCGCGGCACGCCGAGCAGCCGGCAGATGACGGTGACCGGCAGCGGGTAGGCGAAGTCCTCGACCAGGTCGATCCGGTCGCGGCCCCGGAGGCCGTCGACCAGTTCCCCGGTGATCCGCGCGATCTCGTCGTGCATGGCGTCGACCCGGTCGGGCGCGTGGGGCGGGCCGAAGGGCCGCATGGCGATGGTGCGCAGCCGTTCGTGCTCGGGGTCGTCCCGGCCGATGAAGGCGACCGGGACGCTGCCCTGCAGCTCGTCCGGGACGGTGCGGTTGCGGCGGTCCGAGCTGATCCTCGGGTCGTGCAGCAGCGCGGCGACCTCGTGGTAGGTGCCGACCAGGTAGCTGCCGTCGTCCTGGCGGGCCACGCCGTGGTCGCGGAGCTCGGCGTACAGGGGGTAGGGGTCGGCGCGGTTGGCGTAGTCGGTGATCCGGCGGAACAGGGTGTCGGCGGCGGCCATGCGCGGTGGCTCCTCGGGGGTGGCGGCGGTGGTGGTCCTCGACGGGCGGCGGGGCCCGGTGGGCGTGCGCCCGTCGAGCGGTGGCGGGTGGGCTCAGCCGCCCCAGCGCCGCAGGGTCAGCCGCCGGTCGGGCAGGTGGCCGGTGAGGGCGACGGTCGGGCCGTGCGAGAGCACCTTCGGGTCGGGCACGTCGGAGGGGACCGGGATGCGGGAGGCGGGCGGCTCCACGCCGTCCCAGTCGGGCGGGAACGGCGCGGCGGCCTCGATCAGTCGCTGGTAGTGCTCCAGCCACTTGGCCCGGTTCACGCTGACGGCGGCCGTGATCCGGCCTCGGTACCCGTAGACCGCGACGAGCCGGCGCTCCTCGACCGAGCCCTGGGCGAGGACCACGTGGTCGGAGAAGGTGGGCACGCCGACGGACTTGATGTTGAGCCCGAACTGGCTGGACCAGAAGGACGGCACGCTCAGGTGCGGCCGCCGTTGCGGCCCCGGGCTGACCATGTTGTGCGCCGCCACCTCGGCCTGCGCGACCGCGTTGCCCCAGTGTTCGAGGGAGAGCAGCTGGTACTCGAAGAGGGGGTGCGGGAAGCGGGCGACGTCGCCCGCGACGAAGACGTCGTCGGTGACGATCCCGTACATGTTGAAGGCGCGGCAGCCCGCGTCGCAGGCCACCCCGCGCGGACCGGCGGCGAGCCCCGAGTCGGCCAGCCATTCGGTGTTGCGGACGGCGCCCAGGGCGACCACGGCGACGTCCGCCTCGATCCGGGTGCCGTCGGAGAGCTCGGCGCCGGTGAGCCGGCCGGCGTGGCCGGTCAGCGCCGAGACGGTCACCCCGCAGCGCAGGTCGACGCCGTGGGCGAGCTGGACCTTGGCCGCGAGGGCGCCGAAGGCCCCGCCGAGGGCCCCGACCAGCGGGGCGGGGCCGCGCTCGGCGACGGTCACCGCCAGGCCGCGCTCCCGGCAGGCGGAGGCGATCTCGGAGCCGGTGAACCCGGCGCCGATCACCAGCACCCGCTTCGGGCCGGCGTCCAGCCGCTCGGCCAGGCCGGCCGCGTCCTCGGCGGTGCGCAGGGTGAACACCCCGTCGAGTGCGGCCTGCTCGGCCTTCGGCCAGGGCCTGGCCCGGGTGCCGGTGGCGATCAGCAGCCGGTCGTAGGGCAGCTGCTCGCCGTTCGCGAGCAGGACCTGCTTGCCGTCCCCGTCCACACCGGTGGCGCGGACGCCGAGCTTCCACCGCGCGCCCACGTCGCGGCGCCGGGGCAGCGCGGTTTCCTCGGCGCGCACCCGTCCGAGCAGCACCTGCTTGGACAGGGGCGGCCGGTCGTACGGGGGAAGGCGTTCCTCGCCGACCACGGTCAGCTCTCCGGTGAAGCCCTCGTCCCGTAGCGTCTCGGCGGCGCGCAGACCGGCCAGCGAGGCGCCGACGATGACGATCCGGCCGTTCTTGAGGTCATCGGACATCGGACCGGTCCTCCTCCTCGACCAGGATGGCCTGCACCGGGCAGGCCGCGACGGCCCGCCGGACGCGGTCACGCTGGTCCTCGGGGGCCTGCGGGGTGTAGAGCAGGGCCTCCTCCCCGTGCAGCTCGAACACTCGGGGAGCGAGGAACGCGCACTGCGCGTAGCCCTGGCAGCGGTTGAGGTCGACGACGATCTTCACGGTCTCTCCTCCCGGGCACGTCTGTGTCCGTCCTACCGCCGCCGGAGCGGCCGCGCGCCCGGTGCTGCTCCGTGGGAGCGGTCGCGGAGAGTGGCCGCCGAGGAACGCCGGGGGCCAGGAGAGCAGCCCGGAGCGCTAGTTCGGCGACTCCAGCCCGAGGGTCCAGCGGTGCGTGGTGTAGCCGCCCATCCGGGTCGGGTGGCGCTCCACGAGCGTCACGGCCAGGCCGTCGGCCGTGCGGCGCAGCGTGCCGGTGAACCGGTGCAGGTCGTCGCCGGACAGCGGGAGCAGCTCGGCGAGCACGGTGGCGTCGAGGTCGCGCCCGACGGCGCGCAGCACCCCCGCGTCCAGCACCAGGACGGTGCCGTCGGCCAGCACCACCGGCGCGGGGGCCTGCGGGTCGGCGAGCAGCGGGCCGCTCTCGATGCCCCCGCCGGGCAGCAGCCGCACCACCCGGCTCCCGGTCGGGCGGCGGCGGTCGGTCTCGACGACGCGCAGGCCGTCGCCGACCACGTAGTGGCCGTAGCTGCGCCAGGAGTCGACCAGGGTGGCGTCCCGGTCGTAGGCCCAGGTGTCGAAGGTGCCGTAGCCCTCCAGGCCGAGCACGAAGCGGCCGCCGCCCAGGGCCGTGCCGCGTTCGCCGCGCAGTTCGGCGACCAGGGCGCCGTCGTCGAGGTCCAGCAGCAGGGCCGGGCCGAGGTGGCCCCAGGCGGTGTACTCGAAGGAGTCGGTGGTGACCAGCGCCCGGCCGCCGGAGAGGTGGGCCGCGTTCGGGCGCCCCGCGCAGGGGCGGCGCCAGCGGACCAGGCCTTCGGCGTCGACACAGCTGATCTCGCCGTTCCGGCCGTACAGCGCCAGGTCGCCGCGGCGGGCCAGCGGCCCCTCCGGGCGCCCCTGGGGCCGCCCGCCGCTGCGCCGGTGGTGGTTCTGGACGGTGACACGCCAACTCCCCATGATCCGGATGCTAACGGACCCCGCCGGGCCGCGGAGGGCGTTTGCGGAGGGTGCCCGGACGGCCGGGACGGCGGACAATCTCCCCAGACGCAGAGGAGGAGGCCGCGGTGGAGTTCGAGGTGTTGATCGAGACCCCGCAGGGGTCGCGGAACAAGTACGTGATGGACTTCGCGGCGGGCCGGATCCGCCTCGACCGCACCCTGTTCACCGCCACCCGCTACCCCGTGGACTACGGCTACGTCGAGGGCACCCTCGGCGGCGACGCGGAGCCGCTGGACGCGCTGGTGCTCGGCGGCGAACCGGCCGTGCCGGGGTGCGTGATCACCTGCCGGGCGGTCGGCATGTGGGTGATGCGGGACGAACGCGGGCCGGACCAGAAGGTGCTGTGCGTCCCCGCCCACGATCCGCGCTACGGCGACCTGCGGGACATCGGCGACCTGCGCGAGTTCGACCTGCTGGAGATCACCCATTTCTTCCAGGTCTACAAGGACCTGGAGCGCGGCAAGTCGGTCGAGGGCTCGCACTGGGCGGACCGGGAGGCCGCGTACGCGCAGATCGCCGAGTCCCGGGCGCGCGCGGCGGGGACGCGCTTCGCCCGGCCGGTGTAGCCGGCCCGCCGCGCGCGCTCGGGACTCGGAACCGGGCGTGGCGCCGGGGGCTCAGAACCGGGCGTGGCGCAGGATCTCGTGGACCTGGTCGGCGATGGCGGCCTCGTTCTGCTCGAACTCCGGGGCGGTGAGGCGGTCCTGCTGGGCGGGCAGGCCGGTGAGGACGGGGGTGTGCAGGTGGCCGCCGGGGAGGTCGGGGGCGAGGTCGAGGCGCAGGCGGTTGGAGCGGTAGGCGACCTCGTTGGAGAGGTACCCGCCGCCGCCACCGGCGACCGCTCGGGAGCCGGGGGTGGGGCCGTCCGCGCGGTCGACGGGGTCGACGCCGCCCTCGGGGATCTCGGTGACGGTGGTGTTGAGGCGGACGGGGTAGGGCTGCTGGACGGCCGTCATGGCGTCGGTGGGCAGGGTGGTGCGGATGAACTCCGGGCCGTCGTCCAGGCCCGGGGCGGTGACCGGGTGCTGCCGGGTGCCGCCGGACAGGGTGCCGGTGTTGTCGGTGGCGGGATCGGCGGAGCGGGCCCGCCCGGCCCAGGCCTCCAGGGTGAACAGGCCCGGGTAGCCCTGGCTGATGCTGGTGATCAGGTCGGCGGCCTGCGGGCCGGGGGAGAGGTGCGGGCCGAAGGCGCGCTCGACGACGCCGTCGTCGAAGTCGCCGTAGCGGACCGGCAGCAGGACGGCCCGGACCTCGGCCGGGCTGCCGTCGGCGAGGGTGATCCGCCGCCCGTGCAGTTGCAGGACGGCGGCGCCGGAGGGGTTGGCGCGGCGCGGCTCGGTGTCGAGGCCGTACGGGTCGAAGCCGCTGACGAAGATCCGCCGGACGCCGGGGGCGGCGGTGAAGCCGTCGTCGAGGCCTCGGGAGGCGTCCTCGAAGCGGGCCCGCAGGTCGGCCGGGTCGACGTCGAACCCGGGTTGCCAGCGGGCCAGTTGGACGGTCATGGCGAGCCTGGTCCAGTACAGCGGGCGGTCGTCGCGGGCGGGGAGTTCGCCGCTGGGCCGCCGGCCCTGGGCCCGGTCCACCCCGGCCTGCCAGAGCGCCCGGCCCCAGGCGCCCGCCACCCGCTCCGCCTGCCGGGCGTTGCGGGCGGCGCACAGGGCGGCGGGGAAGCCCCGGAGCAGGTCGCGCAGGCCGGAGCGCTCGGTGAAGGCGGTCGTCCGCTGGTCCTGGAGCCGGGCCTGTTCGGTGTCCACCGGGGCGGTGGCGACGACCGGGCAGGCCGCCGGGCCGGCCTGGGCGGCGGCCGGGGTGAACAGGGCGGCGAGCGTGCCGCTGAGGGCGGCCAGGGTGGCGGCGCGACGAAGGCGTGTCATGTCACCTGACAATAGGTCGGGAGCCGACACCCCGCCAGGGCGCCCCGCCCGAGCGCCCCGGTCGGCAAGACCGCGCCGCGGGCCCGTGGCCTGCTGGAACGTCCCGTCCAGTGCTGACGGGAAGTCGGGAACCGGCGCGAGCTCTACAGCGTTGTCGTGGTCGAACAGTGGAAACAGCGGTCATTCGAACGGTGGCGGAGGAAGTGTCATGAGTGTGGCCCTGACGAAGGGCGGCAACGTCTCCCTGGGCAAGCAGGCCCCCGGGCTGCGGGTCGTACGGGTCGGCCTCGGCTGGACGGCCGGCGCCGGGTACGACCTGGACGCCAGCGCCCTGCTCTGCGACGCCTCCGGGAAGGTCGTCTCGGACCAGCACTTCGTCTTCTTCAACAACCTGCAGAGCCCGGACGGTTCGGTCCGCCACCAGGGCGGCGCCGGTGGCGGCGACGACCAGGAGCAGATCGACGTCCGGCTCGCGGACGTCCCGGCCGGGGTGGAGAAGATCGTCTTCGCGGTCGCGGTCTACGACGCGGCGCAGCGGCGCCAGAGCTTCGGCCAGGTCCGCGGCGCGTACATCCGGCTCACCGACCCGGACGGCGGCGCTGAGGCGGCCCGCTACGACGTGGCGGCCGAGGCGGGCAGCGAGACGGCGATGGTGTTCGGCGAGCTCTACCGGCACGGCGCGGACTGGAAGTTCCGGGCCGTCGGGCAGGGGTACGCGTCGGGGCTCGCGGGTATCGCCGCCGACTTCGGGGTGGACGTCCTGCAACCGGCGCCCGCCGCCCCCGTGCCCGCCGCGCCGGCTCCGGTCGTGCCCGCCGCGCCGGCCATGGCGCCCGCCGTACCCGCCGTGGCGCCCGCCGCCACGATGACCCAGCCTGGACCAGGGAGTTCCCCCGTGACGTGTTTCTTCGACCCCTCGCACGGCCTCGGCTCGACGGCGGTGCTGTGGTCGCCGCAGTGGGGCGTGCCGCGCCAGATCGAGACCTGCGCCGCCTGCGCCCAGCGGGTGCAGACCACCGTGCCGCCGTTCTACACCCCGCAGCAGGGCTACCCGCAGCCGGTTCAGCAGGGCTATCCGCAGCCGGTCCAGGGCCAGCCCGCTCAGGGCCAGCAGGGTCAGGGCGGACGCCGCTTCGGCACCGGCGCGCTGATCGGCGCGGGCGCGGCCGGCCTGGTCGGCGGCGCGCTGCTCAACGAGGCGTTCAGCGACGACACGCCCGAGGTGGTCGTGAACAACTACTACGAGGGCGACGACGACAGCTTCTTCTAGGCCGTTCCCCGGGGCGCCCCCTGGACCGTCCGCCCTCCCGTCGGCCGCGCAGTTCGTCGAACTGCGCGGCCGGCGGCGTTCTCGGACGTTCTCAGATGCCCTCCTGCCGGTGCGCCCCCGCCCGGGCGGACGCCTCGGCGGCGGCCGCGGCGCGGTCGGCGCCGGCCTCGTCGAGCGGCTCGGCGGTGGTGAGCATCCGGTAGTAGAGCGGCGCGGAGACGGCCCGGACCACCTCGAACGCGTCGGTGTCCGGCGGGAGTTCGCCGCGTTCGACGGCCTCGGTGACGCATGGCGCCCACTCCTCGACCCGGCGCAGGTAGAAGTGCCGCAGCGCCTCGGCGGCGCCCGGGTCGCAGGTGGCGGCCACGATCACCGCGCGGAACAGTGCCCCCTGCCGGGGGTCGGCCAGCGTGTGCTGGACCAGCCGGGCGTTGGCCCGCAGGTCCTCGGCGAGGGAGCCGCTGCGGGTGCGCGGCAGTGACTGCTCGGCCATGTCCGCGAGCAGGTCGGCGACCAGCGCGCTGGTGGTGCCCCAGCGCCGGTAGACGGTGGTCCGGCCGACCTCGGCCCGCTGGGCGACGTCGCCGAGGTCGAGCCCGCTGAAGCCGTGCTCGACCAGGGCGTCCTCGGCGGCCCGCAGGACGGCGGCGCGGACCCGGGCGGTGCGGCCGCCGGGGCGCCGCGTTCCGGGCGTGGGGTTCTCCGGGGCGTCCGGGGCGTCCGGGGTCTCTGGAACGTCCGGGGCGTCCGGCGCGGAGGGCTCGGCAGTCATTAACGGGATTCCTGTTCCATTAGGTCGATGCGCCCTGCTAGGGTCGAACCATCCTAACGGAATGGGAGTCCCGTTAAGGGCTCTGAGGGGAGAACTGTCATGGAAACCAGCACGGCAGCCAGCACGACAACCGCCATGGAATACCGCCGACTCGGCTCGTCCGGCCTCAAGGTCCCCGCGCTCAGCCTCGGCACCGGCACCTTCGGCGGCCGTGGACCGCTGTTCGGCGCCTGGGGCACCACCGACGTCCAGGAGGCCCGCCGCCTGCTCGACATCGCCATCGACGCCGGAGTCACCCTCTTCGACACCGCCGACGTCTACTCCGACGGCGCCTCCGAAGAGGTCCTCGGCCAGGCCATCCGCGGCCGCCGCGACCAGGTGCTCGTCTCCACCAAGGCCGGCCTGCCGACCGGCGACGGCCCGCAGGACGCCGGCACCTCCCGGGCCCGCCTCACCAGGGCCGTGGACGACGCGCTGCGCCGCCTCGGCACCGACTACCTCGACCTCTTCCAGCTGCACGCCTACGACGCCGGCACCCCGATCGAGGAGGTGCTGGCCACCCTCGACGACCTCGTCCGGGCCGGCAAGATCCGCTACACCGGCGTCTCCAACTTCTCCGGCTGGCAGCTGATGAAGTCCCTCGCCGTCGCCGAGCGCTACGGCCGCCCCCGCTACGCCGCCCACCAGGTCTACTACTCGTTGGTCGGCCGCGACTACGAGTGGGAGCTGATGCCGCTCGCCCAGGAGGAGGGCGTCGGCGCCCTGGTGTGGAGCCCGCTCGGCTGGGGCCGCCTCACCGGCCGGATCCGGCGCGGCCGGCCGCTCCCGGCCGACAGCCGGCTGCACGACACCGCCGACTACGGCCCGCCGGTCGAGGACGAACTGCTGTACCGGGTGGTCGACGCGCTCGACGGGATCGCCGCCGAGACCGGCCGCACCGTCCCGCAGATCGCCATCAACTGGCTGCTGCGCCGCCCGACCGTCTCCTCGGTCATCATCGGCGCCCGCAACGAGGAGCAGCTGCGGCAGAACCTCGGCGCGGTCGGCTGGTCGCTGACCGACGAGCAGGTCGCCCGGCTGGACGCGGCCAGCGCCCGAACCGTGCCGTACCCGTACTTCCCCTACCGCCGGCAGGAGGCCTTCGCCCGCCTCAACCCGCCGCTCGTGGGCTGAACCGGGTAATCCGCTTGCCGTGCCGCCCGGCCTGCGGCAAGGTCCGCACCATGTCCGAACTGCACGAACCCGAACCGCACGAGCCCGACCTGCACGAACCGGAACCGCACGAACCCGAACTGCGCCGGCTCGGCTCCGACGACTGGGCGCTCTGGCGCGAGCTGCGCCTGGCCGCGCTGACCGAGGCGCCGTACGCCTTCGGCTCCACCCTGGCGGACTGGCAGGGCGCCGGCGACCACGAGGCCCGCTGGCGCTCCCGCCTGGAGATCCCCGGCGCCCTCGACCTGGTCGCGGTGCTGGACGGCCGCCCGGTCGCGATGGCCAGTGGTGTCCCGGCCGACGAGGGCGGGGCGGCCGCCGAGCTGATCTCCCTGTGGGTCGGCCCGGCGGCGCGCGGCCGGGGCGTGGGGAACCGGCTGATCGGCGCGATCGCCCGCTGGGCCGCCGAGCAGGGGTTCACCACCCTCAAGCTGGCGGTGAACCCCGACAACGACGCGGCCATCGCCCTCTACCGCCGCAACGGCTTCGCCGAGACCGACGAGCCCGGCGACCTGATGGCCGACGGCGTGCGGCGCGAACTGATCCTGGACAGGAAGCCCTAGGTTCGTGCGGCGGCCTTCGAACGGGCGTGGGCCGGAAGGCCGTTGGCGAGGTCTTCGACCATCAGGCGCCAGGCGATGGCGGTCGCCGCGGTGCGCAGCTGGGGGCTGCGCGGGCGGCCGGCGTCGGCGTCCAGCCGGGCGTTGAGCCAGTCCGACCAGGCCTGGGCGAGGACGCGGACCTCCTGGGAGCCGGCGTCGGTGGGGGAGAGCCGGTCGCCGTCGCGGGTGAGGTAGCCCTCGGCGGCCATCCGGTCGAAGACCGGCTCCAGGACCTCGGGCGGGATCCGCTTGCGGGCGGCGATGAGGTCCAGGGAGGCCTGGCCGACGGCCTTGGTGTGGCCGGCGACCTCCATCAGCGCCCAGGCCCCGGCCAGGTCGACCCGGGTGTCGGCGTCGTCGACGATCGAGCGGACGGTGTCGAGGTCGACGCCGCGCACGAGCTTGCCGACGGCGTACTCCAGGTGCGGGTCGGAGTCGCTGGTGGTCGGCTGGGCGAAGCCCTCGCCCATGTCGGTGGAGCCGGCCCGGGCGGTGTCCCGCAGTTGCACCTGCTTGAGGAAGAGCGCGACCACGAACCCGACCAGGGCGACCGGCACCGTCCACAGGAACACGGTGTGCAGGGCGTCGGAGTAGGCCTGGATGATCGGGGCCGCCTGCGCGGCGGGCAGCCGGTGCAGGCCCTGCGGGCTCTCGGCGGCCCGGGTGAGCAGCGCCGGGTCCGCGCCGGTGAGGTGGGCCGAGGAGGCCACGCCCCGGGCGAGTTCGGTCTTGAGGCTGTTGGCGTAGATGGTGCCGAACACGGCGGTGCCGAAGGAGCTGCCGATGGTGCGGAAGAAGGTCACCCCGGAGGTGGCGGTGCCGAGGTCCGCGTAGTCGACGGTGTTCTGCACGGCGATGGTGAGCACCTGCATGCTCAGCCCGATGCCGACGCCGAGCACGAACATGTAGAGGGAGGCGAGCGCGGTGCCCGTGCCGGGTTCGAGCCGGGAGAGCAGGTAGAGGCCGACGGCCATCACCAGGGTGCCGACGATCGGGAACACCCGGTACCTGCCGGTCTTGCTGACGGCGTTGCCGCTGGCGATCGAGGCGAGCAGCAGCCCGATCACCATCGGCAGCGTCCGCACGCCGGAGACGGTCGCCGAGTCGCCGTCGACGTACTGCAGGAAGGTCGGCAGGAAGGTCAGCGCGCCGAGCATCGCGAAGCCGACGATGAAGCTGAGTACCGAGCAGACCGCGAACACCGGGTTCCGGAACAGCCGCATCGGCAGCATCGGTTCGACGGCCCTGCTCTCCACCCAGCAGAACAGCCCGAGGGCGGCGGCGCCGCCGGCGAACAGGGCGATGATCACCCTGGAGCCCCAGGCGTACTCGTTGCCGCCCCAACTGGTCGCCAGGATCAGGGCGCTTGCGCCGATCGCGACGAGTGCGATCCCCAGGTAGTCGATCACCGGGCGCACCGCCGAGCGCACCGAGGGGATGGTCCGGGCGGCCGCGATCACCACCAGGATCGCGATCGGCACGTTGACGTAGAACGCCCAGCGCCAGGACAGGTGGTCGGTGAACAGCCCGCCCAGCAGCGGCCCGATCACCGTCGCCACGCCGAACACCGCGCCGATCGCGCCCTGGTACTTGCCGCGCTCGCGCAGCGGGATGACGTCCGCGATCAGCGCCATGGCCGTCACCATCAGGCCGCCCGCGCCGATGCCCTGGAGCGCCCGCCAGGCGATCAGCAGCGTCATGTTGGTCGCCAGGCCGCAGAGGAACGAGCCGGTGATGAAGACGACCGCCGAGACCTGGAAGAGCAGCTTGCGCCCGTACAGGTCGCCGAACTTGCCGGCCAGCACGGTGGCCACCGTCTCGGCCAGCAGGTAGGCCGTCACCACCCACGACATGTGCGCGGCCCCGCCGAGGTCCGCGACGATGGTGGGCAGCGCGGTGCCGACGATGGTCTGGTCGAGCGCGGCCAGCAGCATGCCGAGCACGATGGTGCCGAAGACGACGTTGCGCTGCCGGACGTCCAGCACCGGCGGGGCGGTCGGCGGGGTTTCGGTGGCGGCGTTCATGTCCTCAGCCTCCGGGGCGCTGGGAGAGGCCGCGATCGGGTTCGGCCGTCCGGGTGAGCGGCGGCGCGGGCGGCGCAGCCCGGCTGGCGGCTCCGGGGCCGCGCCGTCCACGATGGCCGTTCGGAGGGGGGCCGCGCGCGGCGGGCGGGCAGCCGGACCGGGAAGACCGGTCGACGGCCGGCCGCCGGACGCGAAGCCAGACGACCGCCGGACGCCCGGAAGGTGCTCCCATGACGGCCCAACCCCCGTGCAGCCCCCCGGAACAGCGGCCCGGCGCCTCCGCCGCGGGCCGGCGGGCCGAGGCGCGGCGCTGGCGGGCGCTGACGGTCTGCCTGGTCGCGGGGTTCATGACGCTGCTGGACGTCAGCATCGTCAACGTCGCCCTGCCGACCGTGCGGGCCGGGCTGCACATGTCCGACAGCGGCCTGCAGTGGGTGCTCAGCGGCTACGCGCTCGCCTTCGGCCTGGTGCTGGTCCCGTCCGGGAGGCTCGGTGACGCCCGCAGCCGCCGGGCCGTCTTCCTCACCGGGCTCGCCCTGTTCACCGCGGCCAGCGCGCTGGCCGGGGCGGCGCAGAACCAGGAGTGGCTGGTGCTGGCCCGGCTGTTCCAGGGCGCGGCCGGCGGGGTGCTGGTGCCGCAGGTCTCCGGCTTCATCCAGGTCCTGTTCCAGGGTGCCGAACGCGGCCGGGCCTTCGGCGCGCTCGGCGCCACCATCGGTCTGTCCACCGCCGTCGGCCCGCTGCTGGGCGGCCTGCTGATCCACCTGTTCGGCCCGCAGAACGGCTGGCGCTGGGTGTTCCTGGTCAACCTGCCGATCGGCGTCGCCGCCCTGCCCATCGCCTACCGGCTGCTCCCGCCGCCCCCGCCGGCGGCCGAGCGGGCCGGGCACCGGGACTTCGATCCGGTCGGGGTGCTGCTGCTCGGCGCCGGGACGGTCGCGCTGCTGCTGCCGTTCGTCCAGGCGCAGCAGTGGCACGGCGCGACGCGCTGGCTGCTGCTGCCGCTGGCGGCGGTGCTGCTGGGGGCCTTCGTCGGCTGGGAGCGGTACTACGTGCGGCGCCGGGAGCCGCTGGTGAGCATGGCGCTGTTCGCGGTGCGCCCGTATGCGGCGGGGGTGGCGCTGTCGCTGGTGTACTTCGCCGGGTTCACCGCGATCTTCTTCATCTTCACGCTCTACCTTCAAGCGGGCCTGCACTACTCGGCGCTGACGGCGGGCCTGGCGATCACGCCGTTCGCGGTCGGCTCGGGTGTGTCCGCGGCGATCGGCGGACGGCTGGTGCACCGGCTCGGCCGCCGGCTGGTGGTGCTCGGCCTGGTGCTGGTGCTGGTGGGCCTGTTGGCCTCGGCCCTGGCGGTGCAGCTGTGGTCGGGGTCGGCGATCGGCTGGGCGACGGTCGTGCCGCTGCTGGTCGCCGGGGTGGGCAGCGGGCTGGTGATCGCCCCGAACCAGACCCTGACCCTCCAGCGGGTGCCGATCGCCCGGGCGGGCAGCGCCGGCGGTGTCCTGCAGACCGCCCAGCGGGTCGGCTCGGCGGTCGGCATCGCCATCGTCGGCTCGGTCTTCTTCGCCCACGCCCAGGGCCCGCGCCCGGACTGGGCGCTGGCCTTCCAACTGGGCGTGACGGTCGCGGCGGGCCTGGTCCTGGCGGCGCTGCTGGTGGCTCTGGCGGATGTGGAGGCAGGCCGCCGCGACGGGTGAGCAGCTTTCCGGCGCCGCCGCCGGACGGCGGGTCAGTGGTCGCGGCGCTGGACGGCGACCGTGGCGACCACCACCGAGGCGAGCGCCCAGAGCGCGAACGTGGCCCAGGAGCCGGCGACGGTGGCCGGGTGCGCCGAGGGCAGCGAGTGGGTCAGGTCGACCTGGGCCAGCCGGCGCCAGGCCTGGAGCGGCATGGCGTGCAGGAGGTCGGCCGACCAGCGGTAGCGCTCGTTGAAGAACGCCGGCAGGAAGAACAGCACCAGGACGGTGCCCACCACGGCTCCGGCGGTGTGCCGGATCAGCGCGCCGAGGGCGAATCCGGCGAGGGCGCAGACCGGGGCGAACAGGGCGGCGGCCGCGACGAAGCGCAGCGCGGTCGGGTCGGTGACGGACACGCCGATGTGCGTGTCGGCGAGGACCGCCTGGCAGGCGCCGAAGGAGACGCCCGCGGTGACGGCGCCGTAGCCGAGCATGGCCGCGGTCAGTACGCAGGCCTTGGCGGCGATCACGGCCCGGCGGTCCGGGACGGCCACCAGCGTGGTGCGGATCAGCCCGCTCGCGTACTCGCCGACCAGGACGAGCGCGCCGACGCTGCCCGCGACGATCATCACGACGTCGGCGGCGATCATGGTGAAGGAGTCGCCGAGCGCGACCTGCAGCATGGTCGCCGGATCGCCGTCGCCGACGGTGTAGTGGTCGTAGGTGTACCGGGCCGCCTTGAGGTTGGCGGCGATGATGAACAGGGCGCTCAGGCCCAGCACCCAGACGGTCGAACGCAGGGACCAGAACTTGATCCACTCGGCGGCGAGCAGGTCGCCGAAGCGGGCGCGTGGCCGGGGAAGGGGGCGGGGGGTGGTGGTCGCGGTGCTCATCGGGGCTCTCCGGCCAGGTAGTCGACGCTGTCGGCGGTCAGTTCCATGAACGCCTCCTCCAGGGAGGCGGTGCGGGTGGTCAGGGCGTTCAGCAACAGGCGCTGCTCCAGGGCGAGTTCGCCGATCTGGGTGGCGTCCAGGCCGGTCACGGCGAGCGCGCCGTCCGGGCCCGGGCGGACGGTGGCGCCCGCCGCGGTCAACACGGCCGCCAGCCGGTCGGGTTCGGCCGCCCGGACGGTGACGCCGGTGCGGCCGGCCCGGGCGGAGAACTCCGCCAGGCTCTCGTCGGCGATCAGCCGGCCCCGGCCGATCACCACCAGGCGGTCGGCGGTGTGCTCCATCTCGGCCATCAGGTGGCTGGAGACGAAGACCGTCCGCCCTTCGGCTGCGAGGCGGCGGAACAGGCCGCGCACCCACAGCACGCCCTCCGGGTCGAGGCCGTTGAGCGGCTCGTCGAAGAGGAGGACGGGCGGGTCGCCGAGCAGTGCGCCGGCGATGCCCAGACGCTGCTTCATCCCCAGCGAGTAACCGCGGATCCGGCGCCCGGCGGCCTTGGTGAGCCCGACCTCGTGCAGCACCTCCTCGACCCGCGCGGCCGGGATCGCGTTGGCGCGGGCCAGCGCCCGCAGCTGGGCCGCGCCGCTGCGCCCGCCGTGGACGTCGCCCGCGTCGAGCAGGGCGCCGACGTCGCGCAGGCCGCGCGGCCGAGACCGGAACGGGCGGCCGTCGATGGTGGCGGTGCCGCCGGTCGGGTCGTTGAGGCCGAGGATCAGCCGCAGGGTGGTGGACTTGCCCGCGCCGTTGGGGCCCAGGAAGCCGGTCACATGGCCGGGCCGGACGGTGAAGGTGAGGCGTTCGACGGCGGTGGTGCGGCCGTAGCGCTTGGTCAGCTCGGTGACTTCGATCATGGGCTCAACGGTGCCGGGCGGGGCCGGGCCGCCGCATCGGACCGGCGCTGACACCGCGCGCCCCGGCTGTCATCCCCGGTCGTACAACCACGGTCCGATGACGGCGACTCGGGCCGCCGATACGATCTTCGTATGCTTGCGACGCCCTCTCCGCCCCTGTTCCGGCGCGTTCCGCCCGAGGTCTGGGTCGGACTCGCCTGGTGCGTGGCCGCCGCGTACCCCGCCGTCCTGCTCGGCGGCAACGCCCGGTACCACGGCGGGGCCGCCGCCCACGGTGGCCTGTCCTTCACCCTGGCCACCACGGTGGTGGCCTTCGCCGGCGCCGCGCTGGTGCGCCGGCTCCCGGTGCTCGCGGTCGCCCTGCTGTTCGTCGCCGCCTTCACGGAGACCGACGGCTGGGCCGCCGACACCCAGGTCCCGCCGGCCTCCCTGCTGGCCGTGGACGTCGCGCTCTGCCTGATCACCGCCACCCGGCCGCGCCGCAGCTCGCGGGCCGCGTTCGCGCTGGTGATGAGCCTGCTCGTGCTGCACATCGGCCTGGTGCACGGCAACACCGTCGGCATCTTCACCGGCACCCACATCGGCTCCGCCGACGGCGCCGCGCTGCTCGCCCTGGTCGCCTGGCTGATCGGCCGCTCGATGCGGGAGAACCGCGAGCACGCCCGGGCGTTGAGCACCCGGGCGGCCACCGAGGCCGTCACCGCCGAACGGCTGCGGATCGCCCGCGAGATGCACGACACCGTCGCCCACACCATCGGCATCGTCGCCCTCCAGGCCGGCGCCGCCCGCCGGGTCATCGACACCCGCCCCGAACGGGCCAAGCAGGCGCTCGGCGAGATCGAGAACGCCGGCCGGGACACCCTGGCCGGGCTGCGCCGGATGCTCGTCGCGCTGCGCCAGGCCGACGGCGAGACGTCGGCGACCACCCCTCAAGGTCTGGCCGACCTCGACCGGCTGGCCGCCGCGACCACCGCCGCCGGCGTCCGGGTCGAGGTCCGGCGGCGGGGTGAACAGGGCCCACTGCCACCGGAGATCGACCTCTCGGCGTTCCGCGTCATCCAGGAGTCCGTCACCAACGTGGTGCGGCACGCGGACACCCGCTCCTGCGAGGTCCTGGTCGACCGCCGCACGGCGGGCGAGGTGGCGGTGGAGATCACCGACCGGGGCACGGGCCCCGGCACCGACCGGGGCCGGGGCACCGGCTTCGGCCTGGCCGGGCTGCGCGAGCGGGTCGGCCTGCTGGACGGCGAGTTCGAGGCCGGGCCGCGCCCCGAGGGCGGCTTCCGGGTCGCCGTCCGACTGCCGATCCCCGTGGAGGTGAATGCATGACCCGCGTCCTGCTGGTCGACGACCAGCCGCTGGTCCGGGCCGCGCTGGAGATGGTCATCACCGAGACCGCCGACGTCGAGGTGGTCGGCGAGGCCGGCACCGGTGCCGAGGCCGTCCGGCTGGCCGGTGAACTGCGGCCCGACGTCGTCGTGATGGACCTGCGGATGCCCGGCATGGACGGCATCGAGGCGACCCGCCTGATCACCGGCGGCGGTGGGCCGACCAGGGTGGTCGTGCTCACCACCTTCGACGACGACGACCACGTGTACGCGGCGCTGCGCGCCGGGGCGTCCGGCTTCCTGGTCAAGGACATGGCGCTGGACGACATCCTCGCCGCCGTCCGGGTGGTGGCCGCCGGGGACGCCCTGATCGCACCGAGCGTCACCCGCCGGCTGATCTCCTCCTTCGCGGACCAGCGGCCGGCCCCGGCGGCGGCTTCGGGCCCGGCCGCCGCGTCACCGGCCGCTGCACCGGCGCCGGCCCCCGCGCCGACAGCGGCCGCCCGGCGGCTGGGCGCGATCACCGACCGGGAGCGGGAGATCCTCACCCTGGTCGGCCGGGGCCTGTCCAACACCGAGATCGCCGCCGAACTGGTCCTCAGCATCGCCACGGTGAAGACCTACATGACCCGGCTGCTGGCCAAGCTCGACGCCCGCGACCGGGTCCACCTCGTCATCCTGGCCTACGAGGCGGGCCTGGTCGCCGTCCCCGGCTGACGTCGGCAGGCTCAGCGCTTGATCGCCACGCCCGCGTACATCGCGATGTCCTGGTCGCGGGTCGGCGCGGCCCCGGTGTCCGGGCGCCAGTGGTGGACCAGGGTGACGCCGGGGTCGAGGAGGTCGTAGCCGTCGAAGAAGGCCGCGGTCTCCTTCTGGTCGCGGATCTGCAGCGGGATGCCGCGCGCGTTGTACTCCCGGCCGACGCCGCCCACGCCCACCGGGTCGGTGTCCCCGGTGAACACGGTCAGGGCGAGGAAGCTGCCGGGCGCCAGGGCGTCCATGAAGCGGCGCACGATGCCCTGCGGGTCGTCCTCGTCGAGCACGAAGTGGACGATGGCGATCAGCGACAGCGCCACCGGCTGGGAGAAGTCGAGGACCTCGCGCAGCCGGGGGTTCTGGATGATCGACTCCGGGTCGCGGAAGTCGGCGTCCACGTAACAGGTGCGGCCCTGCGACGTGCTGGACATCAGGGCCCGCGCGTGGGTGAGCACGATCGGGTCGTTGTCGACGTAGGCGACCCGCGCGTCCGGGGCGATCGACTGGGCGATCTCGTGGACGTTGGGCGAGGTGGGGATGCCGGTGCCGATGTCCAGGAACTGCCGGACGCCGTACTCCTCGGTGAGGTGGCGGACGGCGCGCTGCATGAAGTCGCGGGTGGTGCGCATGGAGATCGGCAGCGACGGCCAGGCCTGCACCGAGGCGTGCGCGGCGACGCGGTCCGCCTCGAAGTTGGTCTTGCCGCCGATGAGGTAGTCGTAGACCCGCGCCGAGTGCGGTACGTCCATCCGCAGATCCACCGACGGGTACTCCTCCTGCGGACCGCGCCCTGCCCGGACCTCGTTCGACATGCTCGTCCTCCCGTTGCTGGGGTTCCGTCACCGGCCGCCCTGGTGGCGGGCCTTGGTGCGCATGGTAACGGTGTTCCGGGACGACAAGATGACCATCTCTTGGGGTTAAGGCCCCCTTAAGAGCGCATCCTAGGGCTGGGCCGCCGGGCTGCCGGTGGCGGGGGAGCCGCTCTGCCCCGGGAGGAGCGGGTGGTGCCCGTACGATCGACCGGCGGCGGCCAGTTCGAGCGCGGCGCCGGTCCAGGCGGCACCGAACGCCCAGGTCGAGAACCACTCGCACAGGTACAGCGGGCGGACGGCCCAGTCCGTGCCGACGCCGGCCACCCCGGCGACGACGGCGAGCAGCAGGAGCACCAGGATCAGCACCCCGGCCGCCAGGTAGGCCCGGCTGACCCAGGACGGCTGGGCGGAGCGCGGGTTGCGGAAGGAGTAGACGCAGAACATCGCCAGTACGAAGAGCAGCAGTCCGGCGAAGGCGTAGTGCAGCAGGCCGACCGCGCTCTGGAACGAGGTCGCGCCCTGCGGCGCGGTCGGGCACAGGGCGACCCCGAGCGCGAACACGCCGGCGGCGGTGCTCCAGCGGTCGTCCCGGCGGTCGAAGCGGTAGCAGATCAGGAACACCCCGAGCGCGCACAGGCCGCCCACGAAGAGGTTCCGGGTGCTGGTGTAGTACGAGCCGCTCATCGAGGCCGGCCAGAATCCCGCCGTGCTCTGGCCCCTGAGCTCGGCGAACAGCCAGTTCCCCAGGGGTAGTGCGAGCGGCAGCAGGATGCCGATCAGCCCGACACCGAGTCGTAGGAAGGTGATGGTCCGTTCGTCCTGGTTGGTGCCTCCCCGGGCGACGACCGCGTCGCGCTCCGGGTCTCCCGCCGTCCGCCGTTCGTGGGTCACGGACGCCTCCTTGCCCTCTGCACTATGAGCAGCTGTCAGCTGGTGTACCCACGGTGCGGCCCCTGTCCACACCACCTGAACGGGCGGTTTGAAGACGGACCCCAGCGGCGTGACGGGGGTCAGCCGGTGGGACTGGCGGACCTGGCGATGAGGGAGTTGAGCAGGGCCGCGCCGCGCTCGGCGTCGTCGACGCTCACGGCGAACTCGCGCCCGCGCCGGGTGCGGACCACCAGGCAGACGCCGCGGCGCAGCATCACGGTGGTGCCGAGGCCGTTGACGCGGTAGCCCCAGCCGCCGGCCTGGGCGGGGGTGCGCAGCTCGGCGCGGGCCGAGTCGAGGTCGGCGGGGGACCAGCGCCGGCTGGGCCAGCCGAACGGGCCGAAGCCGACGGACAGGCCGTCGGCGGTCACCCGGGTCGTGACCGAGGAGCAGCCGAGCGTGATGACGGAGGTGGAGGCGAACGGCACGATCAGCGACCAGTTGAGCGCGATCAGCCCGCTGGCCGGCGCCAGCACGGCGCCCAGGGCGCCCAGGGCGAGGACGGCCGAGGCCAGTTGCAGCCACGCGTTGGCGGCTCGGGAGAGCCAGACCAGGTGCTCGCCCGGCGCGGCCGTCAGTGTCGGCGCCCCGGCCGTCGGGCGCGCCCCGGCGGGGTGGTCGACGCGGGGGCGGACGGCCAGCCAGGTCAGCAGGCTGGCCAGGCCCGCCGCCACGACCAGGACGACCACCTCGAAGCCCATCGGCGCGGCCTCCTGCCAGCGCGCGCGGTCCAGGTTGGCGTGCACGATGGAGGTCTGCGCCCCCGTCAGGAGCACTCCGCCGGCCGCCAGCGCCGGCCCGATGGCACCGCGCGCCGTCCCGGCCCGGAACCGGAGGGTGGCCGCGGCGGCCAGCACCAGCACCAGCCAGACCGCCGCCGGGAACAGCGCGGCCGCCGTCAGTGACATGGAGCCGTCCGGGTCCTGCCCGCCCCAGTGGGTGGCGAGCGGGTCCGGCAGCCGGTGGCGCGCGGCCCACGGCAGCGCGATCAGCAGGGCCAGGACGCCCGCCGACCAGGCCACCGCGCCCCAGAACGCGCCGCGCCCCGCCCCGTGCTCCCGGCGCTCCTTCGCTATGAGCTTCCCGTCCGTCACGACATCCCCCTGATCATGTCCACGAGATCGTTCCTGCTGTAGCCGGCCCGGGCCGCATCGGCGACCAACTGCCGTACCCGCTCGGCCAGTTCGGAGCGCGTGTCGGCGTCCTCGGCGACCGTGACGCCACGGCCCCGGCGGAACTCCAGCACGCCCTCGTCGCGCAGCGTGCGCAGCCCGCGCAGGACGGTGTTGGTGTTCACCCCCAGCGCCCGGGAGAGCTCCCGGGCCGGCGGCAGCCTGTCCCCGGGGGCGCACTCGCCCTCGGCGACGGCCCGCCTGATCGCGCCCGCCACCTGCTCGTGCAGGGGGCGGGCGTCGCCGGTGTCCAGCTTCAGCAACATGGTGCTAATGACGATAGCACCATCCAGATCTCTCGTCGGCTGCCTCGCGCGCCCCGCCACTCCGGTGGAGCGCCCGCCCCCTCGCGCACCCCAGCGCCCCGGCGGAGCATGGACACCGAGGAGGTGGCGGCACGGCGGTGAGCGGACGACTGCGGGTGTTCCTGGGGGCTGCGCCGGGGGTCGGCAAGACGTACGCCATGCTCGCCGAGGGCCGCCGGCTGCGCGACGACGAAGACCTCGACGTCGTCGTCGGACTGGTCGAGACCTACGGCCGCCGGGGTACCGAGCACCAGCTCGGGGACCTGCCCGTACTGCCCCGCCGCACCGTCGGCCACCGCGGCACCACCCTCACCGAACTCGACGTCGACGCCCTGCTCGCCCGCCGCCCGCAGCTCGCGCTCGTCGACGAACTCGCCCACACCAACGCCCCCGGCGGCCGCCACCCCAAACGCTGGCAGGACGTCCGGGAACTCCTCGACGCCGGCGTCGACGTGGCCACCACCGTCAACATCCAGCACCTGGAGAGCCTCAACGACGTCGTCGAACAGATCACCGGCGTCGCCCAGCGCGAGCGGATCCCCGACGAGGTGGTCCGCGCCGCCGACCGGATCGAACTCGTCGACCTCAGCCCGCAGGCCCTGCGCACCCGGATGGCCCAGGGCGCGATCTACCCGCCCGACCGGATCGACGTCGCCCTCGACCACTACTTCCGGGCCGGCAACCTCGGCGCCCTGCGCGAACTCGCCCTGCTCTGGCTGGCCGACCGGGTCGAGGAGGAACTCGCCGACTACCGCGCCCGGCACGGCATCCGGGCGCCCTGGGAGACCAAGGAACGCATCGTCGTCGCCCTCAACGGGGCCCCGCAGGGCGAGCACCTGATCCGCCGCGGCGCCCGCACCGCCACCCGGGTGCACGGCGACCTGATCGGCGTGCACGTCCGGCCCGACGACGGCGCCACCGTCCACGAGCCGCCCGCCCTCGCCGGACAGCGCGCCCTGCTGCACGAACTCCACGGCGGCTACATCGAGGTCGACGGCAACGACGCCGCCCGCGCCCTGGTGGACTTCGCCCACGCCGAGAGCGCCACCCAGATCCTGCTCGGCCCGACCAGCCGCAGCCGCCTGCGCGAACTGGTCTCCGGCTCGGTGATCAACCGTGTCATCCGGCTGGCCGGCCCGATCGACGTCCGGGTCGTCCCCCCGCCCCAACCCGGCCTGCTGGCCGTCCCGCCCGCACCCCGGCGCCGCCGCCCGGCCGCCGTCCCGCCGCGCCGCCGGCGCCTGGCCTGGCTGGCCGGCCCGGCCGCAACGGCCGCCCTGGCCTGGGCGCTCTCCCCGCTGCGCGACTCGCTCGCTCTCCCCGGCGCCCTGCTCTGCCTGCTGCTGGCCGTCGCCGCCACCGCCCGGCTCGGCGGCCTGCTGCCCGCCGCCGCCAGCACCGCCGCCGGGGCGCTCGCCGCCGACTACTTCTTCACCGCGCCCTGGCACAGCCTCGCCGTCACCCGCGGCGCCGACCTCGCCGCACTGCTGCTCTTCCTCGCCGTCGCCGGGATCATCGCCCACCTCATCGACGGCCTCACCCGCCGCTCCCAGCAGGCCGACCGGGCCCGCGCCGAAGCGGCGGTGCTGGCCCGGCTGGCCGGCGCGGCGGTCGAATCCGGCGCCCGCGCAGTGCCCGACCTGGTCGCCGACCTGCGCCAGGTGTTCGGCCTGGAGGGCGCCGTCATCCTGGTCCGCACCGGCCGGCTCTGGCGCCCCGCCGCCGCCTCCGGCACCGCCCTCCCGCAGCGCCCCGAAGAGGCCTCACTCGCCGTCGACCTCGGCCCGGACGCCGTCCTGGCCCTGCGCGGACCGGCGCTCACCGAGCAGGACACCCGACTACTCGGCCCCTACGTCACCCAGCTGCGACTGGCCCGGGAACGCGAACGGCTGGCCGCCCAGGCCGCCGCCGCCGAGACCCTCGCCCACACCGACGCCCTGCACACCGCATTGCTGGAGGCCGTCGGACAGGACCTGCGCGCCCCGCTCGCCGCGCTGCGCCGCGAGGCCGCCGACCTGCCGGGGCCGCCGGGGCGGCGGATCGTTGCCGAGGTACGGCGGATGGAACGCCTGGTCGCCGACCTGCTGGACCTCGACCGGCTGCGGGCCGGCGAGCAACCGGTGCTGCTGCGCCCCACGGCGCTGGCCCCGGTGCTCGCCGCCGCGCTGGCCGCCCTGCCCGCCCTGCCCGCCGAGCAGGGCGGCGAGCAGCGCGACGTGCGCCTCGCGCTCCCGGACGGCCTGCCGCCCGTGCTCGCCGACGCCGGGCTGCTGGAACGCGCCCTCGCGGTCGTCCTGGCGGGGGCCGGCAGGCCCGCCCTGGTGGACGCGGGCGCGGTGGCCGGGCGGATCCACCTCCGGGTGCGGGCCCCCGGCCCGGCCGCCGACGGCACCGGCCTCACCGTGGCGCGGGGCTTCGTCGAGGCGATGAACGGCGAGCTCACCGTCGAACCGGCCCCCACCGGCGGCACCGCCTACACCCTCGACCTCGCCCGCGCCCCGGCCTGACGCCACGGCTGATCGCCCGCGATCCGGCATCCGGGCCGCCGCGCCGCCGCGCCGCCGCGTGGCTTCCGCCTCCCGCCTTCCGCCTCCCGCCTTCCGCCTTCCGCCTTCCGCCTTCCGCCTTCCGCCTTCCGCCTTCCGCCTTCCGCCTTCCGCCTTCCGCCTTCCGCCTTCCGCCTTCCGCCTTCCGCCGTACGC
>NZ_JBFBNR010000024.1:126624-126769 GCF_040687675.1 Kitasatospora sp. NPDC056731
CCTCCCGCCTCCCGCCTTCCGCCTTCCGCCTCCCGCCCCCCGCCTCGCGGCTCCCGCCGTGCCGCCTCCCGCCGTGCCGCCTCCCGCCGTGCCGCCTCCCGCCGTGCCGCCTCCCGCCGTGCCGCCTCCCGCCGTGCCGCCTCCC
>NZ_JBFBNR010000024.1:126869-131480 GCF_040687675.1 Kitasatospora sp. NPDC056731
CTCCCGCCGTGCCGCCTCCCGCCGTGCCGCCTCCCGCCGTGCCGCCTCCCGCCGTGCCGCCTCCCGCCGTGCCGCCTCCCGCCGTGCCGGCTCCCGCCGTGCCGCCTCCCGCCGTGCCGCCTCCCGCCGTGCCGCCTCCCGCCGTGCCGCCTCCCGCCGTGCCGCCTCCCGCCGTGCCGCCTCCCGCCGTGCCGCCTCCCGCCGTGCCGCCTCCCACCTCCCTCGTTCGCCGAACGGGTGAAACCAGGTGTCGGCGGGAGACAGGCGGGCGGTCGGCGTATGGAGCGCGTTGGGAAGGCGGCCCGGGGCGTCAGGAAGGCGTCAAGGACGGGCGGCGGGCGGCCGGCGCGGCGGTTGGGTGGAGGACGACACACCAGGTGACGCGCCAGGTGACACACCGGGCGACACGCCGGGTACCGGAACGACGACGCGAGGACGGACCATGCACGGCAACGGGCGGCACCAGGGCAGCGGCACCGGCAGGGTGGTGGTCGGGGTCAGCGGATCGCTGGGCAGCCTCGCCGCCCTGCACCGCAGCGTGGCGGAAGCCCGCAGCCGTGGCGCCGAACTCGTCCCGGTACTCGCCTGGGAGCCGCCCGGCGGCGAACTCGGCTACCGCCGCTCGCCGTGCCCGCCGCTGCTCGCGGCGGTGCGGGAGGCGGCCGAACAGCGGCTGCGGGACGCCCTCGACGCGGCGTTCGGCGGCGCCGACCCCGGCGTGCCACTGCGCCCGCTGGTGATCAGGGGCGAGACCGGGCCCGCCCTCGTCCAGGCCGCCGACCGGCCCGACGACCTGCTGGTTCTCGGTCAGAGCGGCGGTCTGCTGCGCCGCCGGCTGCGGCGCTCGGTCACGGCGCACTGCGCGCGCGAGGCGGGCTGCCCGGTGCTGACCGTCCCGGTGCCCGAGCTGCTGCACGAGCTGGAGGCGCTGCACCGGCGCACCCGGTGGCACCTGCCGGTCGGCCCGGCGCCCGAACTCGTCGCCGCGAAGGGATAGGGCGTGCGGATGTACGCGGCCCGGCCGGGTGGGCGGCGCTACCACCCGGTCCTGGAGCGGCTCTCCGCCCCGACCTCGGGCACGGTGGCCCTGCTCGCCGGCGGCGTCCTGGCGATGGGCCTCGGCGGGCTCGGCGAACTGCACTCCGGTGGGCTCGCCTACGTCGCCTACCTCGGCCTGTGCGCGATCCTCGGCGGCTTCTCCAGGCCCCGGGCGGCGCCGCTGATCGGACTGGCGGCCTGGCTGTGCTGCAACGCCTTCGCCGAGCACCGGCACGGCGAACTGGGCTGGGCCGGGCCCTGGACGGAGGGCTCGCACTTCGCGGTGTTCACCGCCACCGCCCTGCTGGTGGCCCTGCCCACCACCCTGCCGCGCCGGACGGTCCGGGTGGCGCGGCTGCGCCTCGACCAACTCGGGTGAGACCCCACAGACGGTCCCTCACCGGCCTTCGGACCGGCGGGCGGACCACGCCGAGACCAGGGCTCCGGCCGGTACTCCGGAGCCCTCGGCAACCGGTGGAAAACAGGTAGGAGGCGCGCGGCGCCGTGGCGGCGGAGCGGTCGCCGTTCGGACAGCGGGCCCGCCGAGCCAGGCGGGCACCGCCGCGACCGCACCACGGCCCGCGCCGCGCGCCGTCCGTCCAGCCCGGAAGCCCTGCCGCAGGGATGCCCGCTCGCCGTCCCCGGGCCGCCCGCCGAGGGCGGCGTTACGCTGAGACGACCAGATCGGTCCTCGCGGCCCCCGCTGCGCACTTAAGGGGGTGGGGCCAGTGCCGGCGTCCCCGACCAGCCCCCCGACCGGCGGTCCGAGCGACCGTCCGACGGGTTCCGGTGCGGGCGAGAAGGGCCTGAAGACCGGCGCCCTGGGCCTGCTGTCCTCGGTGTGCATCGGCCTCGCCTCCACCGCCCCCGCCTACAGCCTGGCCGCGACCCTCGGCATCGTCGTGGTCGGGGTCGGTCTCCAGGCGCCCGTCGTCACGGTCCTGGCGTTCATCCCGATGCTGCTGATCGCCTACGCCTACAAGGAGCTCAACGCCGCCGACCCGGACTGCGGCACCACCTTCACCTGGGCCGCCCGGGCGTTCGGCCCGCGCACCGGCTGGATGGGCGGCTGGGGCATCGTCGTCGCCGACGTCATCGTGATGGCCAACCTGGCGCAGATCGCCGGGGTGTACGGCTTCCGGCTGGTCGGCCTGGACTCGCTCGCGGACAGCCGGGTGTGGACGACCAGCGCCGGGGTGGCGTGGATCGTCCTGATGACCGCGATCTGCTACGTCGGCATCGAGCTGTCCGCCACCCTCCAGCGCCGGCTGCTGGCCGTCGAGGTGGTGATGCTGGTCGCCTTCTCGCTCACCGCGCTCGTCAAGGCGTACGGCTCCGCCGCGCCCCCGACGGCCATCCCCGTCGACGCGTCCTGGTTCAACCCGTTCAACGTGCCCTCGACCTCGGCGTTCACCGCCGGCATGCTGGCCGCGGTCTTCATCTACTGGGGCTGGGACACCGCCGTGTCCGTCAACGAGGAGACCGCCGACTCCGCCCGCACCCCCGGCCGCGCGGCCGTCATCTCCACCGTGCTGCTGCTCCTCATCTACGTCCTGGTCGCGACCTCGGCGCAGTCCTTCGCCGGGGTCGGCGCGGACGGCATCGGGCTCGGCAACCCGGCGCACTCGGGGGACGTGCTGTCCGGCCTGGGTGACGCGGTGTTCGGCACCACCGGGATCGGCGCGGTGCTCAGCCGGCTGCTGATCCTGATGGTGCTGACCTCGGCCGCCGCCTCCACCCAGACGACGATCCTGCCCACCGCCCGCACCACCTTCTCGATGGCCACCCACCGGGCCATCCCGTCGGGCTTCGCCCGGGTGCACCCGCGCCACCGCACCCCGACCTGGTCGACGGTCGCCATGGGCCTGGCGTCGATCGCCTTCTACGTCCTGCTCACCGCGATCAGCGGCAACGTGCTGGCCGACTCGATCGCCTCGGTCGGCCTCGGCATCGCCTTCTACTACGGCCTGACCGGCTTCGCCTGCGTCTGGTACTACCGCCGGGTCCTCACCCGCAGCGTCCGGGACTTCGTCTTCAAGGGCGTGCTGCCGCTGGCCGGCGGCCTGATGCTGCTGTACTTCTTCGCCTACGGCGCCTTCGACGTCTACGCCGACCCGGACTACGGCGCCACCTCGATCGACCTGCCGGGCATCGGCCGGGTCGGCGGGGTGACGGTGATCGGGCTGGGCGCGCTGCTGCTCGGCGCGGTGCTGATGCTGGTGCAGCGACTGGTGCAGGGGTCCTGGTTCCGCCACCCGGACGTCCCGGTGAGCGCCGCCGACCCGGCCTCCGCGCCCTGAGTCCAGAACCGGCTGGTTCTGACGTTTCCTTGACGCGCAGTCACGTGTAAAGGGCGAGCAAAGCAGGCATATAGTTCGGGCAAAGCATCGTGGTGGGAGGGGCCGGATGGAGACGACGCTGGAACCGGACTGGCGCACGCTCGGCGTCCTGGGCGCGGCCCGGGGCGCGCGCGGCGGGGGTGACGGCCGCCTCGGGACGGAACACCTGCTGGCCGCCGTAGCCGGGGCGAAGGGCCCGGCCGGTGAGGCCCTGTCGGCCGCCGGGGCGACCGCGACCGCCCTGCTCGCCGTCCTGCGAGACCGCCAGGGCGGGGTCGACACGGCACGCTGGGGCTCGGACGACGGGGCCGGTGCGAGCGTGCCGGCCCGCGACGTGCTCGGCCCGACCGGGGAGCGCGGCCTGCTGCTCAGCGGCGCCGCCGCCCGCGCCCTGACCGGCGCCATGGAGCAGGCCCGGCAGGACGGCGAGCGGAAGTTCAGCGCCGAACACCTGTTGCGCGCCCTGCTCGCCGACCCGCACGCCCGGGCCGCCGAACTGCTGCACGCGGCGGGCGTCGCGCCGGGAGCGGTGCTGGAGCGACTGGCGGTGCCCGCCGGCCCCGACGTGCCGGACGGTCCCGGCGCCCCCGACGATCTGGACGATCTCGACCCGCTGCTGCGCCCCACCCGGGACGCGCTGCTCGGCCGCACGCCGTACCGGCTGCCGCGCTGGAAGCGGCTGCTGGTACCCGGCTTCGCCAAGGTGAACATCGCGGTCGCGCCGATGGCCTGGGTCCGACTGGAGGCCGACGGGCAGGCGCAGCGCCTCGGCCGCCGTGCGCCCGGCACCGAGCACGTGCTGCTGGCCGTTCTCGCCGTGCACGAAGTAGCCTGCCGGCACCCGCAGTTGGCCGGCGAGGGCGGCGCGGACCCGGCCGAGCGGCACGCGGGCGGGGTGCGGCTGGCCCGGCTCGGCCTGGACTACGCCCGGGCCCACGCCGCGCTCACCGCCGGGCGGGTGCCGCTCGCGGCCGACCCGCGGGCGGTCGAGGCCTACCTCTCCGGCGCTACGGACAGGCAGGGAACCGGGCCGTTGGTGGAGACGCTGCTCTCGGAGGAGACCCGGGCCCGGCGGCTGGTCGAGGCCCTGTGCGGAGATCGGCTCGATCGCCCCTGATTACTACTGAACGGCGTTGGGACTAGGGGCTCTCTTTCGGATCACGTCGGATCAGCGCGCGGCGTCGGAGTGCGTGCATCGCAAGGCGGAGGAGGGAGTCCATGCGGAGTATCGGCG
>NZ_JBFBNR010000025.1:0-118666 GCF_040687675.1 Kitasatospora sp. NPDC056731
AGGGAGTCCATGCGGAGTATCGGCGACCGACGACAACGCGGCGAGGTGCGTGCTCCGGCGTCGCGCGCCCGGCGTGATCCGAAAGAGAGCCCCTACGTCCGAGGGCCGTCCGTCACGAGGTAGCGGTCGCTGGTGCTGGTCCAGGCCTGGACGCCCTCGATGAGCTCCCGGGTGCCGTCCAGGTACCAGCGCCCGGCCGGGTGGCGGTGGCGCAGGTCGCTGCGAAGGGCGTCGTTCTCCCGCCGCAGCCGGGCGACCCGGGAGCGGACGGCGCCGACGGCCCGGCTGCGGGTGCAGCCGCGGATCCGTTGCAGGGTGAGGACGGTGTTGAAGGCGGCCGCGCTCTGGCGTTCCTCCCGCTCCAGTGAGTACAGGTCGTTGATCAGCGTGGCGGCGTCGGCGGTGTTGGCACGCAGCCGGTGCAGTGCGGGCTCCGCGTGGAGGGCGGCGGGGGCGTCGGCGCCGTGGACCCGTTCCAGTATGTTCATGAACGGGTAGAGACAGCTGCCGTGGCGGCGCAGCCGCATGGTCTCGGGCAGGCCGAGGGCGGGGACGGTGCCGTGGGCGCGGTGTTCGGCCTCGGCGGGGAAGGTCTCCAGGCAGGCCTGCCACTCCCGGGCGGCCCGGGCGCGCCAGTTGGGGGACATGCCCTGCGCCTGGCGGCTCCACAGGTCGTGCCAGGCGCGGAGCACGTGGTCGCCGGAGCGCGGCGCCGGGCCCGCGCCGACCGGCGCGGAGGCGCCCGTCCGATCGGCCCCGGTGCGGTACAGGACGTCGATGAGCGGGTCGACGACGTCGCGGGCTTCGACGGGGCGGCGCCCGGGCGGGCCGTCGAAGCGGTCGTCGAGGATGGTGAACCAGCCCAGCATGTCCACCAGCAGGTCGAGGTCGGCGCCGTGGGCGCGGGGGAAGGCGTGGCCGATCAACTCGTGCAGGGCGTAGGCCCCGTAGCGGGTCATCTCGGGCGGGGTGAGGAGGTTGCGGCCGACCACCCAGGCGGCGTGCCGGGCCGCGGCGGTGCGCAGTTCGCCGGACCGTTGCGGGAGTTGGGGCGCGGCGGGGGCCGGGGCGGGGATGCTCACCGGGCAGCGGGCCGCCGGCGGGGCCTCGACGGCCGCCCGGTCGTCCCCCGCTAGGTCCTCTCCCGCTCGGTCCTCTCCCGCTCGGTCCTCTCCAGCCCGGTCGTCCCCCGCCCGGTCCTCTCCCACCCGGTCGTCCGGCGGGCTGTCCGGGCGGGGCACCCGGGCGCCGCGCGGGGTCAGCCGCACGCGCAGCCCGTGCGCCTGGACCGTCGTCCACACCACCTCCCGGGCCCGGGCGCCGGGGACGGCCACCGGCCGCCAGCGGCGCAGGATCGCGGCCGCCGCGACCGTCAGCTCGGCCCAGGCGAAGGCCTCCCCGATGCACTTGTGCTTGCCGGCCCCGAACGGGAGGAAGGAGTGCCGCCCGGCCCCGCCGGATTGCCAGCGCTCCGGGCGGAAGCGCAGCGGGTCCGGGTAGCGGTCCGGGTCGCGGTGCAGTGCGGTGAGGCTGTAGAGCAGTTCGGTGCCGGCCGGGATCCGGTACGGGCCGAGGTCCACCGGCACCTGGGCGGTGCGCATCAGGAAGGCGTTGGGCGCGTGCAGCCGCACCACCTCCTGGGTGACGCTGCGGGTGTAGGTGAGCCTGGCCAGCGCCTCGGGGGTGGGGACGGCTCCGGCGGGCAGGTGCTCGTCGAGTTCGGCGAGCACCCGGGCCTCCACCTCGGGGTGGCGCAGGAGTTCGTCGAGGAGCCAGGTCAGCGTGGTGGAGACGGTCTCGGTGCCGGCGCCGAACATGGTGATCGCCTCGGACCGGACGTCCGCCTCGGTGAGCGGCCGGCCGGTGCCCGGGTCGGTGGCGGCGCGCAGCAGGGCGGGCAGGGTGCCGCCCCGCTCGGTGGATCGGGTGCCCGTCGGCCTGACGGCCTGGTCGACGACCTGGTTGAGCACCCGGACGGCGGCGTCGAAGCGCCGGTTGACCGCCAGTGGCAGCCGGGCGAGCGCCGGGTGCGGGTAGAGGGACTGGACGATCTGGCCCTTCACCAGGTCCGGCAGGGCCTGGTGGAAGGCCAGGGTGGCATCCTCGCTCAGCCGGGCGTCGAACAGCGAGCGGGTGACGATCTCCAGCGCGAGGTGGTTCATCTCCTTGGCCACGTCGAGGACTTGCCCGGGGTGCCAGCGCCTGGCCCGCTCCTCGGTGACCTGGTGCATCACGGCGACGTACTCGGCCATCCGGTCCGGCCCGAAGGCGGGTTGGATGATCCGGCGGCGGTCGCGGTGGGCCTGGCCCTCGGACATCAGCAGGCCGTCGCCGAACGCCGTCTTGAGGGTGTCCTGGACGGCGCCGCGCGGGCAGTCGTAGGCGAGGGCGACGAGCAGGGTGTGGACGAGCGGGGCGTCGGTGACCACGCAGACGGTGCGCGGCCCGAGCCGGATCCGGACGACGCCGCCGTGCCGGGAGAGCGAGCCGAGGAAGCCGAGCGGGTCGCGCAGCAGGGCGGCCGCGTGGCCGAGGCCGGGGACGGCGCCGGGGGCGAGCGGGGGGACGGCCGAGCGGGTGGCGCGGGGTGCGGTGGGTGCGGTTCTCGGGGGGAGGTCCCGTTGCCGCGTCTCGGTCAGCAGGGTCATGTCAGTACCTCTCATCAGAGGAGCCGGTGCGGACGGTACCGGGGGCCCCGACGGGCCGGCCGGGAGGTGGGGGGCCGGCTCGCGCGGATCCGCGCGTGCCCCGGCTGGAGGGGCGCACGTCATGGCAAACGCGCCGGTTCGACGGGCGTTGCGCCGAACGCGGGTGGATCACTCCAACGGTCGATCATCCGCAGTGGCTCCGACCGCCCCGGAACGCGGTGCTGACCTGCGGCGAAGGCCCCACCGGAAAGATCCGGGCCGGGCCCCTCGCGCAGGGTCTTTGGACCCTCGCCGCCCGGCCGCCCGAGGGCCAGCATGGTCCGGGAGAAGGAGGACCCTGATGACCAGTCTGCGCCACCAGCCCGCCCTCGACGTCCGGGTGGAGATCCGCGGCGAGCTGCCGCGCGAGAACGCCGAGTACGCCCGGGCGCAGGCACTGGACACGGCGGCCGGGCTCGGCCCCGGAACCCGCGCGCTGCGCATCCGGCTCACCCGCGTGCGCGACCGGGCCATGACCCGGCCCGCCCTCGCGCAGGCCCACGTCGACCTGGCCGGCGCCGGTCCGGTCCAGGTGCAACTCGCCGCCGCCACCGCCCGCGAGGCCGTCGACGTCGCCCTGGGCACCCTCGCCGGCCGGGCCGCCCGGCTGCGCGAACAGGGCGACATCGGATTCGCCGCCGCCCACGAGAGCGCCTACCGCCCGCAGTACGCCGCCCGCCCGCTCGCCGAACGGCGGATCGCCCGGCGCAAGGAGGTCGTCCTCGCCCGCCGCACCCCCGAGCAGGCCACCCGCGAACTGCTCGCGCTGGACCGGCCGTTCCACCTCTTCGCGGACGCTGTGACCGGCCGGGACGCGCTGGTCCACCGCTGCCCGCTCAGCGGCGCGCCCGAGGCGGGCCGGTCCACGGGCGCCGACCCGGCGGACCCGCTCGACCTCACCGAGGCGGCCCGGCGGATCTGGCTGACCGGCGGCCCGTTCGTCTGCTACGCCGACCCCGACGACGGCCGTGCCCGGGTGCTCTACCGCCGCTACGACGGCCACTACGGCCTGATAACGCCGGTAGCGGAGCCTCGTTGACGGGCAGGAGAACCACCGGGGCGGGCCCACCGGCCCCGATGGCCACGACCGCCACGACCGCCACGACTTCCACGACAGGGGAACCGGGACCATGGACTGCGACGAGGTCATGCTGACCGTCCGGATCACCGCCGCCGAACGCGCGCTGCTGCGGGCCCTCGCCCGCGGCCACGGCGGGGACGTCTCCGAGGTGGTGGTCGACGGCCTGCTGGAGGTCATCCCCGCGCTGCACGACGACGCCTCCGCGCTGCAACTGCGGCGCGTCCTGGCCCGGCCCGCCCCCTGCGCCCTGACCCTCTGGCTGCCCGCCCCGATCGCGGACCTGCTGCCGCTGCTGGGCGAGCGGATCGCGCGGACCGGCGGCCCGTCGAGCGGACCGGCCAGCGCCGCGCTGTCCGCCGCGCTGCGCCTGTGGCTCGCCGGGGACCGGGCGGGGCTGGCCGCCGGGCTGGCCCGGCTGCACGGCGGCTGCGCCGGCGGGCGGGCGGCGGCGCAGCAGGCCCCGGTGCGGGCGGCGGCCTGACCGGTTCCGGTGGCCGGTCGGCGGCCTGGCCGGTGGTTGACGATGCGTCAGTCTTCGGTCTCAGCCGGCATGTCCTGGGCGGGAATTGGCCAGTTCAGGACTCTGGTCAGGGCCCCGTGGCACGCCCTAGCATTCCCGTCACGGCCGTCTGAGCCCAGGCCCCGGGACTCCGGCCGGGTGGCCGCCACCACCCCGTTGCCGGGGAGCGCACACCCCCCGAGTGCGCTTCCCGGCACCGTCATGTCCGGGGTTGTCCCCCGGGGGCTCTCGGGTTGCCCCCCTCCACTTCGCGCGACCCGGTCCGCCGCGTGCGAGCGGCTGAATTTCGCAAGAGGTTTTCGTTATTCCCGTGCGGCCCACCGCTCTCCTGAGTGCCGGAAGGTTCGGGCCCCGCTCCGCGGGGCGCCCGTACCTCGCACGAGGAGGGGAAACGCGATGGGACGCCGGAGCGCGGAGCCGCGCCCCCCGTAGCGGCAACTCGCCTCCGGCGTCGGCCGGTTCACTTCACGGCGGGTGGCGGCGCGCTGGTGCTCGGGCTCGACGGCCGCTGGTACTACGGTGGTCGGTTAGGGCGTGTCCTGATCCACAAGACACGCCCCCGGGGGGAGTTCCAGCAGCCCGAACGGCCGGCCGTGCAACAACCGGCCGCTGCTGAAGGCCTCCTGAGACCGTCCGGCGGCGCCGGGTGCGGGCGCCGCCACCACCCGGTGGCGCCCGCACCCGGCGTCACCGCTCCCTGCCCCTCACCCCTCACGAGGATTGCCCGCCATGCGAACCCGACCCTTCGTCGCCGCCCTCGCCCTCGCCGGTGCGGCCGTGTTGCCCGCCGCCGTGCCGGTCGCCGCCCACGGCGACACCGTCCACCTGGACGTCTCCGGCCAGCGGAACGGCCGCGTCAGCACCGTCGCCACCTGGGAGAACGACCACGACCCGGTCACCGGGGAGTTCACCGGCACGCTGGCCGCGACGGCCACCGACGGTCGCACGGTCGGCCCCTGGCGCCTGGTCGCCGTCCCGGGCGAGCCGGGGACGTACACCACCCGGGAGATCCTCCCGGCCGGGCACTGGCGGGTGAGCGTCGACTGCGCATTCCCCTCGCCGGGGCACGGCGAGGGTGAACTCGACGTCGAGGCCGCGGTGGTCGGCGATCCTCCGCTGCCGGGGGCGACGGGCGCGACGACCGGCGCCCCGGCTCCGATACCCGCGCCCGCTCCCACGGGCACTCCCACTCCCACTCCCACACCCGCCGCCCCGACCGCCCCGCCGGCCGCCGACAGCGCCGCCCGGGCCCGCTCCGCCGCCCGCGACACCCCCTCCGACACCATGCCCGACGCCGCCACCTGGGCCGCGATCGGCACCGCCGTCGCGGCCGTCGTGCTGGTCGCCACCGGCTTCTGGCTCCGCCGCCGCCCCCACCGCTGAGTCCGCCGCCGCCCCCACCGCTGAGCCCGGCGGCGGAACCATCGAGCGCGAACCACCGTCCCAGAGATCACCGGGCGCCACCGGGCGCCCGGCCGACCGCAAGGGAGCGTCCGCGCATGAAGAAGGTCCTGATCACCGGCGGCGCGGGATTCATCGGCAGTTCGGTGGTGTTCGCCCTCCTCGACCAGGGCATCACCCCGGTCATCCTGGACGACCTGTCCAAGGGCCGGGCCGAGTTCGTCGAGGGCAAGGTGTTCTACCAGGGCGACGTCGCCGATGTGGCCCTGCTCGACCGGATCTTCGCCGAGCACCCGGACATCGACGCCGCCGTGCACTGCGCGGCCAGGATCGTCGTCCCGGACTCGGTGGCCAGGCCGCTGTACTACTACCGGGAGAACGTCGGCAAGACCATCGAACTGCTCGACGCCCTCCAGCGCCACGGCTGCACCCGCGTCGTCTTCAGCAGCTCCGCCTCCATCTACGCGCCCACCCCGGACGCGCGGGTCGACGAGAGCAGCCCGGTCGAGGCCAACAGCCCCTACGCGCGCACCAAGCTGATGATGGAGCAGGTGCTCCAGGACTGGACCAGGGGGGAGGGCGCCGAGCGGCAGCGGGTCATCTCCCTGCGCTACTTCAACCCGATCGGCGCCGACCCGCGGCTGCGCAGCGGGCTCCAGGACCTCAACCCCACGCACGCCCTGGGCAAGTTGATCGAGGCGCACACCAACGGCACCCCGTTCACCGTCACCGGTGTCGACTGGGCGACCAGGGACGGCTCCGGCATCCGCGACTACGTCCACGTGCGGGACCTCGCCGAGGCGCACGTCGCGGCGCTGCTCCGCTTCGACGAGGTGATCGCCGAGGGCGCCGAGGACCGCTACCGGGTCATCAACGTCGGCACGGGCGACGGCACCACCGTGCGCGAGCTGATCGCCGCCTTCGAGCAGGCCGTCGGCGCGAAGCTCGACGTCCGCGAGGCGGGCCCCCGGCCGGGCGACGTGATCGGCTGCTACGCGGCCGTCGACACCGCCCGCGAGCTGCTCGGCTGGGAGCCGCGGCGGGGCATCGCGGAGGGCGTCGCCGACGCGCTGGCCTGGCGCGCGCAGTGGGCCGCCCGCCTCGACGCCAGCTGATTCCCGGCGCGGCCGCCCCCGCCCCCGGGGGCGGCCGCGCTACTGGACGGCCGTGCCGGACTTGGCCCAGTTGTCGTGCAGCCGGTCGAGGTAGGACTGCGCCTGGGAGCCCACCTTGACCCCCCGGGCGAAGGCCAGCATGTTGCCCGCGCCGGCGTTGTAGCCGAGGGCGAGGAGCTCGTCGTGGTTCAGCGGCGCGCTCGGCCGCGCCGGGAGCTGCCCGGCCAGGTCGTGCAGGTGCCAGGCGGCCGCCTGGACGGCCAGGTCGCGGTCGTCCGGCAGTTCCTCCCACTGGCGGTCGGCGAAGGGGCGGCCGGGTTTGGTGTCGTCGAAGGCGGCGCGGTGCATGTTGGCGATGCCGAAGGAGGCTTCGGGCTTGCCGCGCTGCCAGGCCCGTTCGAGCTCCGGGTCGTGCGGCTTGTACGACTCGTTGTAGAGGATCGCCATCAGCAGCTGCGGGTTGACCCCGGCCTCGGCGGCGAACCGGCGCACCGGGGCCGCGTAGTCGGCGGGGTCGTAGCGGCCGGACGGCTTCGACGGCGCGGTCGAGGCTGACCCGGACGGGGCGGACGCGGAGGGCCCGGCACCGTCCGGGGACGGGGCCGCCGACGGGGAGGCGCCGGACGACGCCGTGGTGGGGTGGTCACCGCCGTGGACGATGCCCCACCCGGCCGCGACGAGTACGCCGACGACCAGCCAGCGCCCCCAGCGCGACCCCTGTTGCCCCTCGCTCATCGCTGCCGACCCCTCCCCGTGTGCCCGTGCCCTTGTTCGACCGTCGTACTGCCGATCGTGCCGGCGACCGTGCCCGGTGGCAGGCTACTCGGCCGGCTTCTGCTCGCCGTCGAGGTTGCGCAGGAAGCCCTTGGCCTTCTCGACGCCGGTGTCGATCTGGCCGCTGTACTTGCCGTCCGTGCGGTCGTCGATCACGTCGCCGACCTTGTCCAGGCCCTGCCCGAGCACGCCGCTGTGCTCGCGGGCGAGGTCGGTGGCCTTGTCCGCGAGGTTCTTCAGACTCTCAAACATGGTGACGCTCTGCTCCTCTGACGCGTTCCTGATGGTGTGCCGACGTGGCGGGGGATCATGACCATCCTAACGACGGCCCACCAGGCGTTCGGCCGCTGCCGAAGGACGGCGGGTGACTTTGCCGGAATGGGTTTGTATGCTCCAGCCCAACTTCTACAGCCCTGTAGAAGTTGGGAACCGCCACCAGGACGGAACGCGTCCCGGCACGCACAGCGGCGCGCACGCGCCGCGGCAGCCGAAACGAGCGAGGGAAGTGCGCATGGCCGGCCAGCGGGCGAGAACGCCGTACCAGGACGCGGGACCGCGCACCGAGGACCCCGCCCTGCCCGCGCAGCGCTCGCGCGCGGCCGCCCCGGCGGAGCCCGCCGCGCCGCCCGCCGCCCGCCCGCCACGGCCCGCGGCCTCCCGCCGCCGGCCGCAGGCCCGCCGGGGCGGCCGGCTGCCGGTGCTGCTCACCGCCGTCGGCCTGCCTGTCCTCGGCGGTGTCGCGGACGAGCTCGGGGGCCCCGGGGTCGGCGTGCTCTTCGCGGTCGGTGCGGTGGGCGGGACGGGCGCCGCGGCGGCGCTGTGCAGCCGGGCCGGCCGCTGGTGGGTCGTCACCGCGGCCCCGCTCGTGGTGCTGCTCGGCGCCGCCGGCATCGAGTACCTGGCGAACCGGGACGCGTACCAGGGCAAGCAGCTCGGCACCGGCGCGCTGCGGTGGGTGGTGGGGGCTTTCCCGGTGATGGCGGCGGCGGTGGGGGTCGCGCTGCTGGTCGTCGCGGTCCGCATCGCGCTCGACCGCCGACGGCTCCGCAGGGCGGGTACCCCGACCGGAAGGAGCCGTCGTGGCTGAACGCGCCGCCCGCCTCCGCCCGCGCGGCCGCGCCCCGCGCCGCGCCGCCGCCCCGCTGACCGTCGCCGGGCGCACCCTCGCCTGCACCGTCTCCATCGCCGTCCTCGGTGCCAGCGGCTTCACCTGGTACGAGTACCGCAGCCTCGACGACGGCATGACCAAGTCCACCGCGCTGAGCGAGGCCAAGAAGAACGCCCCGCCCCACCTCGACAAGTCCGTCAACCTGCTGCTGATCGGCCTCGACAGCCGCAAGGACATGGACGGCAACGACCTGCCCAAGCAGTTCGTCGAGGACGAACTGCACGCCGGGTCGAGCGAGATCGGCGGCTACAACACCAACGCCCTGATCGTCCTGCACATCCCGGCCAACGGCGGGAAGGTCACCGCGCTGTCCGTCCCGCGCGACGACTACGTGCAGACCCTCGGCGCCGACGGCAAGATGCACAAGATCAAGGAGGCCTACGGCATCGCCAAGGTGGCCGCCGAGCAGAAACTCGCCGGCAAGGGGCTCTCCAAGGCCGACCTGGAGCGGCAGAGCCGCGAAGCCGGACGCTCCGCCACCATCCAGACCGTGCAGGGCTTCCTCGACGTCCCGATCGACCACTTCGCCGAGGTCAACCTGATCGGCTTCTACGACATCGCCAAGGCCGTCGAGCCGATCCAGGTCTGCCTCAACCACCCCGTCGACGATCCGATCACCGCCCGCACCGCCGCCCACGAGGGCGGCGGCACCGGCCTCAAGCTCCCCGCCGGCATCAGCTCCCTCAACGCCGCCCAGGCCCTCTCCTTCGTCCGCCAGCGCCACCACCTCGCCAACGGCGACCTCGACCGCACCCACCGGCAGCAGGCGTTCATCTCCTCCGTCGAGTACCGGCTCAAGCAGCAGGGCATCCTCAACGACTTCGGGCAGATGCAGAGGCTGTTCGGGGTGGTGAAGAAGGACGTCGTCATCGACAACGAGTGGAACATCCTCGACTTCGCCCAGCAGGCGCCCAACCTCACCGGCGGGAACGTCGAGTTCAACACCCTGCCGATCACCGGGTTCAAGACCGTCGGCGGCCAGGAGGTCAACACCGTCAACCCGGAGCTGATCAAGAAGATCGTCCGGCAGCTGTTCAACCGCGAGCCGGCCCCCGTCCAGGCCGTCCCCGCGCCCACCGAGACGGTCACCGAGCCGGCCACCCCCTCGCCGTCCGCCGCCGCCTCCCCGACCGCGACCAGGGCCGTCGTGGACGTCAACGCCGCCGCGGGCGCCGGCACGGCCGCCACCGAGTCCAAGGCCCTCACCGAACTCGGCTACCAGGCGGGGAGGATCGGCGACGCCGCCGCCAGGACCAGGGCCACCACCGTCACCTACGGCAGCGGCGCCAAGGCCGACGCCCAGCAGCTCGCCACCCGCTACGGCGTCACCGCCACCGCGGCCGCCGTCGTCGCCCCCGGCCACATCGTCGTCACCCTCGCCGTCACCCGCACCCCCAGCCCCTCCGCCGCCACCACCGGGCCGGGCGACGCGGCCACCGACCCCGCCGCCGGCCTCCCCATGCAGGGCCCCGCCGTCAAGGCCGGCGGCATCCCCTGCGTGGACTGACGGGCGGCGGCGGGCGCCGTGCGGCCGCACCCGTGAGGCGGTGGGCGAACCGGCCCGGCGGCCGAACCGGCCGTCACAGGAGGGGAGTCCGGCCCCGGGCGCGCTGGACGAGCAGGCCGACCAGCCACAGCAGGACCGCCGTGGCGCCCACCGCGGCCAGCACGTAGGTCGCGGGCATGTCGTCGTTGGGGTAGTGGTCACCGGCCACGCGGACGGTGGCCGGGTCGTCCGCCGCCGCCTCCAGGGGGACGGTCATCCCGACGTGCGGTTTCTCGACCCGTTTGAGGCCGAGCGCCGACGTGCGGTAGTCGCGATCCCCCACCCGGTAGGTGACGGTGTAGAGCCAGCCGCCCTTGCGCAGGGTCACGGCACTGACCGTCCCGTCCACCCGCAGCGGCGCGGCGTCTATCCGGCTCGCGGCCCGCCACTGCGCGGACGCGGCGAACAGGCTCCAGCAGAGCACCAGCAGCGAGACCACCGCGCCCGCCAACGGAAGGGACCACACCCGGCGTAACACTGCCTTCATGGCTCGGACGATACCCGCCCCGTGACGCGCCGTCGGTGGCCGGGGCGAAGCCCCCTTCGAGAGTGACACGGCGGTGGACTTCGCCGACGACCTGGCGCGGACGCCGCCGGATCAGGGGGAGGAGTCGTTCCGAGGCTTCGTCAATTCTGCTTCCTGGCAAGCCAGTAGAGCAGTGCGGCCAGACTGGTGGCCGCGCCGAGGAGGCAGACGGCCGTCCAGCCCCAGTGCTCGTAGACGACGGTGGAGCCGATCGCGCCCGCCGCACAGCCGGCGGAGTAGAGCAGCATGTACCCGGCGGTGAGCCGGCTCTGCGCCTCGGGGCGGACCTGGTACAGCAGGTGCTGGTTGACCACGTGCACGGACTGCAGGCCGTAATCGATCACCACCATGGCGAGCACCAGCCACCACACCGAGTGCGGCAGCAGGGCCGCCGGGATCCAGGCGGCGAGCATGGCCAACAGGCCGATGCCGGCGGTGCGTTCGGCCCGACCGAGGTCGGCTTGCCGGCCCGCGCGGCCGGCACCCAGGGCTCCGGCAGCGCCGGCCAGGCCGAACAGTCCGATCTGGGTGTGGCTGAGGTTGAACGGCGGGGCGGCGAGCGGGAGCACCATCGGGGTGAGCAGGACGGTGATGGAGGTGAAGGTGAGCAGCGCGAGGACCGCCCGGGCGCGGAGCACGGGCTCCTCGGCGAAGAGCGTGAACACCGAGCCGATCAGCCGGGGGTAGCTGATCCGAGCGGTCTGCGAGGTTGGCCCGGCCTGAGAGGTCTGCCCGGTCGGCCGGTGGCGTTCGGTCGGGAGGACGACCGCGACGGCGAGGGCCATCGCGCCGGTGGCGACGGCGGACACCACGTAGACGGCGCGCCAGCCGGCCAGGTCGCCGATGGTGCCGGCGACGGTGCGGGCGAGCAGGATGCCGACCACGATGCCGCTGGTGACGGTGCCGACCACCCGGCCCCGGTCGGCGGGCGCGGCGAGCGAGGCCGCGTACGCGACGACGACCTGGGCGACCACCGCGAGGACTCCGACGGCGGCCATCGCGGCAAGCATCAGCGGCGCGGAGGGGGCGAGCGCGACGGCGGCGAGGGCGAGCACGGAGAGCCCGAGCTGGGCGGTGGTGAGGGTGCGGCGGTTGACGTGGTCGCCGAGCGGGACGAGCAGCAGCAGGCCGAGCGCGTAGCCCGTCTGGGTGAGGGTGCCGACGAGCCCGATGGTGGCCGGGTCGATGCCGTAGTCCGCGGCGATGAGGTCGAGCAGGGGTTGTGAGTAGTAGACGTTGGCGACGGCGAGGCCGCAGGCGACGGAGAGGAGCCAGGCGGCGGCGGGTGGCAGGCCGCGCGGGGGCGCTTCGGCGGTGGTGGCGCGGGTGGGCGAGGTCATGGGCGGGACTTCCTGGTGGCGGGCACGGTCGGACTGGTTTCAAAGTGCTACCACGCCACCCTGGCATACTGTGGTTTTAATAAGCAACCACGCGACTCGCCGCTAGGCTGGGCGCCGACCGGTGGAAGGTGGGAGAAGTGCCGAAGCGCACCACGCACGAGGAGTCGACCTGCCCGGTCGCCCGCCCGCTCGACGTCGTCGGCGACGGCTGGACGCTGCTGATCGTCCGCGACGCCTTCGACGGGCTGCGCCGCTTCGGGCAGTTCCAGAAGAACCTGGGCCTCGCCAGGAACATCCTTTCGGCCCGCCTCACCAACCTGGTCGCCAACGGGGTGTTCGAGCTCGCGCCGGCCGCCGACGGCAGCCCGTACCAGGAGTACGTGCTGACCGAGAAGGGGCGCGCCCTCTTCCCCGTGATCACCGCGCTGCGGCAGTGGGGCGACCAGTGGTTCTTCGCGGAGGGCGAGCCGCGCGCCCGGCTGGTGGAACGCGGGTCGGGCGCGCCGATCGAGGCGATGGAGGTCCGCGCGGCCGGTGGCCGGGTGCTGGGGCCCGAGGACGCCGAGGTGCTGCTGCCCTGAGACGCGTCGCCGCCACCGGCGGACGGGCGGCCGGTGGCGGCGGGTGGTGGCGGGTGGTGCGGGGGAGTCGGGCGGATCAGCTGGGGGTGGCGCTCCCGGCCGTCGCGGTCTTCGGGGGTTCGGGGGCCGTCGCGGTGGTGCCGGGGGCGGTGCCGTTGGTGGTGCCGTTGGTGGTGTTCGTCGTGGTGGATCCGGTCGTGGTCGCCGGGGCCTTGGTGCTCGGCGTCTGGGTCGGGGTCTGGGTCGGTGTCTTGGTGGTGGACGAACCCGTGGACGAACCCGTCGAGGAGCCTGCGGACGACCCCGTGGACGAGCCGGTCGAGGAGCCGGTGGACGCGGACGAGGTGCCGGTCGTCCTGGTCGTCCCGGTCGGGGTGCCCGAGGAGGTGGACGACGTTGCCGAGGCGGAGCCCGTCCCGGTCGAGGCGCCCGAGGACGTCGCCCCGGACGAGGTCGCTCCGGAGGACGTGGCCCCCGAGGAGGTCGCCCCGGACGAGGTCGAACCCGAGGTCGTCGCCGAGCCGGACCCGGAGGTCGCCCCGGAGGTGGCCCCGGAGGACGAGGCGGAGGTCGAGTGCGACGTCGAGGCCGTGCCCGCCGGCGTGGTGGGCGTCATCTTCCCCGGCGGCGGGACGCCCGGCGCCAGCGGCCCCTTGGGCGGTCCGACGTTCCGGTCGACCACGTCGATCCGCCCGGTCAGCCGGGAGAACCAGCCGCCCGTCTCGATGTTCACCAGGATGATCTCGGTCACCGGCTGTGGCGCGGGCACCACGACGACCAGCGTGGTCGGGTGGAAGCCGGCCCATGCCTTCCCGGTGTACTTGGCGTCGCTCACCAGCACCGGCGGCTTCAGCGGGTTGCCGCAGGAGCAGCGCACCCGGGGCACGCCCTGGGAGTCCACCAGGACGGCGGTGCCGGCCTGGAGCGCGGACTGGTATTCGGCGACGGCGCCGCTCTTGTAGTTGTGGTTGGTGACCCGGGTGTCCACCCGCAGGTAGGCCGAGGTCAGCGAGCGCAGGTAGGACGGGATCTCGGACTGCTGGACGCCCGCGGCGGAGGCCCAGGCGCGGCCGGAGTCCCCGCTGGAGACCATCCCGATCAGGCGCTCGGTGTCGCAGCTGGGCTTGGTCATCGTCCCGCCGTACAGCCCGGCGGAGCTGCCCTCGACGCTGTGGATCACCGCCGGGGAGGCGGCCGTGGACCGGCCGCCCGGCCCGGACTGCGGTGCCTGGGCGGACTGCGGCGCCGGCCCGGACTGCGGCTCCTGGGCGGGGGCGGGGGCGCTCACCCCCTGGGTTTCCACCGATGGGGTGAACGGGTCCGGCCCCGGGTCGGCCGGGGCCTGGAGGGCCACCTCGTTGGCGGCCGGCAGGGTGTCGTGGTGACCGCCACTCTGGCTGTTCACGATCAGCACGGTGGCCACCACGGCCACCGCCAGCGTGCCGGCGGCCAACGCGAGCCCCCGCCCGGAGCGCCACCACGGCGTGTGCGGCCCCCGACCGCCGCCGGAGGACGGCCCTGACGGACCGGACGGACCGGACGGCCCTGACGGACCAGACGGCCCGGAAGGCCCGGAAGGGCCGGATGACCCGGGCGGCGGCCCGAACTGGCCGCCGCCCGACGGGGGACCTGCCAGCGGGCCGGACGGGGGGCCGTGGGGCGGCTCGCTCGGCGGGCCGGACGGGGGCGGTTGGGAACTCATCGAGGCTCCGTTTCGCAGGCGGCCGGCGGATGCGCCGACCCGGGAAGCTCCTGCCACTGGCCTCCATTTCCCCCCGGCTCCCCACCCGCCGCAACAGCAGGTGCGGAAACCGTCGCCGAGCGTGCCCGCCGGGTGTCGGCCACCCTGGAACGCGAAGCCCGACGCACCGAGGAGGCGCCATGCAGCAGCCCACCACCCGGGTCGCGGGCCCGCCCGGCGCCCTGCGCGGCTGGCTGGACGCGCTCGCCGTGGTGCTGGCCGGGTTCGCCGCCATGGCGGCGGTGGCCGCGCTCGGCCTCTGGCTGGCCGGCGCCGACGACCTCCCGGGGGGCGGCTTCCCGGCCGTGCTGGCCGGGGCGGTGGTGCTGGCCGTCGGCGGCGCCGTCCAACTCGACGGCGGAGCCGGGCAGTTCGCCGCAGTGGATGCCGGGATCAGTGCCATGCCGCTGTCCGTCTCGCTGGCCGGCGCGGTGGTGATGGCCGAGGTGTTCCTGCGTCAGCTGCGTTTTCGCGCGGTGGCCGGCGGCGGCGAACTGCTCGGCCGGATCGCCCGCACGGTGGTGCTCTGGCTGGTCGCCCTCGCGCTGCTCACCCTCGGCGCCCGGCACACCTTCGTCGTCCCGCTCGGCGGCGACCTGGCGCAGACCATCGGCGGTGCGCTCGGGCTCACCCCGGAGGTCGGCTTCCACGCGGACGCCCTGAGCACGGTCGGCATCGGGCTGGCCTGGCTGCTCGTCGTCCTCGCGGGCACCTTCGCGGTGTCCCGGCGGGCACCGCTGCCGCGGGCCCTGCTGCCCTACCAACTGGCCGTCCGCCCGGCCGCGTTCGCGCTCTGGCTGGTCCTGCTGGCGTACCTGGTGATCGGGCTGGCGGCCGGGGTGCTGACCGCGATCGTGCACGGCAACGCCCGGCAGACCCTGGCCGTGCTGCTGCTCGCTCTGCCCGACCTGGTCTGGCTGGCCTTCGGCGTCGGGCTCGGCGCGCAGTGGCACGGGCGGCTCAGCGGCGCGCTCGGCCTGCCGGTGCCCAGGCCGCTCGCCGAGGTGCTGCGGGCGCCGGACGGGCAGCAGGCCACCATCAGCCTGGGCACCCTCGCCGACCAGGACGCGCGCAGCTGGTGGCTGCTGCCGCTGGCCGCCGTGCTGCTGCTCGCGGCCGGCTTCCTCGCCGCGTACCGCTCGCCGCGCACCGTCCGGCTCTGGCAGCACGCCGTCCGGTTCGCCCTGGCCGGCGCGGTGACGGTGCTGCTGGTCGGGCTCTGGACCAGGGCGGACGCCGACTACGGGCTGTCGGTGCTCGGCGTCGGCGTCGGCCAGGGCGGCCTCGGCGACCTGATCGGCTCGTTCCTCGGCGGCGCCAACCCGCTGGCCGGCCTCGGCAGCGGCAGCCTCACCCTGCGCCCGGTGCTGTGGACGGCCGTCCCGCTGGCGGCGGGCTGGGGCCTGCTGGCCGGCGCGCTGGGCGCCCTGCTGGCCGCCCGCACCGGCCGCCGGGGCGAGGTCTCCAGCGACGACGTCCCCGGTGGCGACGTCTCGGGTGGCCAGGTCTCGGGTGGCGAGGTGCCCGGGGCGGGGTGACGGCTGCCGGGCGGCGCGCGCTCAGAACGCCTCGGCGATGAGGATCGCCGCCGCCGGCAGCGCCTGGGCGAGGGCGCCGCGCCAGACCTTCGGCTCCGAGGCGAAGAGGGTGATCCCGCCGGCGACCATGAACGCGGCGACGTAGCTGATCACGGCGCGGCCGGAGGCGGCGTGCCCGGTGTGCAGTAGGACCAGTCCGGCGACCAGGCCGAGCGCCAGGAACAGGTTGTAGAAGCCGACGTTGAAGCGCCACAGCCGGACTTCCGGCGCGTCCGCCGTGCTGCCGGTGAGCAGGAAGCGCACCCGCGGGTGGCCGTACAGGAAGCTCTCCAGCGGCCACGCGAGGAGGTGGACCGCGGCGGCGATCACGGCGAAGACCTGGCTCACGGCGTTCATGGCGGTCGGCTTCCTGGGGGTCGGACGGCGGTGGACGGCGGTGGACGGTACGGCGCTCACCGCGGCGGCGGGTGGACGACCGGGGCGGCCCACGCGGGCGGCTCGGGCACGACGGCCGCCGCGGCGAGCCCGGGGACGACCGCCTGGACGACCCGGGTCGGCGGCCCGTTCCCGCTCCCGCTCCACGCCCTTGGCGCGGTGCTGAGGCCGGGCACGACGGCGGTGGCCGCGCGCAGCTCGGCGACGAACTGCAGGCAGCTGGCATAGCGGTCCTGGGGGGCCTTGGCGAGCGCCCGGGCGACCGCCGCCCCGACGGCGGCGGGCAGGTCGGGGCGGTGGTCGCGCAACGCGGGCGGCGGGTCGTTGAGGTGCGCCCAGAGCAGCGCCACGTCGCTCTCCCGGCGGAACGGCGGGGCGCCCGCGAGCATCTCGAAGACCACGCAGCCGAGGCCGTACTGGTCGCAGCGCCCGTCCAGCGGCTTGCCGGAGATCTGCTCGGGCGCGGCGTAGTCCAGCGTTCCGACGATCTGGCCGACGCTGGTCAGGCCGCTCAGCGAGAGGGACTTCTTGGTGAGGCCGAAGTCCGCCAGGTACAGGTGTTCGGGGTGCTCGCTGTCCGTCCCGGCGGCGACCAGCACGTTGCCGGGCTTGACGTCCCGGTGGACCAGGTCGTGGTCGTGCGCGGCGTCGAGCGCGGAGGCGATCTGCAGGGCCAGCTGGGCGGTCCGCTCGGCCGAGAAGGGGCCGCCCCGGTTCATCAGCCCGCGCAGGTCGCCGCCCTCGACGTAGCGCATCGCGATGAACAGGATGCCGTCGTGCTCGCCGGCCTCGAACACCGGGATGATGTGCGGGTGGTCGATCGCGGCGGCGGCCTCGGACTCGTGCATGAAGCGCTGCCGGAACACCTCGTTGCGGGCCAGTTCGGGGGCGAGCAGTTTGACCGCGACGGTCCGGCCGAGCCGCAGGTCCTTGGCCCGGTACACCACGGCCATGCCGCCGCGGCCGATCTCGCGTTCCAGCCGGTAGCCCGCGATCCGGCGCCCGACCATGCCGGCCGGCAGGCCGGGTGCGGACGGCCGGTCGGCATGGTCGAGCTGGTCGGCATGGCCGGGGTGGTCTTCGGGTACTCGTTCGGCCGACTGGACCGCGGGCTGGGCGGCCGGCCGGTCGAGGGGGCGTTCGGGGGGTCGTTCGGCCGGGGTCACGGCGCGCCCGGCCGGGTGGGGGCGTACGGAGCGGGCGCGGGCCCCGGCGGGGTGGCGGGGGCGGGCGACGGCGTGGGGGACGGCGTGGGCGACGACCCGGGCACCGGCCGGTCGGTGGCCGCGTACGTCTGGAGCTGGAGCCCGTCGCAGTAGCACCAGCGGTCGCGCACCGGGTCGAACACCCAGAGCGCCTCGGCGTCCACGACCAAGCCGATCCGCAGGCCACGGGTCCGCTCCCGGAAGGCCTCCAGGTCCAGGGCGCCCGCCGCGAGGTCCTCCAGCAGGGCCCGGTAGCGGGCCACCGCGGCCTCGGCCTCCACGAGCGCCGGGCGCGGGTCCGCCGTCCGGGCGGGCGGGCCCCCGGCGGTGGGCGGCGGCTCCGGGAGGGCGACCAGCAGACGGCCGTCGACCCAGGCCGTCCAGCCGTTGGAGCAGAGGATCTGCGCCCAGTCGCCCTGCCGGGCGACCACCCGCACCGGCAGCAGCGCGTCCAGCCGGGTGGCGGGCCGGGCCGGGTCCGGGGCCGCCCAGGTGGCCATCCCGGCCGGTGGGGCGACGTGGGTGGGGCGGAACGCGAACTCGTCCATGGGCGGCTACATTTCCTCCGCCGCGCGAGCCCGCGGCTGCGCGCGGTCATAGCGATGGGACTCGCACCACAGGTCGCTTCCCACTGTACCGGCGGTGGTCGGCAGGGGCCCGGGGTCGCCCTTCGAGGCTCAGCGCCGCATGATCGCGGGCTCGTGCCGCCGCAGCAGGGCCAGCACCAGCAGCCCGTACGCGACCGCGAGGCCGGGCAGCACCGCGATGTCGAGCAGCCAGCCGGCGCGCTCGTGGCGGAACATCGGGTCGGCGGTGATCGCCGTCGGGAAGATGCCGTGCAGCTCGACGGTGCGGGCCATCGCGGCCATGCCCCAGCGGGACGGGATCAGCCAGGCGAACTGCTCCAGCCCGGGCACGCCGTGCAGCTTGAGCATCAGGCCGCTGAAGACGATCTGCACCACCGAGAGGAGCACCAGCAGCGGCATGGTGGCCTCCTCCTTGTCCACGATCGCCGAGACCACCAGGCCGAGCATCATCGCCGAGAACGCCAGCAGCGCGACCGCGATGATCAGTTCGGGCAGCTGCGGCATCACCACCCCGGTCGGCACCGCCCAGGAGAGGTCCACCCCGGCCAGGCCGACCACGGTCAGCACGGCGGCCTGGGCGACCGTGACCGTGCCGAGCACCACCACCTTGGAGACCAGGTACGCCGATCTGGACAGTCCGACCACGCGCTCGCGGCGGTAGATCGCCCGCTCCTTGACCACCTCGCGCACCGAGTTGGCGGCGCCGGTCAGCAGGCCGCCGATGCACAGCGTGAGCAGGCAGTTCACGGCGTTGTCCGGGGTGAGCCGGGAGCCGGCCATCACCCGGCACATCAGGCCGATCACGAAGGGCAGCACCACCATGATGGTCAGGAACAGCCGGTCGGCGGCGAGCACCGCGGTGTACCGGCGCACCAGGGTGCCCAACTGGGAGAACCAGCCCTGCGGCTTCTCCCAGCCGATCGGGTCCCGCCCGGCCACCGGTGCCTGCGCCGGCCCCGCCGCCTCCGGCGCTCCCGATGCCGCGGCCGGCGCTCCCGGTACCGCGGCCGGCGTCAGGGACACCGCCTCGGCGGCGACGTACCGCTCGTACTGCGGGGAGGAGCGGAAGCGGCGCTGCCAGGCCTCGTGGTCCTCGCTCTCGAAGGCCTCGAAGGCCTCCGGCCACTCCGCGAAGCCGAAGAACGCCAGCGCCTCGCCCGGCGGGCCGTAGTAGGCCGTCCGGCCGCCGGGGGCGAGCACCAGCAGGCGGTCGCACACGTTCAGGCTCAGCACGCTGTGCGTCACCACGACCACCGTCCGGCCGTCGTCGGCCAGCCCGCGCAGCATGTGCATCACCGAGCGCTCCATGCCCGGGTCCAGACCGGAGGTCGGCTCGTCGAGGAACAGCAGCGAGGGCTTGGTGAGCAGCTCCAGCGCGACGCTGACCCGCTTGCGCTGGCCGCCGGAGAGGCTGCCGATCACCTGGTCGGCCCGGCCGGCCAGGCCCAGCTCGTGGACCACCTCGACGACCCGGGCCTCCCGCTCGTGCTTCGCGGTGTCGCCGGGGAAGCGCAGTTCGGCGGCGTAGCCGAGCGCGCGGCGGACGGTGAGCTGGGTGTGCAGGATGTCGTCCTGCGGCACCAGGCCGATCCGGCGGCGCAGTTCGGCGTAGTCGCGGTAGAGGTCGCGCCCGTCGTACAGCACGGTGCCCTCGTCGGCGGGGCGCAGCCCGGTCAGGGCGTTGAGCAGGGTGGACTTGCCGGCGCCGCTCGGGCCGGCCACCGCCAGCAGCGCCTTCTCGGCGAGCGGGAAGCTGACGTCGTCCAGCAGCACCCGGTGGTCGGAGCCGACCCGGACCACCAGGTGCCGTACGTCCAGGGAGATCTCGCCGGTGTCGGTGTACTCGACCAGGTGGTCGTCGGCGAGGCAGAGCGCGGAGTGGCCGATGCCGACGATGTCGGCCGGGCCGACCGGCGCCCGCTGCACCGGGCGGCCGTTGTGGTAGGTGCCGTTGTGGCTGTCCAGGTCGACGATCTCGTGGCCGCCGCCGGGCAGTTCGCGCAGTTCGGCGTGGTGGCGGGAGACCACCAGGTCGTCCAGGACCAGGTCGTTGTCGTGCGAGCGGCCGATCCGGACCGTGCGGCCGGGCAGCTGGAGCACCGAGCTGGGGCTGCGGAAGGTGCCGGAGGCCTGCGGGGCGAGCAGGGAGGGCCGCTCGCCGGGGTCGGGGCGGGGCAGGCCGGCGAAGGTCGCGGACGGGCCGTCGGCCGGGTCGCCGAAGCGCAGCCGGGTGCCGGGGCCGATGTCCTCGCGGTCGACCCGGTGGCCCTGGTCGTAGGTGCCGTTGGTGCTGCCGACGTCCTCCAGCAGCCAGTGCCCGTCGGTGGCCCGCAGTACGGCGTGGTGCCAGGAGACCCGGGGGTCGTCCAGGACGATCTCGCTGGTCGGGTCGCGGCCGAGGTGGTAGGCCAGGGCCGGGTCGATCAGCAGCGACCCGGTGTCGGTGACCAGGACGAGGGGCGGCGCGGTGGGTGCGCCCGGGCGCTCTCCCATGCTGGGCATTCTATCGCCGCAGCAGTCCAGCGGCCTTTCCGGATCCCGGGATTGGACTGGACCACTGTGACGGCGCGGCACTATCGTTCGGCGTGCCCGCACGCCACCCGCAGAACAACCGGGGACGGAACGCATGAACAGTTGGCCGGTGTTGCGAAGATCCCGGACTGTCAGGGCCGGCCGCGCCCCCGGAACGGTGCTGCACTGCGGCCTGATGGACACCATGCTGGCGGACCTCGCCGTCTCGGTCGTGCTCTACTTCGACCAGGCGCTGGACGAGGACCGGCTGGCCGCCGGACTGGCCCGCGCACTGGACCGGGTGCCGGTGTTCGCCGGGCGGCTGCGCACCGGCGGGGGAGGCGCCCTCGAAGCGGTCTGTGACGACTCCGGCGTCCCGCTGGACGTCTACACCGTGGACGGCACGCTCGCCGAGGCGATGGGCCGGGTGACGGCCGCCGGCTCCGAACTGGTCGATCCGGTGGACGCCCCGGCCGCGCGCGGCGGCGGCGTTCCGCTGCTCACCGTCCGGGTCACCCGCACCGGCGACGGGGGGACGGTGCTGGGATGCTCCTGGCACCACGCGATCGGCGATCTGCACAGCTTCATGCTGTTGCTGCGGATCTGGTCGGCGGCGGTCGAGGGCGAGGAGCTACCGGAGGCCGAACTGGTCGAGGACCAGGACGAGTTGCTGGACCGGGTGCTCCCGGCCGAGGACTGCGGACGGCCCGGCTTCCGGGTGCCCTCGACGGCGCAGGCGCAGCTGCTGGCCCGCGAGGTGGCGCTCGGTCCGCGGGCCAACCGGACCGTCCAGATCTACTTCGGGGACGCCGAAGTCGAGCGGATGCGCACGGAGTTCAGTGCGACGGCCGGCCGGCGGCTCTCCTCCGGTGACGTGCTCTGCGCTCATGTCGTCAGCACCATAAGGGAGTTGGACGGCGACGGGGCGGAGCGCTGGCTGACCGTACCGGTCAACGCCCGGCGCTGGCTCGGACTCTCACCCGCCCTGGTGGGCAACCTGCTGGGCGACGTCCACGTGTCGCACCGGCCCGAGGACGGCCCGGCGGCGCTCGCGGGCGCGCTGCGGGCGGCGGTCGAGGAGTTCCCGGCCGCCCACCTCAACCTGCGTTCCAACCTCGGGTTCCTGGCCTCGCTCGGCCGCTCCCGGTTGCGGGACTGCGTGCCGCTGGGCTTCGACCCGCAGGAGCGCCGGTTCAGCTTCTCGAACTGGAGCCGGTTCGGGGCCTATCGGGTGAGCCTCCAGGGGCACCGGCCGGTGTTCTTCAGCCCGGCCGCCAACTACCCTCTTCCCTGGGTGAGTTGGACGGTTGAGGGGTTCGGCGGCGCCGGCTACCTGACCACCGTGGTGCTGCCGGCCCGGCTCGCCGCCCGGGTGCGGGGGGCGGAGGGCCGGGCCGCGCTGCACCGTTTCCGGACGGCGGCGGACGAACTGCCCGCGTCGGCCGCCGCCGTCCCGAAGGTGGTCTGAGCCGCACCGCATGGCGTGAGGCGCGGGTGAGCCGCGGGGTGAGCCGCGCCCCGGCCGCGCTACGCGAAGGCGGCCTCGATCGCCGTCCACAGCTGCACCCGGGCGCGCAGCGCGGTGCGGACGGTCTCGGCGCACTCGTCCCACTTGGCCTGGTCGTCGCCGCACAGGTCGATCAGCATCTGCATCGCCATCGGGGTGTGCTGCTCGCCGTCCACCTCGATGTGCCGGGCCAGGTAGTCCTTGAAGACGGTGAGCACGCCGTCCGGGTCGTCGATGCCGACCACCTGGGCGAACATGTCCGGGATCAGGTCCTCGCGGCCGAAGGCGAAGGCGGCGGCCCGGCAGTGCACCGGCGCGTTCTCGATGATCGACCAGGTGGTGCCGGTGAAGTCGACGGCGGCCTGCGGCACCGCGGCGGCCTTCAGCGCCTCCGGGACGGCGGTGCCGGTGCCCAGCAGCCCCAGGAACTCCTCCACCGGGCCCGGGTCGGCGCCGGCCTGCCGCATGCCCTCGACGTACAGCTCGAAGTGGCTGGTGTAGCCCTCCCCGAGTTCGTCGCTCTCCTCGACCAGCACGATCTCGTTGATCAGCCGGCGGCTGGCGGTCGGCCCGCTCGGGACCCACGGGACCTCGACGCTGGTGAGGTCGCGCTGCAGGCTCTTCAGCAGCGACATGAAGTCCCAGACCGCGAAGACGTGGCTGTCCAGGAAGGTGCGGACGCGCCCGATGCTGGTCAGCCCGCCGTACACGCCGTGGCCGACCACCTCGCGGCGCAGCGGGTCGATGGCCTGCTGGAGGCTGGTCAGGCCGGGGTGCGAACGGTCCCAGTGGTAGCGGTTGGTGGACAAGGCGGCTCCTTCTGCTCGGGGGTCTCAGGGGTCTCAGGGGTGCTTGAGGACGGCGTGCAGGGCGTGGCGCAGCTGCTCGCGGCCGGGCTGCAGGGCGCGGTCGAGGGCGGGGGCGAACGGCAGGACGGTGCCGTCGGGGCGGGTGACCCGTCGGGGCGGGGCGATCAGGCGCATCTCCTCGGAGGCGGTGGCCAGCACCTCCGCGGCGAAGCCGCAGCTGCGGTTGGAGTCGTCGAAGACGACCAGCCGGCCGGTGCGTTCCAGCGAGGCGGCGAGCGCGGCCCAATCCATGGGGTACAGCGTGCGGGGGTCGAGGACTTCGACCGAGATGTCCTCGGCGACCTCGTCCGCCACGGCGAGCGCGTCGTGCACCAGGTGTCCGACGGCGACCACGGTGACGTCGGTGCCGGGGCGGTGGATCCGGGCCTGCCCGAGCGGGATCGGCGCGAGGTCCCAGGTGACGGTCTCGCGCACCGGGAGGGCGGCGGCGGGCGCGAACACCACGACCGGGTCCGGGTCGCGGATCGCCGAGCGCAGCAGCCCGTAGGCGTCGGTCGGGGTCGCGGGCACCACGGTCTTCACCCCGGCGTGCGCGAACAGGCTGTACGGGTGGTCGGAGTGCTGCCCGGCCCAGCCGTCCCGGGAGCCCGAGCCGGGCACCAGGCAGGTCAGCGGGACGCTCGCCTGTCCGCCGGTCATCAGCGAGAACTTGTGCGCCTGGTTGACGAGTTGCTCGAAGACCAGGAACAGCAGCGAGGGGATCTGGAACTCCAGCACCGGGCGCCGCCCGGCGAGCGCCGCGCCGATCGCCATGGCGGTGAAGGCCTGTTCGGACAGCGGGGTGTCGACGATCCGCTCGGGCCCGAAGCGGTCCAGCAGGCCGAGCGTCGGGCCGGCCATCCCGGCGCCGATGTCCTCGCCGAAGACGCAGACCGCCGGGTCGTCGGCGAGTTCGTCGGCGATCGCCCGGTTGAGGGCCTTGGTGTACGAGAGCCTGGTCATGCCACCGCCCCGGCTCGGGGCCGCAGGCCGTCGGCGTACAGGTGGTCCGACGCGCCGGCCGGGTCGGGGTGTTCGGAGGCGAGGGCGAACTCCTCGGCGGCGGCGAGCTGGCGGGCCACCGCGTCGTCGAGTTCGGCGACGGCCAGCTGCTCCAGCTGGGCGGCGGCCCGGGGGAGCGGGTCGCGGGCGCGCCAGGCCTCGACCTCCTCGGGGGTGCGGTAGTGCAGTTTCATCCGGCGTTCCATGGTGTGGTGGCCCTCGTAGCGGTAGGTGCGGCATTCCAGGAAGCCGGGGCCGCCGCCGGACCGGGCCCGCTCCACCGCGCGCAGGGCGGCGGCGCGGACGGCCTCGGTGTCCATACCGTCCACCTCCTCGGCGGGGATGCCGAAGGCGGCCGCCCGCCCGGTCGCGCTGCCCGCGACCGCGGTGGCGGCGGGCAGGGTGGTGGCGTAGCCGTTGTTCTCGCAGACGAACACCACCGGAAGCTGCCACATCGCGGCGAGGTTGAACGACTCCAGCAGCACGCCCTGGTTGAGCGCGCCGTCGCCGAAGAAGGCCACCGCGACCCGGCCGTCCCCGGCCTGCCGGGCGGCCCAGGCGGCGCCGACCGCGATCGGGGCGCCGGCGCCGACGATGCCGTTGGCGCCGAGGATGCCCAGCGAGAGGTCGGCGGCGTGCATCGAGCCTCCCCGGCCGCCGTTCAACCCGTCGACGCGGCCGGCGAGTTCGGCGAGCAGCCGGTGCGGTGCGGCGCCCCGGGCGAGCACGTGGCCGTGGCCGCGGTGGGTGCTGGTGAGCCGGTCGGCGGGGCCGAGCGCCGAGCAGACGCCGACCGCGACGGCCTCCTGTCCGATGTACGGGTGGATGCCGCCGGGGATCGCGCCGGCCTTCACCAGGCCGAGCGCCAGCTCCTCGAAGCCGCGGATCAGCCGCAGCATCCGGTAGCGCTCGGCCGGCGTGTCCAGCGGCGCGGTGCCGGGAACCGCGGCACCGGGAGCAGTGGTGCCGGGAGCCGCGGCGCCGGGGGGCACGGTCGCCGGGGGAGCCGTCACCGGGCCCCCCGCCAGATGGTCGGGCAGAACTGCGGGTCGGCGTAGTCGGGCCGGCCGTCGTCGGTGCGGCGCACCAGCACGTCGTGGTTGTACACCACCGGGCCGCCGTCCGCCCGGGTGTGGTGGCGGTACTCGTTGGCGCCGTCCTGAAGGTGCAGCGAGACGGCCCGGCGCGGGAAGGAGGCCAGGTTGGGGCCGCTGCCGTGGTAGGTGCGGCAGTGGTGGAAGGACATGTGGCCGCGCGGGATGTGCATCGGGACGGTGCGCACCTGCTGCCCGTTGTGGGCGGCGTTGGCGGCCAGGATGTCGTCGAGTTCGGTGCGGTCGCGGTCGGCGAAGTGGCGGGTGGAGTCCTCGCCGGAGTCCATCTCCCGCCAGCGGTGGCTGCCGTCCACCATGGTGATGGTGCCGTTCTCCTCGCGGCAGTCGTGGAACGGGATGAACGCGGTGAGCATCTCCTCCGAGGTGGAGGTCTGCCAGTAGTGCTTGTCGAAGTGCCAGGGCACCTGGTTGCTCGGCTCCCCGGGCACCGGCGGCTTGTAGATCAGGGTCGCCTGGAACACCCGGATCTCCTCGGCGCCGGCCAGCAGGGCGGCGACCGCGCCGATCAGCGGCTTGCGCAGGATCGCGCCGATGGCGTCGCTCTCGTAGTGCACGTAGTCGTTGTGCCGCTGGATCGGGCCCTGCGAGGGCTCCCAGGCGGCCAGGCGCGGCGGGCGGGCGGGCAGTTCGCGGTCGCGGTGGCCGCCGTAGTAGAGCTCGGTGGCGGCCTGGAGGGTGTCCAGTTCCTCGTCGCTGAACAGCTTCCGGGACAGGTACCAGCCGTGCTCGCGGTAGTGGGCCACCTCCTCGGGCGTGGGCAGCAGGGCGTGTTCGGCCTCGCTGAGGCGGAACTCGACGGCGGTGGTCATGGGGTGTGCCCCTTCTTGAGGTGTGGGCGGCGGTCAGACGGCGGCGTCGGAGCTCTGCCGCTCGACGGCCTCGTACAGGGCCTTGATGTTCGCGGTGCCGAAGGTGCCCGCGCCCTGGCGCTCGATCAGCTCCAGGAAGTACGTCCGCCGCGGGTGGGTGGAGCGGACGAAGATCTGGAACAGCTGGCCGCCGTGGTCCTGGTCGACGAGCACGTGCAGGTCGCGCAGGGTCTCCACCGGGATGGCCGTCTCGCCGAACCGCTCGGCCAGGGCGTCGAAGTAGGCGCCCGGGGTGCTCAGGAACTCCACGCCGTTGGCCCGGGCGGTCCGGACGGCGGTGGCGATGTCACCGGTGCGGAAGGCCAGGTGCTGCACTCCGGCGCCGTCGTGGGAGGCCAGGAACTCGTCGATCTGGCCGGGCCGCCGGGTGGTGTCCGGCTCGATCAGGGTGAAGGTGACCTCGCCGGAGGCGCTCTGCACCACGCTGGAGTCCATGGCCTGCTGGCCGACCTCGATGTACTCGCCGAAGATCCGGTGGAAGCCGAGCGCGGCCTCGCAGAACCGTACGGCGTCGGCGAGTTCGCCGGCCGGGACGCAGATCGCGACGTGGTCCAGGGCGTCCAGCAGGCCCGGCTCGTCGGCGGGGTCGGCGGTGGGCAGCGGCACGAACCGCAGGGCGGTGTCGCCGAAGCCGGCGATCAGCCCGCCGGCCCGGTCCAGCACGCGGGCGCCGTGCCGCTCGGCGCGCTCCAGCGCGGCCTGCGGGTCGGTGCAGGCGAGGGCGAGGGCGGCGACGCCGTCCCCGTGCCGGGCGACGAAGCCGGCCACCGGGTGGTCAGGGTCGGCGGCGGAGGCCAGGTGCATCCGGATCGAGCCCTGGCGCAGCCGGATGGTGCGGGCGCCGTCCGGTGCGGTCTCCGGGGCGTCGGCGGTGAAGTCGAAGTCGGCGCAGAGCCCGGCCGCGGTCTTGTCGGCGTCCGCGCAGTGGAACTCGACGTGGGTGATGGACTGGATGGACAACGGGATCTCCCCCGGAGGGATGGAAGGGCGTGGATCGGCGCGCTACTTGGCGGCCCGGGTGGACGCCGGGCCGAGGATCAGGCTGAGGTTGTGGCCGCCGAAGGCGAAGGCGTTGCTCAGCGCGGCGCGCACCGGTGCGGACCGGGCCCCGCCCCGGACGTGGTCCAGGTCGCAGGCCGGGTCGGGGTCGGTCAGGTTGAGTGTCGGCGGCAGCGTCCCCCTCGCCACCGCCAGGGCGGTCACCACCGCCTCCAACGCGCCTGCGGCGCCGAGGAGATGACCGGTGGCACCCTTGGTGGAGCTGACCGCGGGCGGGTGCGCGCCGAAGACGGCGCGCAGGGCCGCGGTCTCGGCCACGTCGCCGAGCTTGGTGCCGGTGCCGTGGGCGTTCACGTAGTCGATGTCGCCCGGTGCCAGCCCCGCGTTGGCGAGTGCGGCGCGCATCGCGTCGGCGGCGCCGGAGCCGTCGGGGCGGGGCATGGTCGGGTGGTGGGCGTCGGTGGAGGCGCCCCAGCCGATGACGTCCGCGTACCCGGCGGCGCCGCGGGCGTCGGCGTGGTCGGCGCGTTCCAGGACGAGGACGGCGCTGCCCTCGCCGAGCACGAAGCCGTTGCGGCGGGTGTCGAAGGGCCGGCTGGCCTGCTCAGGGTCGTCCCAACCCTGGGCGAGCGCACGGGCGTTGGTGAAGGCGGCGGCGATGGTCGGGTGCAGCGAGGACTCGGTGCCGCCGCACACCACCACGTCCGCGTCGCCGGAGCGGATCAGCCGCAGCCCCTCGGCGACGGCCTGGGCGCCGGCCGCGCAGGCCGTCACCACGGCCGAACTGTAGCCGCGGATCCCGTGTTTGATGGCGATCCGGGCGGTGGCCATGTTGGAGAGCATGCCCGGCAGCAGGTACGGGCTGACGCCGGGGCGGCCGCGTTCCAGCCGGCGGTGCGACTGCTGCTCGAAGGTCTCCAGCCCGCCGCCGCCGGTGGCCAGCACCACGGCGGTGCGGTGCGGGTCGGCGTCCCGGCCGACGACCAGGCCGGCGTCGGCGAGCGCGTCGTCGGCGGCGGCCAGGGCGAGCAGCACGAAGCGGTCCACGCAGCGGGTCTCGGTGGGCGGCAGCACCTCGCGGCCGTCCACGGCGGGGGCGATCCCGGCGGCGGGCAGCCAGCCGTGCGCGGCGTGGCCCTCGGGAACGGCGGTCAGCCCGGAGCGCCCGGCGTTGAGCGCGTCGAACACCTCGGCGGGCTTGCGGCCGAGCGGCGAGACCAGGCCGAGGCCGGTGACGACGGCGCCCTCGCGGCGGGTCATCGGGCACCGGCCGCGGCGTCGAGGTAGCGCTGGCGCAGCAGCACCTTGCGGACCTTGCCGGTGGGGCCGAGCGGGATGTCGTCCCCGGAGACGACCAGCACCTGGCGCACGGTCGCGGCGGCGGCCTCGTCCAGGGCGGCGATGACGTCCTTGGTCCGGTCGGCGGCCGGGTCGGCGTCGGCGGCGAGGATCAGCAGCACGTCGGTGACCACGCGCTCGCCGTCCCGCACGGCGACCACCGTGCAGTCCGCCACGTCCGGGCGGGCGGCCAGCACCCGCTCCTCCGACATGGCGGTGAACAGCCGCTTGCCGTCGCCGAGTTCGACCGAGTCGACGGCCCGGTCGACGTGGTAGTAGTAGCCCTCCTCGTCCCGGTACATCAGGTCGCCGGTGAGGAAGCGGCCGCGGATCCGGGTGCGGAAGGTGGTGGCCGAGTCGTTCCAGTAGCCGAGCGCCAGGGTCGGTGAGGAGGTGGCGAGTTCGCCGACCTCGCCGGGGCCGAGCGGCTCGCCGTCCGGGCCGACCACCTCGCAGTCGACGAAGGCGTGCGGGCGCCCGACGCAGCGCCCGTAGCGCTCGGTGCCGGGGCCGTGGGTGATGAAGAAGTGCGAGTGGCCCATCTCGGTGGAGCCCAGGCCGTCGACGAACAGTGAGCCCGGCGTCCGGGTGCGGCCCGCGCGGGTGACGGACTCCCGGCTGCCGGTGGCGATCAGGCGGCGGATGTGCACCTCGTGCGCGCAGTCGCCGGTGTTCCACCACAGGGCGACGGTGGCGAGGTCCCGGGTGGCGAGGTCGTGGTGGGCGAGTTCGGCCCAGGTGGCGGCGAAGCCGATCACCCCGGTGGGCCGCCACTGCTCGATCGCGTCCAGCACCCCGGCGCCGGACTGCCGTGACAGCACGGCGAGTTCGGTGTGCGAGCTGAGCGCCAGGTTGAGCGCGATCAGGGTGGCGGCGTGCGGCGCGGGCAGCGCGCTGAGCATCCGGTCCTGGCCCTGCGGGCGGGGCAGCCGCAGCCGGTGGCGGATCGCCGCGTACAGGCTCGCGTGCGAGTGGACGACGGCCTTGGGCATCCCGGTGGTGCCGGAGGAGTGGGTGATCGCCACCGGGTCGCCGGACCAGTGCCGGTACGGCTCGGGGGCGGCGTCCGGGTCGCCCGCGCCGAGGGTGGAGATCTCGGGCAGCAGCGGCGCGCCGGGGTCGTGGCCGGCCAGCGCGGCCAGGTGGGCCGGGTCGGCGAGGACGCCGACGGCGCCGAGGCGGGCGATGTAGCGGGCGGCCCGCTCGCCGTCCACGTTGGGGTTGAGCAGCGCGGGGATGGCGCCGAGCCGGGTCAGGGCGAGGAAGGCGAGCACGTGGTCGGCGGCGTCGCTGGCGAAGACCACCACTGGGTCGCGCCGGGTGATGCCGAGGGCGTGCAGGGCGGCGGCGCGGGCCCGGACGGCGCGGTCGAGCTCGCGCAGGGTGAGCGGCTGCCAGGCGGGGTGGTCGTCCACCGGGGTGTCGAAGGTCAGCAGCGGTTCGTCGAGGCCGAGGCCGAGTGCGAGCCGGGCGGTCAGGACGTTGCCGGCGCCCACGTCGGGGTCGTCCGCGATCAGGCTGCGGACACTGCGGATGGTCACGGGGTGGATCCCTCCCTCGGGGCCGGAGACGGCCCGGGCGGCTGATCGGTTGGCGTGGGTCGGGCGGCCGCGCGGGCGGCGAAGGGTGTCGGCGAACGGTGTCGGCGGGTGTCGGTGGGCTGTCGGCGGGTGCGACGGCGCCTGGGTGGGTGACGGGGCCGGATGCTGGTCTGCCGGGTGCGGCTGCTTCAGTCGTCGGGCCTCGTCCGTGGGTACGGCCGGCGGTGGCCGGACGGTTCAGCCGGTGACTGAGGCGGCGACTCGGGCGGTGACTGAGGCGGTGACCAGGACGTCAGCCGGTGACCAGGACGGCCACCGCGTGTCCGGCGGCCTCGCCCGGTCGGTCGTCGCCCGGTTCGGCGGCGATGACCAGCACCTGGTCGGCGTCGCCGTCCGCGAGGAGCAGCGCCGCGAGGTCGAGCGCGTCCGCGGGCACCTGCCCGGGGACGGCGTGGGCCGGGCTGATCGCCACGACGGGGCCGGTCAGGCCCCAGCGGGCGGCGATGTGCCCGAGGACGGCGTTGGGGTTGGACTGGAAGAACAGCAGCGGTGCGGGGCGCCGTCCGGGTTCGGCGCTCTGGTCGATGGCCCGCGCGGTGGCGCGGTCGCCGCCGGCGCTGGCCAGCAGCAGTGCGGTCCGCCCGGGGGCGGGCGGGGCGCCGTGGTGGGCGCGCAGGCAGCGGTCGGCGGTGTCGGCGACCAGCGGGTTGAAGCCGGAGGCGGCGAAGCCGGGCAGCGGTGGCGGTGGGCCGGCCAGGTCGGGGTCGGCCGAGCCGGGGTCGGGTCGGCGGGCCTCGGCGAGGACCCGCAGCCGGGCGGCGGCCGGGGCGGGTGCGGCGCCGACGTTCGTGGCGTCGGGGTCTGTGGCGTCGAAGGCCGTGGTGTCGGAGTCTGTGGCGTCGGTGGTCATGGTGTGGGTGCCGGGGTACGGGGTCGGCGCCGTCGGACGGCGGGCGGGGTCTGGTGGCCGGTCATGCGGGGGCCACCAGCAGGGCGGTGTTGGCGCCGCCGAAGGCGGAGTTGAGGCTGAGTGCGTAGCGGGGGCGGGCGGCGCGGGGGCCGTCCAGGACGAGGTCCAGGCCGACGTCTGGGTCCGGGCCGAGCCAGCCGGCGTTGACCGGGAGCTGTCCGGTGTCCAACGCGCCGATGGTGACGGCGAGTTCGAGCAGGGCGGAGGCTTCCAGGGCGTGCCCGTGGACGGATTTGCTGGAGCTGACCGGGAGTTGGGCGGTGTGCGTGCCGAAGACCCGGCGCAGCGCGCTCGCCTCGGCCTGGTCGGCGAGGGTGGAGCCGGTGCCGTTGGCGTTGACGTAGCCGACCTCGGCCGGGGCGACGCCGGCGCGGGTGAGCGCGGCCTCGACGGCCCGGGCGACTCCGCCGCCGTCCGGTTCGGGGCGGCACACGTGGTGGGCGTCCCCGGCCCGGCCCCAGCCGGCCAGCCGGGCGAGGGCGGCGGCGCCGCGCCGTTCGGCGGCCGGGGCGGCCTCGACCAGCACGGCGGCGGCCGCGTCGCCGAGCAGGGTGCCCGTGCGGCCGGTGCTGAACGGGCGCAGCTCGCCGTCCCGGGCCAGCGCGCGGCCGGCGTCGAAGACGGCGAACACACCCGGCTCGACCAGGTGCCCGGCCGCGACCAGGACCCGCTCGTGCCGCCCGGTGGCGACCAGCGCCGCGGCGTCCGCGACGGCGGTCGCGGCCGCCACGCAGGCGCCGGTGTACACCCGGGTGACGCCCGCGGTGCCCCAGGCGGCGCGGACGCCGGCGGCCACCGCGTCGGCGGTGCCCCTGGTCCGTTCGTCGCTGTGCAGGGCGAGCAGGACGGGCGTGTCCGCGCCGTCGGCGGCGGTCAGTCCGGCCTGGCGGCAGGCCTGGCCGACGGCGTCGAGCACCGCGCGGGCCAGCGGGAAGGTGTGGGCGAGCGGCACGTCGTCGGGCAGCAGTGCGGCCCGGGTGGTGCGGCGGGCGCTCACGTCGAAGCGGGTGACCGGGCCGAAGGCGGTCTTGCCGTGGGCGGCGGCCTCGGTCAGCGGGCCGAGTCCGCGCCCGGCGGCGCTGAGCACGCCGAGCCCGGTGACCACCGGCCGGCCGCGCGGCCGGTGCGCGGAGGGCGCGCCGGTGGTCATGGCCGGGCGCCCACACGTTCGGCCAGGACGGCCGCGCGCAGCAGTTCGGTGGCGTCGTCGACCGTCCGGACGGCGCCGAAGCGGTCGTCGTCGAGGTCCACCTGGATGCCGTAGCGCTGCTCGAACTCGGCTATGAGCCAGGTGAGTTCGAGCGATCCGAGGTCGTCGGGCACGGTGTCGGCGGCGCGCTGCCCGAACGCCGCCAGCATCGCGCGGACCTCGGCCCGGTCGGGGAGGGCGGAGCCGCTCACGCCGGGCTGCCGGCGGTGGCGGTGGCTGCGCCGGCGTCGATCCGCTTGACGACGTCGGCGGTGAACTCGTCGAGCGTCATCAGCGCGGTGGTCTCCATCTCGTCGAGGTCGAACTTGATCCCGAACTCGTCCTCGACCTGCACCGACAGCTCGGCCAGCGCGAGCGATTCGAGGTCCAGCCCGGCCGGGCCGAGGTCGGTGTCCCCGGTGACCTCGGAGACGTCGTACTGCATCTCGGTGAGCGAGGCGAGGACGAACTCGCGGACGCGGTCCTGCATGGTGTGGCTCCTTGTCGGGGTGCGTGCGGTGGATCAGAGCGCGGCGGCCGTGGCGGTGCTGCGCAGGGCGGCCGGGTCGCGCAGGAGTTTTCCGGTGGCGGTACGGGGGAGTCGGGGCAGCAGGGCGAGCCGTCGCGGCCGCTTGTAGGCGGCGAGCCGGCGGGCCAGCCCGTCCTGGACGAGGGCGAGGTCGGCGTCGGGTTCGGTGGCGAGGTAGGCCTCGATCGCGCCGTCCTCGAAGACCACGACGGCCTCGCGGACCTCGGGCAGTGCGGTGAGGGTCTGCTCGACCTCGGTGAGGTCGACCTTGAGGCCGCCGATCGAGACCTGTGAGTCCAGCCGGCCGAGGACGGTGACCAGGCCGGTGGCCGGGTCGAGTTCGGCCGCGTCGCGGGTGTGCAGCCAGCCGTCCGACCAGCGGGTCGGGTCGTCCAGCCCCGGGTAGGGCGAGGCCTCCGTGCCGATCCGCAGCTCGCCCGCGACCATCCGCAGCCGCATCCCGTGGACGGGCTGCTTGGCCGGGTGGAGCGTGCCGGACAGGTCGGTGGCGATGACCCCGGTCTCGGTCATCCCGTACATGGTGCCGAGCGGGACGCCGTAGCGGTCGGCGAACAGCGCGGGCAGGCCCGGGCGGACCAGTTCGCCGGCTACGATCATCCGTCGCAGCCCCGGCAGCGCCGGGGGGTTGACGGTGCCGGCCAGCAGTTCGGCGTGGAAGGGCACCCCGATGACGGTGGTCGGCCGGTCGCCGGCGGCGACCGCGGCGAGGATGCCCGCCGCCGTCATCCGCTCGGGCACGGTGAGCGCGGCCCGCGCGTGCAGACTGTTGAGCAGTCCGCCGACCAGGCCGAGCACGTGCACCACGGAGGACAGCAGGACGACCCGCTCGCCCTCGCCGGGGAACTCCACCAGCCTGTGGTAGCAGTCGAGTTCGCGGAGCAGGTCGGCGGCCGTGCGGGCGATGACCTTGGCCGGGCCGGTGGATCCGGAGCTGAGCTGGATCAGCGCGTGCCCGGTGCGGGCCGGGAGCCCGTCCGGCAGCCGGACGGCCACCGGCTCGACCTCGGAGAAGCCGCGCAGAGCGGCCGCGGGCCGGTGGGCGGAGCCTACCAGGACCTGCGGAGCCAGCCGCGCGACCGCCGCGTCGACCTCGTGGTCCGTCAAGCGGTGGTCGAGCAGCGCCACTTGGGCGCCGAGCCGCCAGCACGCCAGCAGCACCGTGACGAACGCCACCGAGGGCGGCAGCCGTAGCGCGGCGGTGCCGCCGGGGCCGAGTCCGGCCGCGGCGAGGTGCGCGGCCTGTTCGTCGACCAGGGCGCGCAGGGCGTCCCGGTCGAGTGGTCCGCCGAGATGCAGGCACTCCTCGCCTCCGGGACCGGCCAGCAACAGCCGGTCGACCCAGGCGTCCGGGGCGTCGGCGTGCGGCGGTGAGGAAGGCGGAAGTGAAGAGGGGGAAATGCCGGTCAACACCGCTCCACACAAGTGAGGGGATTTGACATGAACGCCGTTCACAACCAAAACGGTCAATTCCGTTGCCAGACGATTGCACAGACGTTTGGTCAAATCAAGGTCTATACCAATGTGGTTGTTGCTCCTACGCTGCGGAACCGGGGCTGGTCCACGCGTGGCCGCCCGGAATCGAGGACGCCCGTGGGAGAACTCACGCTGGCCGGGATGGAGCACGCCGCGCGCGCGCAACTTTCCCCGGAAATATGGGACTTCATCGAAGGTGGCAGCGGCACGGAACGCACCGTGGCGGCGAACCGGGAAATGTTCGCGCGCTATGCACTGCGCCCGCGCACGATGGTCGACGTCTCCGACTGCTCGCCCGGGCGCACACTGCTCGGCGCGCCGCTCGGCCTGCCGGTCGGCATCGCCCCGATGGCCTACCACCGGCTGGTCGACCCGGAGGGCGAGACCGCCACCGCGCGCGCCGCCGGCCGCGCCGGGGCCCTGCTGGTCGCCGGCATGTTCGCCAGCCGCACCCTGGAGGAGATCGCGGCCGCCGCCACCGGCCCGCTCTGGCTCCAGCTGTACTGGCTGCGCGAACGCGCCGCGCTCGCCGCCCTGGTCGAACGCGCCGAGGCGGCCGGCTACTCCGCTCTCGTCCTGACCGTGGACGCCCCCAGGATCGGCCGCCGCCTGCGCGACCTGCGCAACGGCTTCGCGATCCCGCCCGCCGTCCGCGCCGTCAACCTGGACCAGGACCTGATGTCCGCCAGCCACCGCGCGACGGACGGCGGCTCGGGCATCGCCGAGCACGCGCGCGAACAGTTCGACCCCACCCTGACCTGGGCCGACCTCGCCTGGCTGCGCGCCCGCACCCGGCTGCCGCTGGTCCTCAAGGGCATCCTGACCGCCGAGGACGCCCGGCTCGCCGCCGAGCACGGCGCCGACGCCGTCGTGGTCTCCAACCACGGCGGGCGGCAACTCGACGGCGCACTGCCCTCCCTGGCCGCACTGCCCGAGGTCGTCGACGCCGTACCCGCCGACCTGCCGGTGCTGCTCGACGGCGGGGTGCGCACCGGCGCCGACATCGCCGTCGCGCTCGCCCTCGGCGCCCGCGCCGTCCTGGTCGGCCGTCCGGTGCTCTGGGGCCTCGCCACCGAGGGGGAGGCCGGCGTGCACCGCGTCCTCGACCTGCTGCGCGAGGAACTGGAGCACACCATGGCCCTGTTGGGCCGCCCCCGGCTCGCCGACCTGGACCGCTCGGCCCTCGCCCCCTGGCCCTGCCCGGCCGGCTGAACCGCGCACGGCCCGCACCACGTTGTCCTTACTGGATGGAGAACAGCAGATGACCGAACCGACCCCCGAGACCGAACGCAACGACCCCTTCCCCGGCTGGGACTGGGACGACCCCGACGGCCTCGCCACCCGCCTGGACGCCTTCAGCGAGCAGGTCGCCACCTGCGACACGCTCGCAGCGCACCCCGGCGGGCTGCCCCGCGACCACGCCGGATTCCGCGAACTCGGCCTCACCGGAATCGAGTTCGCCGCCTTCCGGACCGCCCACCCGGAAGGACTCGGCACCGACCTCACCGCCCTGCGCGGCCCCGGCGCCGCCACCGAACCCGGCACCCTCTACCGGATCGACGGCGACCGCTGGTTCACCCAGCTCGACATCGGCCGGCCGCTGCCCTTCGCCGACGCCAGCGTCGACTGGGTCTACGCCGAGCACCTGATCGAGCACGTCACCATGCCGGTCGCGGTCGGCTGGCTGCGCGAGGTGCGCCGCGTCCTGCGCCCCGGCGGCGTGCTGCGCCTCACCACCCCGGACCTCGCCCGCTACCTGGCCGGCTACGCCAACGGGGACGGCTTCCTCGCCAAGCACCGCCGCCGCCTCACCACCCTCGGCTTCGGCCCGCCGATGCCCGCCCGCCCGGCCTTCCTGGTCAACCAGATCTTCCGTTACTACGGGCACCAGTGGATCTACGACCTGGACGAGCTGCGCCACGTCCTCACCCTCGCCGGCTTCGAACCGGAGCGGATCCGCCACTGCGCCTACCGCCAGGGTGCCCGCCCCGACGTCGCCGACCTCGACACCGCGTTCCGCACCGACGAGACCGTCTACGTCGAAGCCGACCGTTAGGCCCGTAGACCCCTAGGCTCGTCAGGCCCTCGGGTCCTTGGGCTCATAGCCCCTGGACCCTGAGAGTCCGCCCGCCGACGCCCCCGCACCGAATCTGTACCGAACGGGACCACCCATGCCCCTGCACCCCCAGGCCGAGGCGCTGCGCGCCCGGCGCGCGAGCAGCGGTGCGCCGCCGCTCTACACCCTCACGCTGGCCGAGGCCCGTGCCGCCGACCTCGCCGACATCCGCGCCGCGGCCGGGAGCCCCGAGCCGGTCGCCGCCGTCGAGGAGCACCGCATCCCCGGCCCGGGCGGCGAACTCGCCCTGCGGCTCTACCGTCCCGAGCCGCCCGGCCGTCAACTACCGGCCCTGCTCTACCTGTTCGGTGGCGGATGGGCCCTCGGCTCGCCCGACACCAGCGACGCGATCTGCCGCCGGCTGACCAACGCGGCCGGCTGCGTCACCGCCTCCGTCGGCTACCGGCTCGCCCCCGAACACCCCTTCCCCGCCGCCGTCCACGACTGCCGCGCCGCGCTGTACTGGCTCGCCGCACACGCCGGCGAACTCGGCGTCGACCCGGGCCGGCTCGCCGTCGGCGGCGACAGTGCCGGCGGCAACCTCACCGCCGCCCTCACCCTGATCGCCCGCGACGAGAACGGCCCGGCCCTGCGCCACCAACTGCTCGTCTACCCCAACACCGACCACGCCGCCGACACCCCCTCGCTGCGCGAGCACGACGACCCGATGCTCTTCAACCGCCGCTCGGTGGACTGGTACTGGGGCCACTACCTGGCCGACCCCGCCGACGGCGCCCACCCGCACGCCTCCCCGCTGCGCGCCCCCGGTCTGGCCGGACTGCCGCCCGCGACCGTCATCACCGCCGAGTACGACCCACTGCGCGACGAGGGCGAGCAGTACGCCGAGGCGCTGCGCGCGGCCGGGGTGCCGGTGGAGAGCCGCCGCTACGCCGGCATGCCGCACGGCTTCTTCGCCATGACCGGCACCCTGGACGCGGCCGCCGACGCCCAGCGCTACGCCGCCGAGCGGCTGCGCGAGGCCCTGCGGTGAGCGCGCCCGAGCCCCTGCCCCTGGCCGACCTGCACGCCAGCCTGGCCGACCCGCTGCTGGACGCGATGACCTTCCTCAACGAGGTCACCACCCGCTACCCCGACGCCGTCTCCTTCGCCCCCGGCCGCCCCTACGAGGGCTTCTTCGAACCCGAGGACGTCCCCGCCTACCTGGACACCTATCTCGCCCACCTGGCGGCCCGCGGCCTCGACCGGGACGCCGTGCGCACCGCGCTGTTCCAGTACGGCCCCACCAAGGGGATCATCGCCGACCTGGTCGCCCGCACCCTCGCCAACGACGAGGGCCTGGCGGTGGCCCCCGAGGCCCTGGTGCTGACGGTCGGCGCCCAGGAGGGCATGCTGCTCACCCTGCGCGCCCTGTGCGCCGGCCCGGACGACGTCCTGCTGGTCAGCTCACCCTGCTACGTCGGCGTCACCGGCGCCGCCCGGCTGCTCGACCTGACCACCCTCCCCGTCCCCGAGGGGCCGGCCGGCGGCCCCGACCCGGAGGCCGTGCGCGCCGCCGCCCGGGCCGTGCGGGCCGAGGGCCGCCGCCCGCGCGCCCTCTACGTCGTCCCGGACTTCGCCAACCCCTCGGGCACCAGCATGCCCGTCGCGGCCCGCACCCGGCTGCTGGAGACGGCCGCCGAGGAGGGCCTGCTCGTCATCGAGGACAACCCGTACGGCTTCTTCGCCCGTGACCCGGGGGAGCGTCCGACGCTCAAGGCGCTCGACCGCCGCCGCCAGGTGGTCTACCTGGGCTCCTTCGCCAAGACCTGCTTCCCCGGCGCCCGCCTCGGCTACGTCGTGGCCGACCAGGAGGTGGCCGGCCCCGGCGGGCGGCGCACCCTGCTGGCGGACGAACTGGCCAAGCTGAAGAGCATGACGACGGTCAACACGCCCGCGCTCAGCCAGGCCGTCATCGGCGGCATGCTGCTGCGCCACGACTGCCGGCTGCGCGCCGCCAACGCCGCCGCCACGGCCCACTACGCGGCCGGCATGGACACCCTGCTGCGGGAGCTGGACCGGCACTTCCCGGCCTCCGAGCGGCGCCGGCTGGGCGTGTCCTGGAACCGGCCCGAGGGCGGCTTCTTCGCGGTGCTGACCGTGCCGTTCGCCGCCGACGACGCGGCGATGGAGCGCTGCGCCCGCGGCTACGGGGTGCTGTGGACGCCGATGGCGCCGTTCTACCCGGCGGGCGGCGGGGAACACCGGCTGCGGCTCTCGATCAGTTCCCTGACGCAGGCTCAGATCATTGACGGTGTGGCCAAGTTGGCGGCGTTCATCGCCTCCTGAGTGATTGCTTCCTGAGTGGCGCCGACAACAGCAGGAGGGGCCCGGCTCGCAAGCCGGGCCCCTCCTGCTGTTGCCGTGTCTCAGCGCACCCGGGTGGAGAACAACCGGGCCGACCAGTACACCGACAGCACGGTCATCACCACGACGACCAGCAGGCCCTGCCACACCGCACTGTCCCCGAGGTGGCCGGAGAACAGCGCGCGCATGCCCTCCACCGCCCAGTAGAAGGGGTTCCACTTGGCGGCCTGCTGCTGCCAGTGCGGTGCCAGGGTGAGCGGCAGCAGCACCCCCGAGAGCAGCGCGATCGGCTGCGCGAGGGTGTTCACCACCGGTGCCATCGCCGCGTCCGTCGGCACCATCAGCGCGATGCCGTAGGAGATCGCCGAGGTCATCAGCGCCAGCAGCCCGAGCAGCAGGTAGGCGAGCAGCAGGTTCAGCGGGCTCACCCTCAGCCCGAACGGCAGCGCGATCAGGGTGATCAGGACGGCCTGCACCAGCAGCGCCACCATCTCCCGCAGCGCCCGCCCGAGCAGCAGCGCCAGCCGGCTCACCGGCGTCACCCGGGCGCGCTCGATGATGCCGGCCTTCAGCTCGCCGAGCAGGCTGAAGCCGGTGAACAGCCCGCCGAAGATGCACAGCACCGCCAACAGGCCCGGCACGTACATCTGGTAGGTGTCGGCGTAGCTGCTGGTACCGCCGGGGACGAGCACCTTCTTCAGCAGCGGGGCGAACAGCAGCAGGTAGAGCACGGGCTGGATGATCCCGACGGCGATCCAGATCGGGGTGCGGATCATCAGCAGCACCTGGCGCTGGAAGACCAGCCAGGTGTCGCGGGCGAGCTTCATGGTCTCCCCAGGAATGGGCGGATCAGGACTGCTGGAGCGAACGGCCGGTGCGGGCCAGGAACACGTCGTCCAGGCTGGGGCGTTGGAGCTGGACGGTGCCGGGCGTCACGCCCGCCCCGTCGAGCGCGCGCAGCAGTTGCGGGATGGCCGCCGCGCCGTCCTCCAGGTAGAGCCGCAGTCCGTTCTCCCCGCTGAACTCCAGCCGGTGCAGGTAGGGCTGCGGGCGCAGCACCTCGGCGGCCCGCTCGGCGACGCCCTCTCCGGGCTCCAGTTCGAGAAGCACGACGTCGCCGGAGATCTCGCGCTTGAGCACCTCGGGCGTGCCCTCGGCCACCACCTGGCCGTGGTCGACGATCGCGACCCGGTCGCACAGGGCGTCGGCCTCGTCGAGGTAGTGCGTGGTGACGACGACGGTCATGCCCTCGGTGCGCAGCCGGCGGATCTCCTCCCACACGTACGCCCGGCTGGCCGGGTCCAGCCCGACCGTGGGCTCGTCCAGGAACAGCACCCGGGGCTCGTGGATGACGCCGAGCGCGATGTCCACCCGGCGGCGCTGGCCGCCGGAGTAGGTGGCGCACGGGCGGTCGCCGAATTCGGCCAGGTCGAAGGCCTTGAGCGCGCCCTCGGCGGCCTGGACGGCCTGCGCCTTGGCGGCGCCGTACATCCGGGCCTGGAGCACCAGCTCCTCGCGGGCGCTGACGGTGTCGGTGGTGCCGCCGCCCTGGGCGACGTAGCCGATCCGGCGGCGTACACCGGCCGGGTCGGTGAAGAGGTCGGCCCCGGCGATGCTGGCCTGACCGCCGTCCGGGCGGATCAGGGTGGCCAGCATGCGCAGGGTGGTGGTCTTCCCGGCGCCGTTGGGCCCGAGGAAACCGTAGATCTCGCCCGCGTCGACGGACAGGTCGATGCCGCGCACAGCGTCGACGGTGGGGTTCTCGCCGCTCTTGCGGGAGGTCTTCTTGCGATAGGACTTGCGCAGTCCCGTGGTCTCGATCAACCGGAACTCCCGTGCTGGGATGGGCTGCCACGGCACCTGGGAAGGCGGTGCTCGGCACCTGCGAAGGCGGTGCTGGGCGCCACCCTAGGACGAACCCCGGCCCGGAGACAATGGCCTAGACCAATGGACGTTGATCTTCCGGTCTGCTACAGGGCCCCCGGTAGCGGCTGCCGGAAGTCCCGCCCGGCTCGGGCCGACAGGGCGTGTTTCATAATTCCCGCCAGGCTGGGGGAGCCGCGCGCTGATCCGACGCGAATTATGAAACACGCCCCAGGCCCTCCAGCCGGTCTGCGGCCGCGGCCGCCCCGCCGCCCGCGCGCAGCGCCTCGCCGACCCGGACCGCGCCGCGCCGGTAGTCGGCCGTGTCCAGGACGGCCCGCAGGGCCTGCGCCAGCCGCTCCGGCGTCACCCGGGCGAACGGCACCCGCAGCCCCGCCCCGGCCGCCGCCACCTGCGCCGCGACGAACGGCTGGTCGTGCCGGATCGGTGCGGTGACCAGCGGCAGGCCGTGCGTCAGGGCCTCGCCGACGGTGTTCATCCCGCCGTGGCACAGCACCGCGTCCAGCGCGCCGCGCGCCATCAGCTCCAGCACCGGCGCCCGGTCCACCGCGACGGCCTGCGGCGGCAGTTCGGGCAGCAGCTCGCGCGGGGCGGCGAACACCGGCTGCACGTCGTCGCCGCACAGCTCCAACGCCCGGGCGGCCCGTGCGTGGAAGTCCGCGCCCAGCTCGCCGGCCAGCGTGCCCATGGTGACCAGCACCCGCCGGCGCCCGGGCAGCAGCCGCTCCCACGGGAAGTCCGGGTCGGCCGGGCGGGCGGACTGGACCGGCCCGACCAGCGCGTGGTGCGGGGGCGGCGCGTCGTCACCGGTCAGCGCGGGGCCGGTGGTCGCCAGCACCAGGGCGGGGGAGAAGCGCGGGTCCACGTACTCCTGCGCGGGCAGTCGGGCGCGCTCCCACAACCCGCGCAGCAGGCCGGTCATCCAGGCCTCCACCTGCGGCAATGCCCGGTACGGGCGGCCCAGTTCCATCGCCCCGGGCGCGAAGCTCGCCCACGGCAGGCCGTGCCGGTGGGCGGCCAGCGCGCCTGCCGGGGTGTGCTGGTCGACGAGCAGGACGTCCGGCCGGAACTCCCGCACGATCGCGTCCAGCGGCTTCGCGGTGAACCGCGCGTACGGGACGATGAAGCCCTCCCAGAGCGAACGCAGCGCGGCGAGCCCGTGCCCGCCCTGCGCCCGGAACGCCCGGGTGCCGGTGCCGAGCACCTGGGCCTGGGGGCCGAGCAGCGGGCGCAGCACCGACTCGGTGCCGGTCCAGGCGACGTCGTGTCCGCGCGCGGTCAACTCGGCGGCGATGCCCGCCGCGGGATTGACGTGCCCGGTCAACGGGGGCATCACCAGCAGGAACCGGGTCATCGTGCACCCTCCTCGGGGATCAGTTTCTGCAGGTCGGCGACGGTCAGCGCTTCCAGGGCGGCCAGGTCCAGCCCGGCGCGCAGCCGGGCCAGGTCGGCGGCCGGGCCGAAGCGTTCGCGCAGGCGCCCGGCGAGCGCGGCCAGCTCGCCCTCGTCGAGCAGCAGGTCGCCGTCCAGCCGGGCCTCCGGGGTCAGCCGGTCGGCCCAGCCGGGGGGCGCCCCGGCGGCCTCGACCAGCAGGGCGACCAGCTCGGGGTACAACGGCGCGGCGGGGTGGTGCGGTTCACGGTCGGACGACGTGTGAGAAATGGCATCGGACATCGAAGGGGGTCTCCCACCTGCTCGACGGCACGGGGGTGAACGCGCCCGCCCCGGAGGCGGATTCGGCGGCCTCGGAGACGAACACGACGGTGAAGGGGCCCGAGATCACTTGTGCGACCCGGCGGGCGTCGGAATACTAGCCCGCGTGACAGCACTGGAGGCAGTGGCCGTTCACCTCCCCCCGCACGCCGTGCCCATCGAGGCGGTTGGTGAGCGGATCGGCCTGACCCCACGTCAACTTCGACTCTTCCGCCGCTTCCACGGACTGGACCAGCTCCGTCTGGACCCGTCCGGGACGCTGCCCGACCTGCTTGACTCCGCCCTCGACAACCTGCCTGAGCTGCGCGGACGCGAACGGGACGTCCGCTTCGTGATCCACGCGCGCAGCATGCCGGTGGCGGTGCCCTACCCGCTCAACCCACTGCACGACCTGCTCGCCCCGCGCGGCCTCGCGCACGCCAACGCCTTCACGGTGACCCACCACGCGTGCGCGGTGGGCCTGCTGGCCATCGACCTGGCCGGCCGGCTGCTCGCCGCCGAGCCCGACCCGCGGGCGCTGGCGCTCATCCTGGCGGGCGAGAAGACCTTCACCAAGGACGCCCAGGTGGTGCCCGAGACGGGTATCTTCGCCGAGGGCGCGGCCGCCTGTCTGGTGAGCGCCGACGGCGAGCGCCACCGGGTGCTCTCCTTCGCGGTGCGCCAGCGCCCGGAGTTCGACGGCCGGCTGGCCGAGGACGCGGACCTCCTGGGCCGCTACCAGCGCGAGTACCCCAACGTGATGGTGGAGGCGATCGAGGCCGCCCTGGACGAGGCAGGTCTGGACCTCTCCGACCTGGCCGCGGTGCTTCCGCACAACGTCAACCAGGCGTCGTGGCGGATGATAGCGCGCCGGATCGGCTATCCGCTCGACAAGGTGGTGCTGGACAACGTGCTGTCGGTGGGGCACAGTTTCGCTGCGGACAGCCTCATCAATCTTCACACCGCCACCACGCGGGGGCTGCTGCGCCGCGGCGACCACTACCTGATCGCCGCCGCCGGTGTCGGAGCCACTTTCTCCGCGATGGCGGTCCGCTGCTGACGAAGCGTCGGCTTCGTCCATCCTTCCCATGCCAGACCACTCTCCCACGTACGACGGGACGGGACACCCATGTCAGAACCTGTGGTCCAGACCACTGACCCCGAGCTGCGCGAGCGGATCCGCACCGGCATCGGCGAACTGCTGCCCCGCGTCCTCAAGCGCGAACTGCCCGAGATCCCCGAGAACGCCTGCCTCTTCGACGACCTCGGCCTCACCTCGGCCGGCACCATCGAGCTCATCCTGGAGCTGGAGGAGTCGCTCGACATCCAGGTGGACGTCGAGCAGATCACCGAGGACGACCTGCGCTCGGTCACCAAGCTGGCCGACTACGTCGCCGGACACGTCATCCCCGAGGACTGACCAGGTGGCCGACCACGGCCTGCGGATCACCCGGGCGCTCGCGCGGCGCTTCGACGGCCGCTCGGAGGCCTCGCTCCATCCGGACCTGCGGGTGTTCGTCTCCGACCTCGTCCGCCCCTACGGCCTGCCGCTGCGCGAGGACCTGCTGCGCGAGGGCGTCGGCCACTCCTACGAGGAGCTGGCAGCCGACCTGCTGCGCGAGGCGCTCGCCGAGGACGAGCCCGTCGACCTGCTGATCCTGGCCTTCGACACCCCGGACGTCCGACCGGGCGCGCCGTCCTCGCTGGCGCTCAGCCGGTCCTGTCCGGGCACGCCGCTCGCCTTCGCGGTCTGCGACCAGGGCGTCGCCGCGGCCTTCACCGCGCTGCGCCTCGCGGTCGACTACCACCGCACCGGATCCTGCCGCCGGGCGGTCGTGGTGCTCGCCGAGCAGACCGCGCTGCACCACGAGCCGGCCGCGCCGGTGTCGCTTCCGGAGCGGCACGGCGTGGTGGTGCTGGTCTGCGAGGAGGCCCCCGGGCCTGACATGACGATCCATCAGATGCCCGGTGCCGGGCTGTCGGACACGGTGGTGCGGGATCGGGCTGCCGAGCTGGGGCCCGACCCGGCGCTCGTGCTCGGCCCCGGGCTGGCCGGTGCCGACGGTGCGGCCGCCCAGCCGTTCACCGGGGCCTGGGCGGAGCTCGCCGAGCAGCTGCCCGCCTGGCGGGCGCAGGGGCGCCCCGTCCTGGTCGCCGACCTGGACCGCCGGCTCGGCGTGCTGAGCACGTTGACCCTTCCGTAGCCATGGTTCGGTTCATGCCAACTCGCTTGTCTTGCACAGGAATTGGCGAACTATCGGTTTGGCGGACGATTGGTCTGGACCAGCGTGCGAGGTCGCTGGTAGCGTCCCGATCGCACCCCCGCTGAACCCTTCCCGGCGAGCCGAAAGGCGCGTACGACGTGACCCCGTACGGCGAGACACAGAGCAGTAGGCGGATCGAGGTCCGGTACGCGGCCCCGGCCGACGGTTCGGCTGTCGATTCGGCTGTCGATTCGGGGCCGCTCACGCTTGGCCAGGACAACATGATCCGGTGCATCGGGCGCGACGCCCCCGAGCAGATCAACAAGGATTCGCTCTGGCCCGTCCCGGACGGCACCTCGGTGTCGGCCGGGCTGGCCGCCCTGCGCCGGCTCGTCGAACGGCACGAGTCGCTGCGCACCTCCTTCCCCGCCGGCCCCGGCGCGGACGGCTTCCCGGAGCGCCAAGTGGTGCACCCGGAAGGCCGGTTCACCGTCACCGTGATCGAGGCGGGCGATCGCGACGGCACCCAACTGGACGCGTTCGCAGCAGAGTTGGGCCGAGCTGACGTCGCCGTTCCGTTCGACCTGGCCGCCGCCCCGCGGCTGCGCGTCACCCTCGTCGCCGACGGGGAGCGACTGCTGCGGCTGGTCGCGGTGGTCTGCCACGCGGGCGCCGACGGCGCCGCCACCGTGCTGCTGATCCAGGACTGGCTGGACCTCGCCGCCGGCAAGGACCTCCCGCCGGTCACCGCCCCGACCCCGCTGCGGATCGCGGACGCGGAACGGAGCGCGCAGGGCCGCCGCAAGTCGGCCGCCGCCCTGCGGTACTGGGCCCGTAGCCTCGCCACCGGCCCGCAGGTGGTGTTCGCCGACGCGCGGATCACCGGCCCCCCGCGCGACCACTCGGCCGTCCTGGTCCGCTCCCGCACCGCCGCCGAGGACCTCGCCGCCGTCTGCCGCCGCACCGGTGCGAGCCCGTCCGTCGTCCTGCTCGCCGCCTTCGCCGCGCTCGTCACGCACCGGTCCGGCCGTACCGAGCTGGCGCTCTCGGCGCTCTCCGCGAACCGCCAGCGCGCCGCCCTGGTCGACCACGTCGGCACCCTGGCGCAGGACGCCCTGATCCGGCTCGACACCGGGGCGGCCGACCTCGACCAGCTGATCGGCCGGGCCAAGGCGGCCTCGCTGAGCGCCTACTGGCACAGCACCCTGGACGCCGAACAGGTCTGGCGGCTCATCGAGGACTGCGCCCACCTGCGCGGCAGCCGCTTCCCCCGGCATGTCGTGGTCAACGACCTGAGCCTGACCATCCCCGCGGCCGTCGCCGACGCCCAACCCGCCGCGGCCGCCGACCCCGAACTGACCCGGGTGCCCGCCCCGCCGCTGCCGGTCCGGCTGATGTTCACCATCCTGCGGATCAGCGGCAGCCTCGACTTCGCCCTGATCAGCTGCCCGCAGGTGCTGGACCCGGACGAGACCGACCGGTTCGCGCGGGCGCTGCTCGCCGTCCTCGCCGCCGCCGCCCGCGGGCCCGTGCCGCTCGACGCCCTGCCCGGCGTCGGCGGCGTGCCGACCCCCGGCCGGAGCGGGGAGTGGCACCTGGTCGACGGCTCCTGGATCGACCTGGCCGCCGTCCGCGCCCTGCTGGAGGCCGCCCTCGGCGCGCGGGCGGACATCGAACTGGCGCTGGACGAGGGAAGGCTGACCGCCAGGCTGACCAGCGCGGACCACGCACTCACCCCGGCCGTCGCCCACCACGCGGTGGTCGCCGCCCTGCCCGGCCGCGACACGGCGATGGCGCCGCACCACTACGTCGTCCGGCACACCGGCCCCGGGGCGGAGGCCGTCACCTCCGGCGGCGGCCGCGACCCTGACATCGCCGCCCGGCAGGCGGCGCTCACCTGAACGGGGGGAGGACGGGCAGACGCGGTCGGCTCACTCCAACGGGTCCTCGCCGTCCCACCGGACGTCCCACGAACACACCGAGGTCGCCCCCGAGGTGAGCCCCCACGGGCTCGGCACCTCCTCCTCGTCCTCGTCGCCCTGCACCGGCAGCCGGTCGATCACCGCGACCAGCCGCGGCGGCAGTTGCGGCGCCAGCCCGTGGTGGACCCGGGACAGGATGTCGCGCCGCACGTCGTCCGGCAGCAGCGGCCTGGTCATCCGCAACGGCATCGGCCCGGAGGGGCGTCCGGCCGCCGCCAGCTGGTCCGACCAGGCCCGCCAGTAGTCGGCGTCGTCGTTCTCGCCGAGCTTCAGATGGTGCAGGTGCAGGCAGTACGCCGCCGTGCCGCAGCCCGATCCGGCGGCGAAGCGCCACCAGAACTCGGCGCCCTCCTCCCGCCCGGTCGCGTACAGCAGCGCGGCGAACACCTCCGCCCCCTCGGGCTGGATCCGGCGGGCGTTCACCAGGAGGTCGAGCCCCCGGGAGGCGTCCGGCGCGCCCAGCACCAAGGCCACCACCAGGCCCAGTTCGAAGGCGGCCTGCTCGAACTCCGACGGCAGGTGTGTCGGCGCGGCCGTGAGCCGGGCCTGGCGCAGTGCTGCGATGCGCTCGGCGTGCGCGCGTTCCGGCCGGGGCACGTGAACCACCGCACGCCCCCCACCGCTGGCAACCGCCTCACCGCTCGGACCCGCCCCGTCGCTCGTACCCGCCCCGTCGGGCGGGTCGGCTTCCGGCCCGGGCGTCACAGCTGACCCGCGCGGTCCGGAAGTTCACCCGCGCGGTCGGCCGGTTCGCCCGAGCTGTCCGGCAGTTCGCCCACCCCGAGCCGGCGCGCCAGCCGCTCCCGCGCGTGCCGGAGGTTGGAGTGCACCGTCGCCACCGGCCGCCCCAGGTAGGCCGCGATCACCTTGACGTGCAGGCCCAGCAGGTACCGCAGGATGATCACATCCCGCTGCCGGTCCGGGAGTTCGAGGATCGCCGCGTACAGCCGCACCTCGTCCGCCTCGCTGTGCAGCAGCCCGTTCGCGACCTGTTTGAACGCGCCGATCACCGCGGCGAAGGTGACGGCCTCCACCGCCACCGGTTCCTCGGCGGACATCCAGTCCGAGACGTGCCGGTTCGCCAACCGCCAGGCGTACGCGGCCGGCTCCTCGAACCGCAGCACCTGCGGCCAGCAGCGGGCCAGGTCCGCCTTCACGGCCTCGACCACCAGCGCGGCGTCCGCCTGGCCGCCTATCCTGGTCAACGCGAGGGCGTGCCAGGCGGGTTCATGGGTCTCGCAGAACGACGCGTAGGTGAGGTCCAGCCGCAGGCCGAGGTCGCCACCGGCCTCCCGGTCCGACTCCGGGCCGTCGGCGCGCTCCAGCGTGGGCCCTCCCCGGTACCCGCGCACGGGGGCGCCCCTGTCGATCGTCATCGAGCCTGCTTTCCGTGGCCGCCGGCAGCTCGGCGGTCCACTCGAGGGTCGGGCTGTCTGCGCCCATCCTCAGTCCATCCGGCTCGTCACTCCAGGCCGCATCCCGAATACTGATTGTCATCCCATCGGATCAGCTGACCGGAGGGAATGCGGCGGACCGCGCTTGACCTCCGGATACGGTGGGCACCAATCGACAGGTGTCCGCGACGCCAAGGGGAACGCGATGAGCCTCTACGACGGAGTCGACCTGCGGCTCAACATGCCGCACTCGGCCCGGATGTACGACTACTACCTCGGCGGCTTCACCAACTTCGCCGCCGACCGCGAGGCCGCCGGGCACGCCCTCGCCCTCGGACCCTGGCTGCGCGTCGCCGCCCGTGCCAACCGGTCCTTCGTCCACCGTTCCACCCGTGCCCTCGCCCGGGCCGGCATCGACCAGTTCCTCGACATCGGCACCGGCATCCCCACCCCGCCCAACCTCCACGAGGTCGCCCAGAGCGTGGAACCGTGCGCCCGGGTCGTCTACGCCGACAACGACCCGATCGTGCTCTCACACGCCCAGGCCCTGCTCACCGGCACCCCCGAAGGCCGCACCGCCTACGTCGAGGCCGACGTCACCGACCCCGCCCGGCTCCTCGCCTCACCCGGCCTGCGCGACACCATCGACCTCACCCGGCCCGTCGCGCTCTCCCTCAACGCCCTCCTGCACTTCGTCCCCGACACCCACGGCGCCCACGAGCTCGTCGAGCACCTCAAAGCGGCCCTCGCCCCCGGCAGCGCCCTGGTGATGACCCACGTCACCCCCGACTTCGCCCCGGCCGAGATCGCCGGCCTGGTCCGGATCTACGAATCCGCCGGCACCGCCGCCCAGGCCCGCACGCTCCCCGAGTTCACCCGCTTCTTCGACGGCTGGAACCTCATCGCCCCCGGCATCGTCCCCACCCCCCACTGGCGTCCCACCCCCACCGACCCGCCGGCCACCGCCCCCGAAGCCGCCGCCTACGCGGCCGTGGCCCTCAAACCCTGACCCCGTCGGCCGCGCCGCCCCCACCCGCCCCACCCGTGCGGCCTCGCCGCCCCGGGGACAGACTGGTGGTGGATCGATGCTGCCCGTGAGGCTGGGAGAGGCATGCTGCTGGGACTCACCACCGCCTTGGTCGCGACCGTGTGCTTCGGGTTCGGGGCGGTGTTCCAGGCGCGTGGGGCGCGGTCGGCGCCGCAGGCGGACCGGGTGCGGGCAGGGCTGCTGGCCGCGCTGGCGCGCTCGTGGGAGTTCCTGCTCGGCACCGTGCTGGACATCGTCGGTTTCGCGCTGAGCATCGTGGCGCTGCGCAGCCTACCCCTGTTCCTCGTGCAGGCCGTCACCAATGCGAGCCTGGCCGTGACCGCGCTCGCCGCCGTCCGGCTGCTCGGGGCGCGGCTGCGCCGGGGGGACGCGGTGGGAATCGTCGCCGTGGTGGTCGGCCTGACGCTGCTGGCGTCGGGGTCGGGCCGGGAGGGCCGGGAGCACGCCCCGCCGCTGTTCCACTGGGCGCTGCTCGCGACGACGGCCGTGATGCTGCTGCTGACCCTCGTCCTGGTGCGCCGGGCCGGCACCGTGGCGGCGGCCGGGCTGGGGCTGCTGGCGGGGGTGGGGTTCGGGGTGACGAGCCTGGCGGTGCGGGTGATGGACGCGTCGAGCCTGGTCACCGTCCTCACCGACCCGGCGGCGTACGCGCTCGTGGTGGGCGGCCTCGGCGGCTACCTGGCGTACGCGCTGGCCCTGCAGCGCGGCACGGTCACGGCCGCGACCGCCGCCGGGACGGTCGCCGAGACCTTCGGTCCGGCGCTGGTGGGCGTGGCGGCGCTGGGCGACGCGGCGCGTCCGGGGTTCGAGTGGTGCGCGCTGGCGGGCTTCGCGGTGGCGGTGGGCGGCACCTTCCTGCTGTCCAGGTTCGGGGAGTTGGAGGGGCAGTCCGCGGAGGTGGCCGGTGCGCGGCCGGGCGCGGCGGACCGGGACCCTGAACCCGGCCCGGGCCCGGGCCCGGAGGCGGAGTCCGAGCCGGCCGTCCCGCCCCGGTAGCCCGGGCGGCGCCGCCGTGCGAAGGTGACTTGCCGGACAAATCGGACGGTTGAACGCCCACGGAGCGGCAGGTGCGCGATGGCGGACGAAGCCCAGCCGGGCCCCCGACGGCCGGGGCCCGCCGACCCTCCGGTCGTGCTCGTCACCGGCGCCTCCTCCGGCATCGGCCTGGCCACGGCCGTCCGCCTGGCCGACGCCGGCTGGCGGACCCTGCTGTCCGGTACGGACGGCGCCCGCCTGGACGAGGTCGCCGCCCGGACCGGTGGCCGCGTCCTGCCCGAGGACCTGAGCAAACCGGACGGCCCGAGCCGGCTCGCGGAGGCGGCCCTCGCGGAGGCCGGCCGGGTGGACGCGCTGGTCGCCAGTGCGGGCCTGGGGTGGCGCGGACCGTTCGCGGACACCCCCTCGGACGTCCTGGACCGGATGATCGAGGTCAACTTCGCCGCCCCGCTGCGGCTGGTCCGCCTGCTCCTGCCGGGCATGCTGGAGCGCCGCCGGGGCCGGATCGTGCTGCTCGGCTCGATGGCCGGCCAGGTCGGCGTGCGCGACGAGTCGGGGTACGCGGCGACCAAGGGCGGACTGGCGATGTTCGCGGAGAGCCTCTGGTACGAGCTGCGCGGCACCGGGGTGGGGGTGCGCCTGGTGCTGCCGGGCCCGGTGGACACCCCGTTCTTCGAACGGCGCGGCACGCCCTACCAGCGGGAGCGGCCACGGCCCGTCCCGGCGGAGCGGGTCGCCGACACCGTGGTCGCGACCATCACCACCGGGCGCGACCGGCTCTTCGTGCCGCACTGGCTCGGCTTCCCGGCCCGGATCCACGGCGTGGCGCCGGGCGTGTTCCGGCGCATGGCCTCCCGCTTCGGGTGAGCCCGGTGAACACCGCCACCCGGGTGCTCGCGGCGGCGACCGCGACGGCGGCCGCGGCGGAGTTCGCGCACCTGGCCCCGGCGGCGGTGCGCCTCCCGGCACTGCGCCGCACGCTGGCCCGTCGAACCGCCGGCCTCGGCGCCGACCCGCACCACGTCGCCCTGACCTTCGACGACGGCCCCGACCCGCGCAGCACCCCGGAGATCCTGGATGCGCTGGACGCCCTGGGCGGTGTCCGGGCCACCTTCTTCCTGCTGGGTTCGATGCTGGAGCGCGCCCCCGCCCTCGGCCGGGAGCTGGTGCTGCGCGGCCACGAGGTGGCCGTCCACGGCTGGCACCACCGGTCGCAGTGGTACCCGGCCCCGGCCCGTGACCTGCGCGAACTGCGCCGCGCGACCGAGGCGGTGACCGCGCTGTGCGGGGTCCGCCCGCACTGGTACCGCCCGCCGTACGGGGTGCTGACGGCGGGCCCGGCCCTGGCCGCCCGGCGGCTGGGCCTGCGCCCGGTGCTGTGGACGGCCTGGGGCCGGGACTGGACGGCGGAGGCAACCGGGGCCTCCGTCTACGCGACCGCCCGCCCCGGCCTCACCGGCGGCGCGACCCTCCTCCTGCACGACTCCGACTGCACCTCCGCCCCCGACTCCTGGCGGGCCACCCTCGCCGCCCTTCCGCTGATCGCCGCCCACTGCCGCGCCCACTCCCTCACCCTCGGCCCGCTCCGGGACCACGCCGTCCCGGGGGCCGCCCGCGGCTGACGGCATCGCGCCCGCCGCCGAGCGCCGGGCGGACGGCGAAGCCCCGCCTCGACCGAGGCGGGGCTTCGCCGTGTGGCGTTGCTCGGCGTCTTCTAACGTTCGCAGGCGACGCCGTCGTTGTCGCGGTCCAGGCCGGACCGGTACCCGGGGTCGCCCCGGTGCAGGGGGGCCTTGCCGGCGGCCTTCACCGCGTCGCAGTTCTTGTAGTAGGCGCTGCCGCCGGCACCGCCCTGGGAACCGCCACCCGACGCCCCGTCCGAGTTCGTGTCCGAGCCCCCGCCTGACGTTCCGCCTGACGTTCCGCCCGACGACCCGCCAGTGGAACTGCCGCCGGCGTTGCCCTGGTGGTTCGGGCTGGACGGGTCGTTGCGTTCGTCCGCGTAGAGCGCCGCGTACCGGTCCGCCGGGCAGGAAGCCCCCGGCTTCACCAGTTGGAGCGCGGGAGAGGCCCCCGGGTACAGCTTGCTCCCGGGCTGGAGCACGTTCGCGCACACCACCCAGGCGTCGTGGTCGGCGGGCAGCGCGAGGTCCAGGTAGCGGCTGTGCTCCTGGATCCGGTCGGCTGCGACACCGGCCGCCACCAGCAGGGCACGCGCCTCCCCGGAGGTGTGCTGGGCGACGTCGGGCATGACACCCGACACGGCGCTCGGAGTCGGAGTCGCGCTCGGAGTGGGAGTTGGAGTCGCGCTCGGGGTCGGAGTCGCGCTCGGGGTCGGCGTCGGGGACCCGGCGTCGGCCGTCGTAGCCGTAGCCGTAGCGGCCGGAGCCGGAGCGGCGGTCGTCTCCGGGGCCGCGACCGGCTGCGCCTTCTCCGGCTTCGGCCCCGTGATGACGCCCAACCAGAAGAGCGAGCCGATCAGGCAGCAGAAGGTCAGCGCCACCTTGGCGGCGACGTGCAGGCGGCGGGAGCGCCACAGCCAGATCGCGGCGAGCGGCGGTACGAACAGCAGGGCGGCGGCTCGGACGAGCCGGTTGGCCGTGGTGCGGGGCGGTACGGCCTGGGGCCCGGGCGGCCGGTGCGGGTCGGGGGTCACGAGGGGGTTCCTTCGAGCAGGAGTGTGTCCCCGGGGAGAGCGGCACCCCGGGGTGAGTGCTCCGGCCTGGGCTGGACGGCCGCCGCTGCCGGCGGGCGCGGCCGCCGTCCGGGGCCGTCCGGAGGCTTCGGAGAGTGTAAAGGACTCGTATGGAACAGGTATGCGCCAGGTAGCGAACTCCGGCCCCGGCCCCCGCCCGGGTGCACGGCTCCACCCCGGCCGGGACTCCCGCGTTGCTCGCCCCGGCGCTCGGCTACGCCAGCCCCACCTGTGCCAGGGCCGCGGTGAACCCGGTGCGCCAGTGCTCCGGGGCGGCGCCGGGGGAGGGGGCGGGCCCGGGGCGGGCGAGGGCGGCGAGGGCGTTGCGGACCACCTCGGCGGGGTGGGCGGAGGCGACGTCGGCGTGGCCGAGTTCCAGCTCGTGCTGGAGGTTGTCGCGACCGTGGCCCTGGACGACGTCGAGCAGCAGCAGTCGCCGTCCGAGGGCGCGGGCCTCGCTGCAGGTGTCGCCGGAGCTGGTGACGACGAGGTCGGCGGCGGCCATCAGGGCGGGGATCCGGTCGGTGTAGCCGAAGGGGTGCAGGCGTGGCTCCCGGCGGGCGGCGGCCCGCAGCCGCCGTTCCAGTTCCCGGTTGCGCCCGGCGACGGCGAGCACGTGCGGACCGGCGGCGGCGAGCGAGGCGGCGGTGCGGGCGAGCGGTCCGAGCCCCCAGGCGCCGGACATCAGCAGCACGCACCGCCCGCCCGCCGGGACGCCCAGTTCGGTACGCGCCTCGGCCCGGTCGGGCGGCCGGTAGAACGGTTCCCGCAGCGGAGCGGGCAGGACGGTGACGGCGGCGTCCGGCCGGTAGCGGCGGACGGCGCAGGCGGCGACCTCGGAGGTGACCAGGAAGAGGTCGGTGCCCTCCTGCACCCAGAGCCGGTGCGGTGTCACGTCGGTGCAGAACACGAAGTGCCGGAAGTCCCGTTGCGGCAGCCGGTTGACGGCCGAGGTGGCGGTGGCGAACACGGAGACCACCAGCTGCGGCCGCTGCGCCGCGACCAGGTGGCGCAGGGCCGGGACGAGCCGGCTGCGGGCGGCCGCGTCGGCGAGCAGCGCGAGCCGGGCGCCGGGCCGCAACGCCGAGAAGTGGAAGGCGTCGTACACGCCGGGCAGGTCGAGCAGCCGCCGGAACACGGCCTCCCCGGCGGCGCCGGAGCGCTCCCCGAGCAGGGCCATCGCGTCGACGGTGTGGGTGGTCCAGCCGCGGGCCCGCAGGGTGTCGGCGCAGGCCTGGGCCATCACGTCGTGGCCCTGGCCGAGGGAGCCGGAGACGAGCAGGGCGTGCGGCATCGGGCGGCCCGCTCAGGAGGCGGCGGAGGCGGCTGCGGCGGCCCGGTACCAGTCGGCGTAACTCCGCACGCCGTCCGCGAAGTTGGTGTGCGGAGACCAGCCGAGCAGGCGCTTGGCCTGGGCGCAGGAGATCCGCCGCCCGGTGTAGTCGGCCTTGCGGCCGTCGATGTGCTCGATCGAGACCGGCCCCAGCAGGTCGTCGACGGTGTCGGCGATGTCGCGCACCGAGACGGCGGTGGAGCCCTCCAGGGCGAAGGTCTGGTCCTCGGCGGCGGGGGACAGGGCCCGGACGTGGGCGTCGGCGAGGTCCTCGACGTAGACGAAGTTGCGGCTCTGCCGCCCGTCGCCGGCGATGGTGATCGGCCGCCCGGTGAGCGCGGCCTGGACGAACCGGGCGACGACCAGTTCGTCGCGCATCCGGGGCCCGTACGGGATGCCGTAGCGCAGGATGGTGAAGTGCTGCCCGTACAGCTCGCGGTAGCTGTGCACCAGCATCTCGGCGGCGAGCTTGGTGGCCACGTAGAGGTGGCCGCTGTGTTCCAGCTCGATCGGCACGTGCTCGTCCAACTCCTGCTCCCCGCCGTCGAGTTGATCGTCGGTGAGAGCGGCGCCGTAGACCCAGACGGTGCTCGCCAGCACGGTGCGGCTCAGCCCGCTGCGCCGGGCGGCCTCCAGGACGGCCTCGGTGCCGTCGATGTTGGTCCGCACGGCCCGCACCGGGTCGGCGGAGACCTGTTCGACGTCGGCCATCGCGGCGAGGTGGTACACCACTTCACTGCCGGCCAGCGCGGAGGTGAGGGCCGCGAGGTCGAGGATGTCGAGCCGGGCGTGTTCGGCGTCGGGGTTGAGATACTTGTCGGTGGTGTCCACCGCGAGGACGTCGTGGCCGGCCGCGAGCAGGTGGTCCACGACGTGTGACCCGATGAATCCACATCCCCCGGTGACGGCTATCCGCACGATCTCTCTCCTTGTCGGGCTCCGTGTCGAGCGCCTTCTCGAACTCCGTGTCGAGCGCCTCGGCGCGCCCGCCTGGTCGGGTCGACCCCGCCCTGGCTATCCGGCGAGTCTCCGGTGCACCGCCGAGACGGCCTCGATGACCTGCTCCGTCTCGTCCTCGGTCATGTCGGAGTGCACCGGCAGGCACACCTGCCGCGCGCAGACGTCCTCGGCGACCGGCAGCGGCCCGCGCCGGTAGGGGGCGAGGACGGGCTGCAGGTGCAGCGGCAGGTCGTACACCTCGCCGGACAGCCGCACCCCGTACTCCTCGGCGACCGCCCGCTTGAACGCGGCGCGCTCCACCCCGGGCGGCAGCAGCGCCACGTACTTGTAGTAGTTGCCGCGGCAGCCGGGCGGTTCGAGCACCGGCTCCAGGCCGTCGAGCCCGGCCAGCGCCTCGTCGTAGCGGCGGGCGACGGCCCGGCGGGTCTCGATGAACTCCTTGAGCCGGCGCAGGTGCACGGCGCCGACGGCCGCGCTGAGCTCGCTCATCCGCCAGGCGTGGCCGAGCCGGACGTGGTGGTTGGTGGTGAAGGAGCCCTTGCCCTGGTCGCGGTAGGTGCGGGCCTCGTCGCGCAGCTCGGGCGACTCGGTGAGGACCAGGCCGCCCTCGCCGCTGGTGGTGACCTTGGTCGGGTAGAACGAGAAGGCCCCGGCCAGGCCGAACGTCCCGGCGCTGCGCCCGTCGAGGCTGCTGCCGTGGGCGTGTGCGGCGTCCTCGACCAGCGGGACGCCGTGCCGGTCGCAGAGCGCGCGCAGCTCCTCGACCCGCGGGGTGATCAGTCCGCCGATGTGGACGAGTACGACGGCTGCGGTATCCGGGGTGAGGGCCGCCTCCAGCGTCTCGGGGGAGAGCGCCAGGGTGGCGGGGTCGACGTCGGCGATCACCGGGCGCCCGCCGGCGTGCAGGACGGCGCCGGCGGTCGCGTAGAAGGTGACGGCCGGCACGACGACGTCGCGGCCCCGGACGTCGACCGTGCGCAGGATCACCTCCAGCGCCGCGGTGCCGCTGCTCACCGCGACGGCGTGCGAGGCGCCGTGCTCGGCGGCGAAGGCCTGCTCGAAGCGCTCGGTCCACGGGCCCAGGGTGAGGGCGCCGGTGGTGAGCATCTCCATCACCGCCTCGGCGACGGCCGCGCGGTCGGATTCGTCGAACACGATGCGGGCGGCTGGAACGCCCATGGGCACCTCCGGCGGCGGGCTGGGGTCAGCACCGATCGGGTCAGATGGGCCCGAACCACAGGAAAAGGGTCGGGCCTGGCACATCACGCTACTTCGCCCGCCGGGCCGCGGCCCGTCGTCGCCGCCCGCCCGGGTGACGGCGCCCGGCCCCGTCGCCGCGCTGCCGCTGCCCCCGTCGCCACCCCGTCGCCGCCGCCGGGAGTGCGCCCGACTGCTCCCGCCACAGCTGATGCGCTTCCGCCGTCCGGGGGAGGGGCCGTACTGCGTCCGCAGTACGCAAACGGCCTGCGCAGGGACGACGACGGAGGAGGGGTCGGCGATCAAGGATGGGTCATGCTGCGGGCGGTCCGCGCCGAAAGGCGCCGGGGCGGCCGCGGTGCGCACGCTGACCGAGATCCGAAGGAGTCCACTCTTCCGTGGCCACGTTCCTGTACCGCCTGGGCCGCTTGGCCTTCGTCCGACGCCGGCTGGTGACCCTGCTCTGGGTCGCCGTGCTGGCGGTCTGCGGAGTCCTGGCGGCCAAGGCGCCCGCCGCACCCGACGACGGCTTCGCGATGCCCGGTACGGAGGCGCAGAAGGCCTTCGACCTGATGAACGAGCGCTTCCCCGGCGGCCACGCCGACGGCGCCTCGGCCCGCCTGGTGTTCGTCGCCCCGTCCGGGCAGAAGATCACCGCCGAGCCCAACCAGCAGGCGGTGGAGCGGACGGTCGCCGAGCTCGCCCACGCCGACGAGGTCACCGGCGCGGTCAGCCCGTTCAAGGCCAACACCGTCTCCAAGGACGGCACCACCGCGTACGCGACCGTCAGCTACTCCGTCAAGGCGGGCGAGCTGTCCAAGGGCGCCACCGACGCCCTCGAACAGGCCGCCCAGCACGGGCGGGACGCCGGGCTCAAGGTCGAGGTCGGCGGCAACGCGCTGATGGCCAAGCCCGAGGCCGGCGGCAGCAGCGAGATGATCGGCATGGCGCTGTCCGCGGTCGTCCTGGTGATCACCTTCGGCTCACTCGTGGCCGCCGGCCTGCCGCTGCTCACCGCCGTGATCGGGGTCGGCCTCGGCATGGCCCTGATCACCGGGCTGGGCAGCACGCTCGGCCTGTCCTCCACCACCAGCACGCTCGCGATGATGCTGGGCCTCGCGGTCGGCATCGACTACGCCGTGTTCATCGTCTCCCGCTTCCGGGCCGAGCTCGCCGAGGGCCACACCCCGCAGGAGGCGGCCGGCCGGGCCGTCGGCACCGCCGGCTCCGCCGTGGTGTTCGCCGGACTCACCGTGGTGATCGCCCTGGCCGGGCTCTCGGTGGTCGGCATCCCGATGCTCGCCAAGATGGGCATGGCCGCGGCCGGCACGGTGGTCATCGCCGTCCTGGTCGCGCTCACCCTGGTCCCCGCGCTGCTCGGCTTCATCGGCCGCCGGGTGCTGCCCCGCAAGGCCCGCAAGGGCGCCGTCCAGCCGAAGAAGGAGAACGGCGGCTCCCGCTGGGCCAAGTTCGTGCTGCGGCGCCCGCTCGCGGTGCTGCTCGGCGGCGTGATCGGCCTCGGGGTGCTCGCCGCCCCGGCGCTCGACCTGCGGCTCGGCCTGCCCGGGGACGAGTCCAAGCCGACCTCCACCACCCAGCGCCGCGCCTACGACCTGCTGTCCGAGGGCTTCGGCCCCGGCTTCAACGGGCCGCTGACCGTCATGGTGGACGTCAAGGGCACGCCCGATCCGAAGGCCGCCGCGAGCGAGGTCGCCAAGACGGTCTCCGGGCTGCCCGGCGTGGTCTCCGTCACCCCGCCGATGTTCAACAAGGCGGGGGACACCGCCCTGCTGAGCGCCGTCCCGTCCACCGGTCCGAGCGCTGCGGAGACCAAGGACCTGGTCCAGGCGATCCGCGGCCACGCCGCCGGCCTCAAGACGACCACCGGGGCGACGGTCCTGGTCAGCGGCACGACGGCGATGAACATCGACGTCTCGCAGAAGCTCACCGACGCGCTGGTGCCCTACCTCGCGGTGGTCGTCGGCCTCGCCGTCGTCCTGCTGCTGGTGGTGTTCCGCTCGGTGCTCGTCCCGCTGAAGGCGGCGCTCGGCTTCCTGCTCTCGGTGGCCGCCGCGCTCGGCGCGGTCGTCGCGGTCTTCCAGTGGGGCTGGCTGGCCAACCTGATCGGCGTCGAACAGACCGGCCCGGTGATGAGCATGATGCCGATCTTCATGGTCGGCGTGGTCTTCGGCCTCGCCATGGACTACGAGGTGTTCCTGGTCACCCGGATCCGCGAGGGCTTCGTCCACGGCGAGCAGCCCGACGAGGCCATCGTCACCGGCTTCCGGCACAACGCCCGGGTGGTCACCGCCGCCGCGTTCATCATGATCGCCGTCTTCGCGGGCTTCATCGGCATGGGCGAACCGATGATCAAGATGATGGGCCTGGGCCTCGCCGCGGCCGTCGCCTTCGACGCCTTCGTGGTCCGGATGGCCATCGTCCCGGCCGTCCTGGCCCTGCTCGGCCGCCGCGCCTGGTGGCTGCCGCGCTGGCTGGACCGGCTGATACCGGACATCGACGTCGAGGGCAGCAAGCTGCAGACCGCCGCCCCCGAACCGGCCCCGGTCCGGGAGTCCGTCGGCGTCTAGGACCGACCCCCCTGCGGACCAGCCGGGGCCCGTCCCGATCCACGGGGCGGGCCCCGGCCCGGACAATGGTTCGATCCCTACCGTTACCGTTGCTGTCGGGGTCCGCCACGCACACGGCGGCCCCCGACCCGGCCCACCCCGCCCGGCAGGGCGCGGTTCGGCACGAACTGGCAGAACCCGGCGAGGGTGCCGCCAGGGCACCCCCGACCCGGAGAGCACCACGATGAGCGACACCTGGCAGCGGCTGCGCCGCGACCACCCCCGCCTGTTCGACGCCTTCGGCGGCGCCGTGCTGATCGCGATGACCGGCCTCGGCGTCACCGTCGACCAGACCGGCCACGTCATCTCCTTCAGGCCGCTCAGCGCCACCATCGCGCTGCTCTCCGCCGTCACCGTGTTCGCCCACCGACGGCACCCGCGGACCGTGGTCGTCATCACGCTGATCTGCACGATGGCTCTCATCCTCACCACCCCCCGCCTCACCCCCGGGCTGGCCACCCCGCTGCTGCTCGCCCTCTACTTCCTCGCCGTCCGCACCGACCGCGCCACCGCCCTGCGCGCCTCGATCGCCTCCGCCGTCCTGCTCACCGGCACCTCGCTGATCGGCGACGGCGGCGGCCCGATCGGCCAACGGCTCGGCGTCCTCGCCTGGGCCCTGCTGCCCGGCGCCCTCGGCGACTCCATCCGCAACCGCCGCGCCCACCTCGCCGCCATCGAGGAACGCGCCGAACGCGCCGAACGCACCCGCGAGGAGGAGGCCCGCCGCCGGGTCGCCGACGAGCGGATCCGGATTGCCCGCGACCTGCACGACGTCGTCGCCCACCACATCGCCCTCGCCAACGCCCAGGCCGGCATCGCCGTCTACCTCATGGACCGCCACCCCACCCAGGCCCGCGAGGTGCTCAGCCACATCACCGACGCCACCGGCTCCGCGCTCCAGGAACTGCGCGCCACCGTCGGCCTGCTGCGCCGCGCCGAGGAGCCCGCCCCGCTCGAACCGGCCCCCGGCCTCGACCGGCTCCCCGAGCTGATCAACGCCTTCGAACGCACCGGCCTGCCGGTGCGGCTCACCGTCGAGGGCGAAGCCCGCGCGCTCTCGCCCGGCGTGGACCTCACCGCCTACCGGATCGTCCAGGAGTCCCTGACCAACGTCGCCAAGCACGCCCAGGGCGCCGGCGCCGAGATCACCCTCGCCTACAGCGGCAGCCGGGTCGCCGTCAGCGTCGCCAACGGCCGCCCGCCGACCAGTGCACGCCCCCGGCAGGCCCTGCTGCCCCACCCGGCCCCCGGCGAGGGCGGCTTCGGACTGATCGGCATGCGCGAACGGGCCGGCGCGGTCGGCGGCCGCCTCACCGCCGACAGCCGGCCCGACGGCGGCTTCCTGGTCACCGCCGAACTTCCGCTGCGCACCGGCGCCCGGGACGACAGCGCCGGTCGCGGTGGCTGTGCCGGTCGCGGTGACAGCGCCGCACGGGCGGACCGTGCCGGCCGGGAAGACCGCGCCGTTCGAGTAGACCGTGCCGTTCGAGTAGACAAGGACCACGCATGACCATCCGGGTACTGCTCGCGGACGACCAGGCGCTGCTGCGCGGTGCGTTCCGGGTGCTGATCGACGCCGAGGACGACATGGAGGTGGTCGGCGAGGCCGCCGACGGCCACCAGGCCGTCGAACTCGCCCGCGCCACCCGCCCCGACATCGTCCTGATGGACATCCGCATGCCCGGCGCCGACGGCCTCGGTGCGACGGCCGCCATCTGCGGCGACGAGGAGCTGGCCGGCACCCGGGTGCTGATCCTCACCACCTTCGAGATCGACGAGTACGTGGCCCAGGCACTGCGGGCCGGCGCCGGCGGCTTCCTCGGCAAGGGCGCGGACCCGGCGGAACTGCTCGCGGCCGTCCGCACCGTCGCCGCCGGGGACGCCCTGCTCTCGCCCGCCGCCACCCGGGCCGTCATCGACCAGCTCCTCGCCCAGCCCGATCCGGCGGCCGGCGGCACCTCCGAGCGGCTGTCCGTGCTCACCGCGCGCGAGCGCGAGGTGATGTCGATGGCCGCCACCGGGCTCACCAACGAGGAGATCGCCGAGCGGATGTTCGTCAGCCCGTTCACCGTCCGCACCCACGTCCACCGCGCGATGGCCAAGCTGGACGCCCGGGACCGGGCCCAACTCGTCGCGATCGCCTACCAGTCCGGCCTGGTCCCGCCGGGCCGTCCGGCCTGACCGGCGAAGGCCCGCCCGTCGGCTCATCCGTCGGCCTGCCCGTCGGCCCGTCCGTCCAACTCGCCTGGTTTGCGCCGGTAGCAGGGCTGAGCGACCGTCAAACTCCGGCCATATGTCGGTGATCTGAATTCCAGCCTGCCCGAAAACGACCTCCGAACTGGTGTATCAGCGAGTAGTCTGCCGATGACTCAGGATGAGGAGGGTGTTCGTGGAAACGAAGGACACGGCAGGCGAGGTGCGGATTCTCCAGCCGTTGCCCGGGCGCACGGCGGACGGATCGCAGGAGTTCGACCTGCGGTTGACGCGTTTGCTCCGCCTGCTCGGGGCTGAGGCCGCGCACGGGGCGGACTTCCCGAGCGCGGCCCGGTGGGAGGTCCACAAGGCGCTTTCCGGGCGTACAGACCTGCCCGAGGAGTACTTCGAGGCACTGCTGGAAGCGGCGATCTACGACCCCAACCCGAGCTTCAACCGGCGCTTCGTCGAGCCGGCCCTGCTCGCTTTCGGCCAGCGCCGGGTCCGGCTGACCCTGCTCGGCTACCTGCACACCGGTACCGACACCGAGCGCGCCGGCGCCGCCCGGGCCTGGTACTGGACGTCCCTGTCGGTCGGGGACGGCCGCAGCACGGCCGCCGCCGACGAGGGGTCGACCGTGCGGGACGCCTGGTACGAGGCCGCGCTGCGGGAGTTCGTCGCCAACGAGGACCTGGACGTGCGGCGCTGCATCCTCCCCGGGCTGCCCCTCGTGCCGCGTGCCTACCCGTCGCGGCTGCACGCCCTGGTGGAGGCCGCGGTGGCCATCGCGAGGGCGCACCCCGACGAGTACATCCGGCACCGCGCCGAGGTCCAGGTCGGTCTCTGACCGCCCCCGGCCCCGCCAGGCCCACCGGCGGGGCCGGGCGACCGCGCGCCGGTTCGAACTAGCCCGTCACGGCGCCCCGTTGGCGGCCCTGTCGACCGGGTCGGTCAGCCCGTCTTGACGGTGATCTCGCCGATGTTCGTCCCGAGGTCCAGCTTGTACTGGCCGTTCGGGTCGTTCTGGACGCCGATGTGCTTCTCGCCCAGGTCGGTCGAGGCGGTGACGTGGTAGGAGGCGGTCGGCACGGTCACGTTGATCTCGCCGTTGGAGGTCTTCGCCGTGATGTTCTGGGCCTTGCCGGGGGTGAGCTTGATCCCGCCGTTGTCGGTCTTGGCGCTGACCCGGTCGCCCTTGAGCGAAGTGCCCTTGATCTCGCCGTTGTCGGTGCGCACGTCGACCGGCCCGGCCACGTCGTCGAGCGTGATGTCGCCGGAACTGGTGTGCACCGAGACGTCGCCGACCTGGGTGAGCTTGATCCCGCCCGCCGACGTCCCCCCGGTGATCGGCAGCCCCGGCGGCAGCTCGACGGTGTAGTCCACCGAGCAGTTGCGTCCGCAGCCGCCGAGCACCAGCACGCCGCCGTCCACCCGGGTGCTCGCGCCCGGCTTGCCGCTCCGGTACGTGATGTTGCGGTGGACGGCGGCCTGGGTGGCGCCGGCCTTGCCGCGCACGGTCACCTCCCCGGCGTCGGTGTCCAGCCGGATGCCGGTGATCTTGTCCGTGACGGTGGCGTCGTCGGTGAAGTTGGTCCCGATCGGGTTGCAGGCGCTGAGCACCCCGGCGGAGAGCCCGGCGACCACGAGAGCCCCCGCGAAACGGTGGTACCTGCCCATGTTCGTCCCCCCATGTGTCCTGCGCTGCTTGTTGCGCGATAGCCCCTGATGACCGCCCCCGTCCGGAGCCGTCCCGACGACAGTAACCGCACGTGGTGGCCCCGGTCGGTGGTATTAACCCCCCTAAAGCGACTCCAGCCAGCCCCCCGGCGCCGCTCCACCCACCCCCACCCACCCCCACCCGTGCCCACCTGGGCCCACCGGTGCCCACCCGTGCCCCTGTCGTCGCCCCGGGGAGAAATCTGTAGACCGGCCTACATATTTTCCGGGGGCGGCCGCGAATCCGTTCTCCGCATAGGAAGTCGGACCCGCCGACTTCCTATGCGGAAACGAGCCTGGCGTCCTCCCGAGCAGGAGAGAATCTGTAGACCGGTCGGTATATTTTCTCCCCATTGGGCGCCTCCGGCTCGCCGTCCGCGCAGGAAGTCGGCGGGTCCGACTTCCTGTGCGCAGGGCGGAATCGTCGGATCAGCGGTTGTTCAGGGAGGGCCGGGGTTCCGGGCGGGGGAGAATCTGTAGACCGGTCGGTATATTCCCCCCGGGCCGCCGTCAGGGCTTGCGACCCACCGCGCCGTAGATGCTGACGCGGTCGGCGCCGGGGGCGGGGGCGGTGTCGGGGCGCCAGAGGGGGACGGTGGTGATGCCGGGGTCGAGGAGGTCGAGGCCGTCGAAGAAGGTGCGGACCTCGTCGCGGGTGCGGCCGACGAGGGGGGCGGTGGCCTTGTCGTAGATGCCGGTGACGCGGTCGCGGACCTCGGCGGGGATGAAGTCGGCAGTGCCGTGCGAGAGGACGAGGTGGCTGCCGGAGGGGAGCGCGTCCATCAGCGTGTCGACCGCCTGGTACGGCTTGTCCTCGTCGCGCAGGAAGTGCAGGACGGCGGCCAGGACGAGGCCGACGGGTCGGGAGAGGTCGAGGAGCCCTGCGGCCTCGACGGCGGCGAGTACGGCGGACGGCTCGCGCAGGTCGGCCTGGAGGACGGCGGTCCGCCCCGGGCCCGTGCCGGACATCAGGGCGCGGGCGTGGCTGAGCACGATCGGGTCGTTGTCGACGTAGGCGACCTGCGTCCCGGGATTGGCGGCCTGGGCGATCTCGTGGGTGTTGCCGGCGGTGGGGATGCCGGTGCCGATGTCGAGGAACTGGTCGATGCCGAGGTCGGCGACGCAGCGCACCGCGCGGGTGAGGAAGCCCCGGTTGGCCCGCGCGGTGGAGCGGAACTCCGGATTGGCGGCGAGCGCCTTCTCGGCGGCGGCCCGGTCGGCGGGGAAGTTGTCCTTCCCGCCGAGGTAGTAGTCGTACATCCGGGCCGGGTGCGGGATGTCGGGCCGCAGGTCGGCCGGGGTTCCGGCCTCGCCGGGCTCCCACGGGTCGTCGTGTCCCACGGCCGCTGCCTCCGTCTGTTGACGATCGGATGATCTGCTTGCAACTCCGTCGGCGGACAGCCTAAAGCCCAGGTCACGGCCCTGGTGGCGGTTGGTCGGGTCACCCCTGTATGTCCGTTTTCGTCGCCCATCGCGCGCCCCCGGTCGTCCCGGCGCAGGATGGGAGGTCCCGGCGGCGAACCGTCGCCGGACGACGGAAGCGGAAAGGCCGGGGAACGGGAGGTCCGACGTCGTGGTGATCGCTATGGCAGACATCCGCGAATGGCGCGGCCACGTCGTGGTCGACGAGAAGAGCCACCGCATCGGCTCGCTGGAGTCCGTCTACGTGGAGACGGCCACTGACCAGCCGTTCTTCGCCACCGTCACGGTCGGCCTGGTGACCAAGCGCCGCCTGGTGTTCGTCCCGCTCGACGGGGCGGTCGTCGGGCCGGACTACGTCCGGGTGGCGTTCCCGAAGAACCAGGTCAAGCAGGCTCCGTCGATCGGCACCGACGACGTCCTGCCCGCCGAGGAGGAACCGGCCGTGTTCGCGCACTACGGGCTCCCGTACGAGACCGGCGCCGGAGGCGAGCGCCGCCTCGCCCGCCGCTGAACACCGCCGCTGAGCAAAGCCGCTGAACACCGCCGCTGAACCGCCGAAGGCCCCAGCGCCCCTCGCCCGCATCGCCCCGCCCGGGAATGGATACCCCGCCGGGTACAGTTGTCAGTCGACAGTCGATGCGAAAGGCGGCCCGGACATGCAGGTGGACGAGGAGTCGGTCGGCGCGGTCCTGAACCGGCTGCGCCGTGCCCAGGGCCAGTTGGCCGGGGTGATCGCGATGATCGAGGCGGGCCGTGACTGCAAGGACGTGGTCACCCAACTCGCGGCGGTCTCGCGCGCCCTGGACCGGGCCGGGTTCAAGATTGTGGCCAGCGGCATGCGCCAGTGCATGGCCGTCTCCGACGAGGACACCCCGCCGATGAGCGAGGCCGAGCTGGAGAAGCTGTTCCTCGCCCTGGCATAAGTCAGGAAGCCGAGGAGCGCAGAAGCCAAGAGGCGCAGAGGCGCAGCAGCGCAGGAGGGCCGCGACGGATCCCGTCGCGGCCCTCCCGGCGTTTCAGGCCCTCCCGGCGCTTCCGGCCCTCTCAGCGCTTCCGGCGTTTCCGCCGAGGATTCCCGCCGTCCGCCACGGAGTTCCCGAACCGCCCGATGGGCCGTCACGCGCCGTTCACGTCCCGGTCGCTGACTTTCGGATGAATGAGGGCCGCCCACAGTTGTACAGCCAACTGCCGGGCCCTCCCTCCCCAGCCTCCGTGACCAGCCGCGCGCGGACCCGGCGCCGACCCCCGGCGGACCGGGCCCCGGGCGGCGGACAGGACAACCGTGGCCGCAGGCAGCGCCCTGACCCTCACCTCCTCCGCCAACCCCACCGAAGGCGACCGGCTCACCTTCCACTGGACGACCGACGCCCCCGACGCCAAGAACTGGGTCGGCGTGTACGACGGCGGCCGCCAGCCCGGCAACGGCAGCTCCCTCGTCTGGAAGTACGTCCCGGGCACCTCCGGGGACCTCCAGCTCGACACCTCCGCGCTGACCGGCGGCCCGTACACCGCCTACCTGCTCGCCAAGGACGGCTACGGCGTCCTCGCCCAGACGGCCCCGTTCAGCTTCCGCGCCAAGCCGGCCGTCGTCCGCCCGCACAGCGCCGTGGACGCCCTCACCACCGCGCCCTTCGCCCCCGGCTCGGCGGTCTCCGTCAAGCTCGGCGGCCTCTGGTCCCGCCCGGCCGGCAACCCGGCGGGGAGCGCCGCCTTCCGCAAGGTCAGCGGGCCGTCCTGGCTGAACGTCACCGCCGACGGCACGCTCACCGGCACCGCGCCCGCGGCGGGCAAGAGCCCCGAGGTGGCCGTCGTCGGCGTCAAGGACAGCGCGGGTGCCGTCGACACCGTCACCGTCCTCATCCCCGTGGTCGACCCCGCCGCGCCGCCGCGCCTCAAGGCCGCCAGCTGGAACCTGCACGACGCCGGCGCCGGGTACACCGACGCCCTGGAGAAGCAGCTGCGCGTCGTCCTCACCCAGGGCCTGGACGTGCTCGCCCTCCAGGAGACCGCCGGTGAGCGGGCGAAGACCCTGGCCGACGCGCTCGGCTGGTACGCCTACCAGAGCCCCGGCAGCGTCGGCATCCTGAGCCGCTACCCGCTCGCCGACGTCACCCCGCCGACCGCCGACCTGCCCGCCGCCGGGGCCACCGTGCAGCTCCCCGGCGGCCGGGCCGTCCGGTTCTGGGCCGCGCACCTCGACGAGGCCGGCTACGGCCCGTACGCGCTCCAGGACGGTCGGACGGCCGCCCAGACGGAGGCGGCCGAGACCGCCTCGCTCCGCCTGAAGCAGGCCAAGGCCCTGGCCGCCGTGGTGCGCGCGGACATCGCCCGGCGGACCCCGGTGGTGCTCGCCGGCGCCCTCTCCTCGCCGTCCCACCTGGACTGGACGGCCGCCACCGCCGCCGCGCACGGCGGCGTCGGGGTGCTCAACTGGCCCGTCGGCGTGGCCCTTCAGGGCGCGGGGCTGACCGACACCTTCCGCGAGGAGCACCGCGACCCGGTCAAGTTCCCGGGCGCGACCTGGTCGCCCACCCGCAAGCAGCGCGGCGCCAAGCCCGAGCCGCAGGACCGCATCGACTACGTCCAGTACGCCGGCCCGCTGAAGCTGGTCGAGGCGCACACCCTGGTCGCCGACTGGCCGCAGCCCGAGCCGAACACCGCCGCCAACGAGTGGCCCTCCGACACCGCCGCCGCCGTCGCCACTTTCCAGCTCTGAGAGGCCAGTTCGTGATGTCCGAGCTCTCCCGCCGCACCTTCGTCGGCGCCACCGCGGCCGTCGGCGCCACCGCCCTGACCGGATTGGGCGCCGCCCCCGCCGAGGCCGCCCCCGCCGCCGCCCCTGCCGCCTCCGAGCGGCTGACGGGCACCATCAAGGACGTCAAGCACGTCGTCGTGCTGATGCAGGAGAACCGCAGCTTCGACCACTACTTCGGCACGCTCAGCGGCGTCCGCGGCTTCGGCGACAAGCAGGCGCTCCAATTCCCGGACGGCGCCGACGTGTTCCGCCAGCCGGACAGCCGCCGCAGCGACGGCGGCGCCATGCTGCCGTACCGGATGGACACCTCGAAGTACAACGCGCAGAACGCCGGCGGCCTGCCCCACGACTGGGCGACCGGCCACCAGGCGATCAACAACGGCGCGATGAACAAGTGGATCGCCGCCAAGGGCGAGCGCACCATGGGCTACTTCACCCGGGACGACATCCCCTACCAGTACGCCCTGGCCGACGCGTTCACCCTCTGCGACGCCTACTTCACCTCCCTCGCCGGCCCGACCGACCCCAACCGGCTCTACCTCTGGACGGGCACCTCCGGCCCCGGCCGCGACGGCACCACCGGGCCCTGGATCGACAACACCCCGGTCACCGACAACCCCGTCGCCGACTGGACCACCTACGCCGAGCGCCTGGAGCAGGCCGGCGTCAGCTGGCGGGTCTACCACAACCCCAGCAAGGACGACCGCACCGGCGACTACGACGACAACGCCCTCTCCTACTTCAAGCAGTTCCACAACTTCCCGCCCACCGACCCGCGTTACATCAACGCGATGACCAAGTTCGACCCGGCCGCCTTCGACCGCCACTGCAAGGACGGCACCCTGCCGACCATCTCCTGGCTGGTCGCCCCCTACCTCTTCTCCGAGCACCCGGAGGCCGGCCCGGCGTACGGGGCGCACTGGGTCAACCAGGCCCTCCAGTCGCTGATGTCCAACCCGGCGGTGTGGGAGCACACCGTCTTCCTGGTCATGTACGACGAGAACGACGGCTACTTCGACCACATGGTCCCGCCCACCCCCGAGCCCGGCACTCCCGAGGAGTTCACCCAGGGCCGCGCCATCGGCCTCGGCAACCGCGTCCCGCTGTGGGTCGTCTCGCCCTGGTCGCGCGGCGGTTGGGTCAACTCCCAGGTCTTCGACCACACTTCCGTGCTGCGCTTCATGGAGCTGGTCACGGGCGTCGCCGAGCCGAACATCTCGGCCTGGCGCCGGTCCGTCTGCGGCGACCTCACCAGCTGCTTCGACTTCGCCGCGCCGAACCGGTCCGTCCCGTCGCTGCCCGACACCACCGCCCTGATGGCCAGGGCCGACGCGGGCACCAAGCTGCCCGGCGTCGCCCTCCCGGCGGTCGGAGCCCAGTCGATGCCCGTCCAGGAGCGCGGCGAGCGCCCGCACCGCCCGCTGCCCTACCAGCCGTGGGCCGACGTGGAGGTGGACCGCAAGACCGGCAAGGTCACCTGCACGATGAGCAACGACGGTTCGGTGGCCTTCCCGTACACCGTCTACCCGAACATCGCGCTGCCCTTCGCGGGCACCCCGTACACCGTCGCCCCCGGCGCCACCGCCCGGTACGTCTGGGACGCCGCCACCACCAACGGCCGCTACGACTTCACCGTCCACGGCCCGGACGGCTTCGTCCGCCGCTTCGCCGGCACCGTGGTCCGGGACGGGCAGGACGGCCAGAACGACATCGGCGTGCCGATCGTCACCGCCGACCTGCACGGCAGCGTGCGGCTCACCTTGCAGGTGGCCAACGACGGCATGACCGACGTCTCCTTCACCGCCGCCCCCAACGACTTCGCCGACACCGCGCAGACCGTCCGGGTCAAGCCCGGGCAGCAGGTGAACCTGTCCTGGCCGCTGGACAAGCAGGGCCGCTACGACGTCGTCGTCACCGCCCACACCGGTCTGCGCTTCGTCCAGCGCTACGCGGGCTGGGTGCACTGACCCGGTAGCGGGCGGGCCGCGGGCCGGGGGCGCCGAACCGGTGACCCCCGGCCGTGGCTCGGCCGTCCGGGCGGGGCCCGGGGCTACCGTCGGGCGCATGCAGAAGATCACCACCTTCCTCTGGTTCGACGGCCAGGCCGAAGCGGCCGCCACCTTCTACACCTCGCTCTTCCCCAACTCCCGCATCACGCAGGTCACCCGCTACCCCGAGACCGGCCCCGGCGGAGCCGGCTCGGTCATGACCGTCGCCTTCGAACTCGCCGGGCGGGAGTACGCGGCCCTCAACGGCGGCCCCGAGTTCCACTTCACCGAGGCCATGTCGCTGCAGGTGGAATGCGAGGATCAGCAGGAGGTCGACGAGCTCTGGGCCAAGCTCACCGCCGACGGCGGCCAGGCGGGCCCGTGCGGCTGGCTCAAGGACCGCTTCGGCCTCTCCTGGCAGATCACCCCGCGCGTCCTGCTCGACCTGATCGCCGACGAGGACCGGGCCAAGGCCGGCCGGGTGATGGCGACGATGATGCGGATGCAGAAGATCGAGGTCCAGCCGCTGCTCGACGCGGCCAGGGGCTGACGCGATGGCCGCGCCCGCCCTCCGCAGCACCCTCTACCTGCGTGCCACCCCCGAGCGGGTCTGGCACGCCCTCACCAACGCCGACGAGTCCGGCCTCTACTGGGGCCACCGCAACGTCTCGACCTGGCTGCCCGGCGCGCCCTGGGAGCACCAGCGGGCCGACGGCTCCGGGACGGCCGACGTGATCGGCGTCGTCGAGGCCGTCGACCGCCCGCACCGGCTGGTCACCACCTGGGCGGGGCCCGGGGAACGACGCCCGGGCGGTCCCTCCCGGGTCACCTTCGAGCTCCGGGGCTGGCACGACCTCACCCGGCTCACCGTCACCCACGACCAGCTGGCCGACGAGGCCGAGCGGGCGGACGTCGAGCAGGGCTGGTCGGCGGTGCTGTCCAACCTGAAGACCTACCTGGAGACCGGCCACCCGCTCCCGCAGGAACCCTGGTCGATGCCCTGAGCCCCCTGAGCCCCCTGAGCCCCCGACCCCCCCGGAGTCCGACGCAGGGTCAGCGCCCGGCCCGCACCGCCGGGCGCGCCCGCTCGCCCCGGACGAACCGGCGCAGCCCGGCGAACCGCGAGAACCGCTCCCGGCTCGCCACCGAGGCCCGGTCCAGCTCCTCCATCAGCCGCCGGCTGCGGTGCTCCAGGTCCAGTTCGTCCAGGATCCGGTCCACCTCGGCCAGTATCGAACCGTGCAGCTGCCACGCCTCGGGGTGCTCCCGCACCTTCTGCAGCAGCACCTGGGCGACGTTCTCCCGGCAGGTCCAGGCCGCGGCCAGCTCGGCGGTCAGCCGCCGCTCCGCCTCCTCGGCGCTGCGGCTCACCTGGGTGGTGACCAGCACCGCGAAGCTGACCATGGCCCCGCCGACGTGCGCCAGCAGTTCCTCCAGGCCCACCGCGACGTCCGGCGGGAACAGCCGCTCGCCGGGCGCGCGCCGCTTGGCCAGGTCGGTCAGCGAGCGCGCCAGTACCCGGATCACCACCACGCAGATCTCCAGGGTGTCCAGCCCGGTGCGCAGCACCAGCCGGGACAGCAGCCCGTCGTTGATCCGCGGATTGAGCCGCAGGCTGTCCTCCGCCTGGCGCAGTGCCACGTCCACGTCGGCGATGGCGTGGTCGAGCCGGCGGGCCTCGTGCAGCTGCTCGGCGGCCCGGGCGACCGGGGTCGGACGGCCCAACTGCTCGGCGATGTCCAGCAGCAGCTGGCGGGCCCGCCGGGCGAGGTCCTCGATCGACTCCCCGGCGGTGTCCACCCAGACCGGCGGGGCGAACAGCAGGTTGAACAGCAGGCCGACGGCGGCGCCGATCAGCGTCTCCAGCACCCGGTCCCAGGCCTGCGAGGCGAGCCCGCTGACGCCGAGGATCAGCATGGCGCTGATCGCGACCTCCTGGACGAACTCCTCGACCCGGACGAACCGGCCGACGACCAGCGAGGCCAGGATGATCAGCCCGAGGCTCCACCAGGAGAGCCCCACCACGGCGCTGAAACCGGTCGCGATCAACACGCCGACGACCACCGAGTTGACCCGGCGGATGCTGGTCTTGAGCGTCGAGTAGACGGTGACCTGCACCACCAGCAGCGCGGTGAGCGGGGCGGTCAGCGGGGCCGGCTCGCTGCTGAGCCGGGTGGCCACCGCGAAGGCGAGGGTGGCGGCCACGGTGGCCCGCACGGTCTGGACGACGAAGGGTTCTCGGGCACCGCGGCGGATCAGGGCCGTGAGGGACTCCGGGAGAAGGGCCATGTCGCCCTTCTTTCCCTGTGGCAGCCCTTCACACCGCCGAGCCGCCCGACCGGCACCCGTATGCCCGGGCCCGGGTCACGGGACAGAACATCCGGCGGGCTACGCCCTATCGCGGGTCCTGGCGGTTCAGCCGCAGCTTCCAGGGCGCCAGCGCCGACTCGACCTGCACCCCGATGCTCATCTTCGACGCGCCCTCGATCCGCTCCTCGAAGCGGATCGGCACCTCGCGGATCGTCAGGCCGCGCTGGACGACCCGGTAGTTCATCTCGACCTGGAACGAGTACCCGCTGCTCTGCACGGTCGGCAGGTCGATCGCCCGCAGGGTGCTCGCCCGCCAGGCCTTGAAACCGGCGGTGGCGTCCCGGACGCCCAGGCCGAGGATGGTGTTGACGTAGAGGTTGGCCCAGGCGGACAGGGCCTTGCGGTGCCAGGGCCACTCCGCGGCGGTCGAACCGCCGGGCACGTAGCGGGAGCCGAGCACCACGGCGGTGTCGTCGGCCAGCAGGGCCTGGACCATCGCGGGTATCGCCGAGGCCGGGTGCGAGAGGTCGGCGTCCATCTGGACCACGACGTCGGCGTCCTCGTCCAGGGCCCGGGCCATGCCGGCCAGGTAGGCGCGGCCGAGGCCGTCCTTCTCGGTGCGGTGCAGCACGCCGACGGTGCCGCCGGACTCCGCGGCGAGCTTGTCGGCGATCTCGCCGGTGCCGTCCGGCGAGTTGTCGTCGACCACCAGCAGGTGCAGGCCCGGTACCGGGAGGTCCGCGAGAAGACCCGCGAGGACCGGAAGGTTCTCCCGCTCGTTGTACGTGGGGACGACGACAACGACCTTCGGGGAGGCCTCGACCATGTTCTGTTTCCCTCGTGCCCTTTCCGGCCGGCACCCGTGCCACGCCGGACGGTTGTCCTTGACGACCTGCGGTGGATGAGACCGTGCGAGTGTATCGGTGCGGCGGACGGTTCCTCGCCCCGGGTGACGGGCTGGGCACGGCCGGCCACGGCCCGGAAATCCGTTCGACCGCGATGCGTGCCCGGGGCGCCGCGTCACCGCCCCGATCCGTCGTCCCGGGAAATTTCTTCGACGGTCCCTCGCCCGGTGGGCCCCGGGTGCCTACGCCCCGCCGTAGACGGTCGCGAGGTTGTCCCGGGCCGGGTGGGTCAGGCCGGCCGGGCCGGCGGCGAAGGTGCGCAGGACGTTCTCGGTGACCCGGCGGACCAGGTCCCCGGCCCGGGCGTCGATCCCGTGGTCGGCGCTGCCGCCCCCGGGCCCGTGCGCGTCCAGGGCCTCCACCCAGCGCATCGTCCCGGAGGCGAACACCCCGGCGCCGCCCGGCATGGTGTAGTACGCGGTGTCGGAGTGCGAGCGGCGGCCCTCGCAGACCACGGGGGAGTGCGCGATCACCTCGATCGGACGCGGGGTGGGGAAGGCGGTGTCCACCCGGTCGTACTCGACGCCGACCAGGTGCGGGAACGACGCCCCGGCGGCGACGCCGGTGCCCTCGAACGCCCAGTGCTCCGGCGAGCCGACCACGTACGGGGCGTCCACCGGGTAGCCGTCGTAGATCACGCCGAGCATCGAACTCTCCGGGTCGGCGCCCGGGCCGGCCCGGAAGTCGGTGGTCGCCGGGGCGCCGGCCTGGTGTCCCGGGTCCTGCGCCCACGCGTCCTTGTAGCAGACCACCGTCCGGTCCGGGCCCAGCTCCGAGGGTTCGAAGCGGACCCGGCGGAAGCAGCAATTGGCGCCCAGGACCGCCAGGTTGGTGCCGGCGTCCCGGGCCGTGACCACCTGGGTGCGCTGCTCGGGGGACCAGTACTCGTCGTGGCCGAGCGAGAGGACGGCGCTCGCGCCGTGCAGCAGCCCGGGCTCGCGGGCCACGTCGATCCCGGTGGTGTAGGCGAGCGGCAGCCCGAGCCGCTCGGCGAGCGCGACCAGTGGCGCCTCGTACACCAGGAACAGCCCGGCGCCGTGGTCGTAGTTGTAGGGCCGGTCGAAGACCACCCGCAGCGAGCGGGTGGCCAGACCGCCGGTGGGGCCGTTGTAGAGGCTGTACCCGCCCCACTCGTTGTACGCCTGCCAGGTGGCGGGGGCGCTCATCACCACCGTCCGCCCGGCGGTGGCGGCGGAGCGGACGGTGAGCGGGACGTAGCGCTGGCCGGAGCCGTCCTCGGCGTCCAGGCGCAGCAGGTAGGCGCCCTCGGGCCAGCCGGTGGTGTCCACGGCGAGGGTGCGCTGCCAGCCGGTCAGCACGGTCCTGGTCGCGGGGTCCACGTGCGGGGCGGGCTGCCGGCCGCCCGGGACGTGCTCGCGGCGCCAGACCAGGCGGGCGCGGGCGCCGTCGTACCAGCCGGTGCGGTAGGCGGAGACGGTGAAGGCGGCGGCCGGGGTGGAGACGTGCAGGCCGAACTGCTCACCGGGCAGCACGCTGACCCGGTCGGCGAAGCCCTCGATGGCGTCGGCGGGGCCGGGGTCGGTGATCTCCCAGTCGGGCGCGCCGGGCAGGGACTGCTCCGGCGGGACGTCCACGTGCTGGGCGTCGGTGGTCGGGGCGGGGTCGTCGAGGGAGGGGCGCGGGGCAGGTCCGTCGGACGAGGAGTGCGGGGCGGGGTCCGGGCGGCGGGTGCCGCAGGAGGCGGTGGCCGCCGCCAGCAGGCCCAGGCCCAGAATCCCCCGCCGACTCGGTTCCGCCACCGCTGCCTCCCTGGTGTCCGTCCTCGGTAAACCTGCACACATCGGTCGATTGCGCGGACATCCTCGCCCGTTCCGGGCAGCAGGTGCGGCCCGCCGCGCCGGGACGACCAGCACGGCGGGGCGCCGCCCGCCACCGCTGAGGGCCGTCCGGGGCACCGCTGGCGTGTCCGGACGCGCTGCTCCCCGGCGGCACCGATCCGGTCCCCTAGCCTGACCAGGCCCGCCGTCCGGCGGCCTTTGGGGGGCCGGAGCCGAGCGCGGCCGGCCGACTCGTGGACAGGGGTGCACGTGGTGTCGTCGGATTCGGCCGATCCGGGGGTGACGCCCGCGACCCGCGGCGCGAGGTTCCGGGCATGGATGCTGGAAGGCCTGTCGGACATGGCCAAGCAGCACCCCGGCCCGCACGCCGAGGCGCCGCACGTCAAGGGCCAGCGCTGGTGGCGGGTGATGTGCCTGACCGGCCTGGACTACTTCTCCACGCTCGGCTACCAGCCCGGCATCGCCGCCCTCGCCGCCGGCCTGCTCTCGCCGCTGGCGACCATCGTGCTGGTGATCGTCACCCTGCTCGGCGCCCTGCCCGTCTACCGGCGGGTCGCCCAGGAGAGCCCGCACGGCCAGGGCTCGATCGCGATGCTGGAGCGGCTGCTGTCGTTCTGGCAGGGCAAGCTCTTCGTGCTCACGCTGCTCGGCTTCGCGGCCACCGACTTCATGATCACCATCACCCTGTCGGCCGCCGACGCGACCGCGCACCTGGTGGAGAACCCGCATCTGCACAGCGCGCTGACCGGCAAGCAGGTGACGATCACCCTCATCATGGTGGCCCTGCTCGGCGGGGTCTTCCTCAAGGGCTTCAGCGAGGCGATCGGCATCGCCGTCGTCCTGGTCGCGGTCTATCTCGCGCTGAACGTCGTGGTGGTGACCAACGGACTCTGGCACGTGCTGAAAGCCCCGCACGTCGTCGGCGACTGGACCGACGCGCTCACCGCCGAGCACGGCAACGTGATCGCGATGATCGGCGTCGCACTGATCGTCTTCCCGAAGCTCGCGCTCGGCCTGTCCGGCTTCGAGACCGGCGTCGCCGTGATGCCGCACATCGAGGGCGACCCGGACGACACCGAGGAGAAGCCCACCGGCCGGATCCGCGGCGCCCGCAAGCTGCTCACCACCGCGGCCGCGATCATGAGCTGCTTCCTGATCACCACCAGCCTCATCACCACCCTGCTGATCCCCGCGGACGCCTTCAAGGCCGGCGGCCAGGCCAACGGGCGGGCCCTCGCCTACCTCGCCCACCAGAACCTCGGCAACACCTTCGGCAGCGTCTACGACCTGTCCACGATCGCCATCCTCTGGTTCGCCGGCGCCTCCGCGATGGCCGGACTGCTCAACCTGATGCCGCGCTACCTGCCCCGCTACGGCATGGCCCCGCACTGGGCCCGCGCGGTGCGCCCCACCGTGATCGTCCTCACCCTGATCGCCTTCCTGGTCACCTGGCTGTTCGACGCCAACGTGGACGCCCAGGGCGGCGCGTACGCGACCGGCGTGCTGGTGCTGATCAGCTCGGCCGCCATCGCCGTCACCATCGCCGCCCACAAGTCCGGGCAGCGCCGCAGGACGGTCGGCTTCGCCGTGATCGCCGGGGTCTTCCTCTACACCACGGCCGTGAACATCGCCGAGCGGCCGGACGGCGTCAAGATCGGCGGCTGCTTCATCGCCGGCATCATGCTGGTCTCCTTCCTCTCCCGGCTCAAGCGGGCCTTCGAACTGCGCGTCACCGACGTGGTGCTCGATGTCGTCGCCGAACGCTTCGTCCGGGACTACATGCACCGCCCGCTACGGCTGATCGCCAACGAGCCGAACAACCGGGACCTCGCCGAGTACCGTGACAAGATCCGCCAGATCCGCGCCGACAACGACATCCCGGTCGAGGACGACCTGGTGTTCGTGGAGGTCACGGTGCTCGACCCGTCCGACTTCGAGGCCGAGCTGACCGTGCGCGGCGAGGTGCTGCACGACCGCTACCGGGTGCTGACGCTGCAGAGTTCCAGCGTGCCGAACGCGCTGGCCGCCCTGCTGCTGCGGGTCCGGGACCTCACCGGGCAGCAGCCGCACATCTACTTCGAGTGGACCGAGGGCAACCCCTTCGCCCAGTTCCTGCGGTTCTTCCTGTTCGGGCAGGGCGAGATCGCCCCCGTCACCCGCGAAGTCCTGCGCGAGGCCGAACCGGACCGCAGCCGCCGCCCGGCCGTCCACGTCGGCTGACGGCACCTCCCCGCCGAACGGGTCGGCCGTCTCCGTCTGCTGCTCAATGGCAGTCCAGGTCAGCGGCTCGGGTGGGACTTGCTCCAGGCCGGGGCGACGAAGGCCACCAGGGCGACGGCGAAAGCGAGTTGGAGAAGGTGCCGGATCCAGTCGATGCCCGAGGTGTGGCGGACACCGATCCATCCGGAGACGGCGTTGCCGAGCCAGGCCCCGGCGGCGCCGAGCAGCATCGTCAGCCACCAGGGGATCGACTGCGGCCCGCGCAGGATCAGCTTGGCCAGTACGCCCAGCACGAAGCCGATGAGCAGAATCCACAGGAGCTGGAACATCGCAGTCCACCTTCCGGGCGCCGCCGGACTGACACCGGCGCGCCGAATCGCCGAGACGCGGTTCGTCCCATGATCGCCCGGATCGGCCGAACGGGCACGTCGGGAGTTTCTACGGCTCCGGCTGCACCTGCTCGGTCCCGAGCTTCACCGAGGATTCCTGGCGGCCGGCCCTCAGCGCTCCAGTGCTGCCTCGACGGCCTCGCGGACGTCCGGGTGCGGGTCGTTCGCGAGGCCGTCGAGCAGGGCGGCGACACCCGGGGTGGACCAGCCGGCGACGGCCCACACCAGTTCCTCGCGCACGGCCGGGTCCGGGTGGGCGGCCAGCCGGGCGAGGCGGTCCAGTGGGCCGCGGCGGCGGCGCCCGAAGCTCTGCAGGGCGGCGAGCAGTTCGGCGGGGTCGCCCGGCTCGCCGGCGGCCTCGATCCGGGCGAGCAGGACGGGCACGGGCGGCGGCGGGGCGTCCAGCGGGTGCTGGTGGCGCTCGCGCAGTCGACGGCTGCCGTACCCGCCGACGGGCTGGCAGCCCATGCAGGGGCAAGGCCGGGTGCCGTGGGCGTTCGGCTGGTAGCGCCAGCCGGAGACCTGCGGCACGCCGCGGATCCGGTGAACCTCGCGGGCGCCCACCGCGCGCGGCACGAACACCTCCCAGCCGCGCGGGTCCGCCAGTTCGGCGATCCGCCGCACCGCCTCGGCGGCGGGCACCCACTGCTGGGCGTCCCTCGCGCGGTCCCGGTAGTGCCCGGCCAGCACCTGCTGCGTGTCGTCCAGCCGGAGGTGCACCGCGACCAGCGAGCCCCCGGTGCCGAACCGGGCCAGTTCGCGCAGCCACTGGTGGGTCAGCGGGTACGAGGGCAGTACCGGGAAGCAGTACAGCCCGCGCACGCCGCCCTGCCCCCGGCTGTCGGCCCGGATCCCGGCGCGGCGGATCCGCGGCGCGTTCGCCGCGGTGGTCAGGTGCACGAACATCGCCATGGCCCGGGATGCTAGCGGCTGGCCGACCGCGGGCCCATCGGATTTCCTCGGGAGGCGGGGCGGCGCGGGGCGGGTCGGGAGGCAGGGCAGGAGGCGTCAGGCGGTGCCCGTGCGGCGGGTGATCAGGGCGGTGAGGCCGTCCAGGATGCGGTCCAGGCCGAAGTCCAGGGCCTGGTCGCGCCCGTCCTCGCCGGTCATGGCGGCGGCCAGGGAGGGGTAGCGGTCGGCGTGCTGGTGCACCAGCGTGCCGAGGGCGGTGAGGAGTTCGGCTTCGGGGGAGCCGTCGGGCCCGGCGGCGCGGGACTGCTGGGCGATGCTGCGGACGTGTCCGGCGAGCAGGACGGCGGCGTCCATCCGCTCGGGGCCGGTCAGTCCGTGGCCGTCGAGGGCGGTCACTACCTGTTCCAGCCAGGTGAGTTCCTTCGGGCCCATCACCCGGGGGCCGACGGTGGCGTCGAGCAGCCATGGGTGGCGGCCGAACGACTCGGTCAAATGGTGCGCCCAGGCCGTGAGTTGGCCCCGCCAGTCGTGGGCGTGCCGGTCCTGCGGGGGCTCGCCGACGGCGGCCTCGACCATCAGGGCGACGAGTTCGGCCTTGCCGGGCACGTAGCGGTAGAGCGACATCTTGGTGAAGTCGAGCAGCCCGGCGACCTTCTGCATCGAGACCGCGCCCAGGCCTTCGGCGTCCGCGATCTCGACGCCCGCCGCCGCGATCCGCTCCAGGCTGAGGGCCGGTTTCGGCCCGCGGGTGGGCTTGGCCGGGGGGCCCCAGAGCAGCCGCACCATGTCGTTCGCCGCCTCGCTCACATTCCGCTCCCGTTCTGGGGGTTGCTCGTCCGACCTAACTGCGTCTACCGTACACAGCAGCAAACAGTATCCACCGGACACAGTTTCTCGATCCTCTCGGACGGAGTGGTTTCCCATGAGCACCAAGGTCCTGATCTCGGGCGCGAGCATCGCCGGCCCCGCCCTGGCCCACTGGCTCGGCCGGTACGGCTTCGAGGTCACCGTCGTCGAACTCGCCCCGGCGCTGCGCGGCGGCGGCCAGAACGTCGACTTCCGCGGCCGCACCCACCTGACGGTGCTGGAGCGGATGGGCGTCCTCGACGAACTGCGCGCGCTCGACACCGGCGGCAGCCCGATGACCTTCCTCGGCGCCGACGGCCGTCGACTCCTGCACCTGCCCGCCGAGTTCGCGGGCGGCGAGCTGGAGATCCCGCGCGGCGAACTCTCCCAGCTGCTGTACCGGCACAGCCGCGCCCGCGCCGAGTACGTCTTCGGCGACTCCATCACCGCCCTGGAGGAGACCCCGAGCGGCGTGCGGGCCGCCTTCCGGCACGGCGCGGCGCGCGAGTTCGACCTGGTGATCGGCGCCGACGGGCTGCACTCCAACGTCCGCCGGCTCGCCTTCGGCCCCGAGCAGCGCTACGTCCGCCACCTCGGCTACTACGCGGCCACCTGGCAGTTCCCCAACGACCTCGGCCTGCCGCCCGGTTCGGTCGGCCTCAACGTCCCCGGTCGGCTCGCCTCGATCGGCGCCGACCACCGCGACCCGACCCGCGCGGGCGCCTTCTGCCTCTTCGCCTCGCCCGAACTGCGCTACGACCGCCACGACCCGGAGCAGCAGAAGGCCCTGGTGCGGGACGCCTTCGCGGGCCTCGGCTGGGAGGTGCCGCGCCTGCTGGAGAGCCTGCGGCACACCCCCGAGCTCTACTTCGACTCGATCAGCCGCGCCGACGTCCCCACCTGGTCCAGCGGCCGGATCGCCCTGCTCGGCGACGCGGCCTGCGGCGCCACCATCGGCGGCATGGGCACCGGCACCGCTGTGGTGGCCGCGTACGTCCTGGCCGGCGAACTGGCCCGCGCCCGCGGCGACCACCGCACCGCCTTCGCCCGGTACGAGCAACTGCTGCGCGGCTACGCCCAGGGCTGCCAGAAGGGCGGGGACCGCACCGGCCCGTTCCTGGCGCCGCGCACCGCCACCGGCCTGCGCGTGCGCAACGGGCTGCTGAACCGGCGCTGGGTGCTGAACCGGATGCTGGAGCTCGGGAAGCAGGTCTCCAGCGTCGAGCTGCCGGACTACGAGCTGCCGAAGGGCGGGCTGCCGGACTGCGAGCCGCTGGAGAGCGAGCTGGAGAGCGGGCTGCTGGAGAGCGCGCGCGAGTCGGCCGGTCGGTTCAGTGCGGCGGACTGATCCGGGCGCCGCCGTCCAGGGCCGCCTCCACCTGGACGGCCGCCCGGGCCGGGCGCTCGACGGCCAGCGTGTGGTCCGGGGCGGGCCGGTCGGCGGACCAGTCCGGGCCCTTGACGGCGAGCCGGGTGACCCGCCGGCTGCCCGCCGCGAGCAGGAACTCCGCCCCCTGTGGGGAGCGCCACCAGGCCCAGCCGACGACGTCCTGCTCGAACCGGCTGCACGCCCGCCCCGGGCCGCCGCCGGTGCGTTGCGGGCCGCGGGCGGTCGGCAGCAGGACGGCGGTGGCGGCGCTGCCCTCGCCGGTCCAGCGGTCGGCGCGCAGGCAGACCCAGGACGCCGAGCCCGCGTTCTGCGGCAGCGGCTGCACCGCGAAGGCCCACAGGTTGAGCTGCTTGACGCCCGGCGTGCCGTCCGGGACGGCGCAGCCCGCGCGGGCCCAGGCCAGCAGCGCGTCCTGGCCGGTGGCCTCGCGCGGCTCGCGGGCCTGCTGGGCGCGGTCCGGTGGCGGGGAGTAGGTGAGGTGCGCGGGGACGAGCCCGCCGAGGTCGGTCAGCAGGAAGGCGTGCCTCTCGGCGATGGCGGGGGAGGAGTGCAGCTGGAGCACCGTGGCGCCGTGGCAGTCCGCGAGCCCGCCGCCCGGGACCGCCGCCGTGACCCCGCCAGGGTGGTCCAACGGCCGTGCGGGGGAGTCGGGTTGGTCGATCCGGCGGGTCTCGGCGGCGTCCACCCAGGGGGCCAGCAGATAGCGCACGGCGGTGCCCTGGCGGCGCAGCACCACCGCGCCCGCCGTGGTCACGTCCGAGTCGTCGGCCCGGGCGAGGTCCAGGCCGCCGTCGCGCCCGTCGGTGTAGCGGGCGAGCCGCCGACCGTCGAACAGCACCACCACGGCGGCGCCGTCGACCGTCCCGGCGAACAGGAGGGCCGGCGGGGCGACGGGAGGCGTGGCGTCCACGCCCGGCTCGGCGCGCGTCGGTGGGCCGGGCCGCTCCCAGGCGGCCAGGGCGCGGCCGAGCAACGCGCCGTCGTCGCGGCGGTCGCCGCGGGCGGGCCAGGCGGTGAAGTCGACCCGTGCGGTGTGCTGCCACCGGTCCGGCTCGACCCGGGTCAGGCGGGCCGGGTCGGCCGCGGTGCCGGACGGGGCGGGTGCGGGGCGGGCCGCAGGCGCGGCCGGGCCGGAGTCGGCCACCACGGCCGCCGTCGTGCTGAGTCCGAGCAGGCCGACCAGCAGCACGGCGCTCCACGTCCGGCGGCGGCGCAGCAGGTCGGTGGGCTGGACCCGCACCGCGCACGGGTCGAAGGCGGGCGGCTCCGGGTCCGCCCCGGCGGTCACACCGGCCGCCGCCGCGACGGCCTCCTGGGGGCGCTCGACCCCGGCCTGTCGCAACACCCCGGCCGCCTGCTCCGGCGTCAGCCCCTCCACCGCGCGCAGGGCGAAGGCCGCCCGGGCGGGGGCGTCGAGCGCCGCGAGCGCGCGGTCCAGCGCCGCGTCCTCCTCGCCGCCGTGCGGGGTGAACAGCCGCAGTCCCCAGATCCGGGGAGCGGGCAGCCGCCGCGCGGGGTGCCGCCGCAGCGCTGCGCGCAGCACCCGCAGGCGCAGTGCGGCGTACACCGGGTCCTCGTCCGCCGCCGGCGGACCGGCCGGGCGGGTCCAGCGGGAGGGCAGGGCGCGCTGGACGGTCGCGTGCGCGGCCAGCACCCGGCTGTGCCGGTCCCGGTCGGCGGGCAGCGCGAGGTACGCCAGCCGGGCCAGCCTGCGGTAGTGGCGCACCAACGCCGCCTCGGCCTGGGCCACCGGGCGCGCCGCGGCGCCCTGCGCCGGCGATGCCGCGCCCACCGTCCGTCCTGCCAACGGGCCCTCCCCGGATGCCGTGCGTGCTGTCGTGGTGGACGGTCCAACGAGTCGATCATGTGATGGTTGCGCCGTCCGGGTCGCCGGGTCGCCGGGTCGGTGCGTTGCTGGTTTCGGCGAGGCGGCGGGCGGGCGGCGGTTCGGCACGGTGTCGGATCCGCGTTCGGCAGGCGGGCCCAAGGTCCCGCCCGTTCAGCCCCTTGGCCCCTGGCGGCCCGTGCCGCCGGGCGCGATGCTGCCGGTACCGGCCGGGACGATCCGCGCCCGGCCGCAAGAGTGTCGTGGACGAGGTGAACCGGCGTGCGGCATGCCACCGTCGAATCAGTGATGACCAGCCCCGTGGTCCGGGTCGCGCCCGAGACCGGCTTCCGGGAGATCGTCGCGCTGCTGACCGAGTACGACATCACCGGGGTGCCGGTGGTGGACGCGGAGGGGCGGCCGCTCGGGATCGTCTCCGAGGCCGACCTGCTGCGCACGCTGGCCGCGCAGGAGGATCCGGGCGCGCTGCTGCCCGCCCCCGAGGCGGTGCCGGCCGGCCCGGGCGGTGCCGTGACCGCGGCCGACCTGATGACCGGGCAGCCGGTCTGCACGACCCCCGGGACCAGCGTGGTCGCGGCGGCCCGGCTGATGAGCCGGCACGGGCTGAAGCGGCTGCCGGTGCTGGACGAGGACGGACGGGTGATCGGCATGGTCAGCCGCGGGGACCTGCTGCGGGTGTTCCTGCGCGAGGACGTGGTGATCCGGCGGGAGATCGTCGAGGAGGTGCTCGGCCGGATCGACGGGGTGAGTCCGGCGGAGATCGGCGTCGAGGTCGATCAGGGCCGGGTGGTGCTCAGCGGTACGGTGCCCGAGCCGCACCTGGTCCCGATCGTGCTCAACCTGTGCCGATCGGTGGACGGCGTGGTCTCGGTCACCGACCGGCTCGGTGCGGGCGGGGCGGCCGCTCCGGTGAGCTGATCCGTCGATCCTGCGATCCGACCGCTGTGCGCCGCCCCGGCCCGGACGGGTCGCTTCGCATACTGCGGAGCGTATCGGGTAACTCACCCTGTGTGCCCGGCGGGTCGAACCGCCGGGGCGGCGGAGCACAGGGGAGGCGGCCGTGGCGGTCGTGTTCGACGCGGACTTCACTTCGACCAGACAGTGGACTGCCGGGCGCAGCAGTGCCTACCCCCGGATGGGGCCGACCAACCGGAGCGACCACAAGCTCGACTACCTCGGCCGCGGCTACTGCCCGGGTGGTGTGTTCAGCGCCACCCGGCGGCTCGTCGGCGGGCTCTGGACGTGCAACCTGCTCACCACCGAGGGCAGTCCGGACGGCTTCCAGGCCCGCACCGGCGACCAGCTGTCGGCACGCATCACGCTGCCCGTCGGGCTGGGGGCCTGGCCGGCCGTCTGGACCTGGCGGGACGGCGGCAACGAGGTCGACCTCTTCGAGTACCACCCCGACCACCCTGACCTGTTGGAGTTCTCCAACCACGTTCGGGGCGGGTACCGGTACTGGCACGGCGCCGGCTCGGGGATCGCGCCCGGGTCGACCTTCGACCTGCGGGTCGTGCTCGGCGCGAACTCGGTGGACTGGTACGTCGAGGACGAGCTGGTCTACGCGGACCTGCACGGGGTCGGTCCCGGCTGGCAGGCGTACCTGATCGTCAACCTGTCGGTCGCGGACGGCACGTACCACGACCGGCCGCCGCTGCAGGGGCCGGACCGGCTCAGCTGGGTCTGCCACAGCCTTCGGGTCGAGCGCTGAGCGTCCCGCCTCACGGGGCGAAGGTGGCGGTGACCGGGCCGCGCGGGCCGGAACGCTGGAACCAGATCGTCCGGCGGTGCGCGCCGATGTGCGCGGGGTGGGCCACGTACAGGTCGTCGCGCGGGGCGCGTTCGTTGCCGGGGGCCAGGGCCGCGTCCACGGCGCGCGCGGCGATGGCGTGCAGCAGGGCGGTGGCGGTCGCTTCGGCCGCGGGCGGTGCGATGGCGAGCGCGGTGAGTTCGGCCCAGAGCGCGGTGGAGACGTAGCTGATCGGGGAGTGGCCGAGCGCGCGGTGGGGGCGGTGGTCCCCGTGGCGCCGCAGCACCCCGGCCGCGACGAGCTGCTCGGGCGAGCGGTCGTCGGCCGGTGGGTGGTGGTTCATGGGCGGCAACGCTACCCCGGTGGGCCGGGCGCTGAGCGCCGGAACGTTTTCTCAGGCTTTCTTCAGGGCGCTTCGGCCCGGTGCGGGCGCACGATGGTGGTGAGGCGCTGGTCACCTCGGCGGGCCCCGGCTGCGGGGCCGGAGGAGGAGGTCCCCATGCGGTACTGGCACGGACACGGCCACGTCCTGGGTGGCTGGGGCATCGGTGTGATGGCGGTCTTGACGCTGCTGGTCCTGCTGGTGTTGGTGCTCGCCGCCATCGCCCTGTTCCGGTACGTGTCGCGGTCGCGTCGACCGCTGCCGTACGGCCCGGCGGGTCCGGGTTCGGGCTCAGCGGCTTCGGGTGCGGCGGGGCCGGGGTGGGGCGCACCGCACGGCGCGGTGGCCGGGCCGACGCCCGAGCAACTGCTCGCGGAGCGGTTCGCGCGTGGCGAGATCGACACCGAGGAGTACCGGCACAGGCTCGACACGCTGCGCTCGGTGAACGGGCCGGGTGACGGCTGAGCCGGGGCGCACGCGGGCCCGCCACACGGTGGTGCGTGTGGCGGGCCCGTCTGCGGTGGCGGCCTGGCCGGCGTTTGCGCAGCCCGTTCGGCCTGCGCGGTCTACTCGGCGTGCGTGGCCTGCTGGGTCTATTCGACGACCAGCTCGACCGGGATGTTGCCGCGGGTGGCGCGCGAGTACGGGCAGACCTCGTGCGCCTGCTTGACCAGCTGCTCGCCGGTCCCGTCCGCGAGTGCCTCGGGCAGTTCGACGCGCAGCACGACGGCCAGGCCGAAGCCGGCGCCGTCCTTGCCGATGGACACCTCGGCGGTGACCGAGACCTCGCTGGTGTCGACCCGCGCCTGGCGGCCGACCAGGCCGAGGGCGCTGGCGAAGCAGGCCGCGTAGCCGGCCGCGAACAGCTGCTCGGGGTTGGTGCCCTGGCCGCTGCCGCCGAGCGCGGGCGGCATCGCGAGCGCGAGGTCCAGCTGCCCGTCGGAGCTGACGGCGCGGCCCTCCCGGCCGTTGGCGGTGGCGGCTGCGGTGTAGAGCGCGTCCATGGTCGGTTCCCTTCGTGTGTTCCGGCGGCCGCCCGGGCCGCCCTCTGGAGATAAGTAGAGCACGCAATTCAATTGCGCACAACTGAATGGCGTGAGGGTGATCGGTACCATGGAGCCATGACCACGCTCCCCGGCATGGCGGACGAGGAACTGCTCCGCCTCGACCAGCAGATCTGCTTCTCGCTGAACGCGGCCTCCCGCGCCTTCGGCGGCGTCTACCGGGTGCTGCTCCGCGACCTCGGGCTCACCTACCCCCAGTACCTCGTCCTGCTCGTGCTCTGGGAGGACGGCGACCTGCCCGTCAAGCGGATCGGCGAGCGCCTGCGGCTCGACTCCGGCACGCTCTCCCCGCTGCTCAAGCGGCTGGAGGCGGCCGGGCTGGTGCGGCGCGAGCGCAGTCCGGAGGACGAGCGGTCGGTCACCGTCAGCCTCACCACCGAGGGCTCCGCCCTGCGCGAGCGGGCCGGCCAGGTGCCGCGCCGGCTGTTCGACGCGACCGGGCTGCCGGTCGAGGACCTGGCCGCGCTACGCGTACTGCTGGAGCGGGTGACCGCCGCGCTGGACTCGGCGGTGGTGGAGCCGGCGCCGTAGTCGCGGCATCCGCCCTGTCAAGTCGGGCGGTCCGCGGCCTGTGACGTGGGTCACGTGCGTCTGGGTCCCGGGCTCCTGTCGGGGCCGAATCGGCAGGTCAGCGCCGGTTTTCGAAAGTGAACGGAAACGGTCGCCAATTGTCCGCCCGATCCGGTCAACAACCCGGGCCGCCCGGACGGTTACACCACGAGCCCCCAGGGGCCGTCGGCGTGCCACCCGGTGGGCCGGCCAGCTGACCCACGAAAGGGGGGCGCGTGTGCTGAACACCCCCGGGCCGGGCGAGAAGCGGGACCTGCGGGCGGACCCGCTCGGCGCGCTGCCGGCCGACTTCGAGGCCTTCTTCACCCGCGAGCACCCGGGCTACCTCCGGTACGCCCAGCAGCGCCTGCGACATCGCGAGGACGCGCAGGACGCCGTCCAGAACGCGGGCGCCACGCTCTACAAGAACTGGCGCCGCGCCCTGGCCAGCGCCGACCCGCAGGCCTTCGCCTTCAAGATCGTCAAGGATGCGGTGGTGGACCTCCTGCGCGAGCGCCGCCGTGCCGAACGCAAACGGCTGCGCGTCATCGCGCAGCGCCGGCCCGACACCAGCCAGGACGAACTGGACCAGCTCGCCGAACTCGACGCGCTGGACTGGGCGATGGAGGAGCTCGCGCGCGCCGCCCCGGTCCAGGCCGACGTCGTCCGGCTGCGCCAGGCGGGCCTGTCCTACCCGGACATCGGCCGCAGCCTCGGCATCGCGCACACCACCGCTCGCACCTACTACAGCCTCGGGCGGCGCCACCTGGAGTACCTGCTGGAGCAGCCGGACGACGGGCAGGCGCCGTGAAGGTCACCGAACTGCTGCGGGCGGACGCCGCCCTGCTGGAACGCGAGTTCCGCGACCACGACCCGGCCGCCTTCACCCGTCGGCTGGCCGAGCGGCTCGCCGCCGCCCGCCGGCCCGCGCCGCCCGCCCGCGAACGCCCGGCCCGCCCGCCCGCGAACGCCCGGCCACCGCACGCCTTCGGCGAGCCCCCGTGGGCCGGCGGCCGGACCGAGCTCCGACGCGACCTGCGGCACCTGTGCGCCACCGTGGCGGGCGCGGTGGACCCGGCCGAACTGGCGCTGGACCTCGAACTCGCCGAGAAGACGGCCTTCCGCACCCTCGGCTGCCTGCTCTACGGGATGGGCCGCACCGCGGACGGCGTCTTCTGGTGGCGGATCGCGACGCAGTACGGCGACCGGCTGGCCGTGCACTGCCTGGCCGTCCACTACGCGGCCGAGGGCGAGACCCGGGACGCGGCCCGCTGGGCCGCCCAGGCCGAGGACCTCAGCGCCCCCGGTCACCTGCCCGCCCTGGCCCCGGACGCCGGGCCGGGCGGCGCCGCGCAACTGGCGCGGGAACTGGCCGAGCGCTACGACGGCGAGATCCTGCTGACGCTCAGGGACGTGCTGGCGGTGCGCCCGGGGGCGGATGGCGGACGGCTGGGCCTGCGGTCGGTGCGGGGGAGAGGGGTGGTGCGCATCCGGTGAGCCTGGCGGTGGGGCAGTGGGGCGCTGGTGGGTGGTGGTGGCAGCGGGGCGGCCGCCGCCCGCGGGCTCACGCGAGCCCCGTGATGGCGTCGCCGACGTACTCGGCCCCGATCACGGCCAGCACGGTGGTCGTGATCGCTGTGCTGTGGGTGGCCAGCCAGGCCTTCCACTCCCCGAGGGTCCGCGCCGAGCGGTCCCCGCGGAGCAGGTGGACCCCGAGCGGAAGCAGCGTGCACAGCGAGCCGATCAGCACCATCAGCGCGGCGGCCACCACCGTGCCCCCGACCCCGGCCGTACTGGCGGCGATCGAGGCCGCGCCGCCGACGGCCAGTGCCAGGTTCTTCGGGCCGGTCGTGACCAGGGCCACCGCGAGACCGGCCGACCGGCCCGCGCTGAAGCGGCCCACCTCCCGCATCCACCTCGGCGGCGCGGTGACGTGCCCCGCGCGGGGCCGGTCGCGCCACTGCTTCCCGGTCATCAGGACGAACAGGACGCCCAGCGCGAGCTCCAGCCAGTACAGCCAGGCCGGCCGGCCGCCACCCGAACCCAGTGCGCTGCCCGCCGCCACCACGACCGCCACCACCGCCGCCAGGCCGACCGCCCAGCCGGCCGCGAAGGCGAGCCCGATGGTCCGCCCGCGCGGTGCGGCCAGCATCAGGACCACCGCGACCAGCGCCGGCGGGCTGATCGCGAGGCCCACCGCCGACGCCAGCATCGAACCGACCGCCTCGCCCATCCCGCTCCCGCCTCCTCGCCGTCGCCCGGTCTCGCCCGGCGGGGCCGCCGCCCGGGTTTGCGTCCGGTGGAGTCGCTGCCCGGGGCGTCCGGTGAAGCCGTCGCCCGGGCCTGCTCCGCCGGGCACACGTCTGCCCCATTCAGCTACGCCCGGGGCCGCCATGCACGGCCGGGGCCGCTGTGCGGGTGGGGGTCCGGAGGGCTCAGGCGCGGAACGGCCGTCGTTCGCCCGGAACCGCCGAGGGCCGCCGCACCGGTGCGGTGCGGCGGCCCTCGGACGTGGTCACGGCAGCGGATCAGTCGTTGCCCGACTCGATCGCAGCGCTGTCGAGCGCGGTGGACTTGGCCGCCAGCGCCTCGGCGTCGGGGCCGGCGGCGGCGATCGGCGCCGCCCCGCCGGGCGCCAGCTCGCCGATCAGGCCGCTCCACGGCGCCAGCTGGCCGTGCACCGCGTACTGCTCCAGCTTGCTGCGCGAGTCGGCGATGTCGAGGTTGCGCATGGTCAGCTGGCCGATGCGGTCGTCCGGGACGAACGCGGCGTCGACGCTGCGCTCCATGGACAGCTTCTCGGGGTGGTAGCTGAGGTTCGGGCCCTGGGTGTCGAGCACCGAGTAGTCCTGGCCGCGGCGCAGTCGCAGCGTGACGCTGCCGGTGACCGGCTGGCCGACCCAGCGCTGCAGGCTGTCGCGGAGCATCAGCGACTGCGGGTCGAACCAGCGGCCCTCGTACAGCAGCCGCCCGAGCCGGCGGCCCTGGGTGTGGTAGGTGGCGACAGTGTCCTCGTTGTGGATCGCGTTGAGCAGCCGCTCGTAGGCGGTGTGCAGCAGCGCCATGCCGGGGGCCTCGTAGATGCCGCGGCTCTTGGCCTCGATGATGCGGTTCTCGATCTGGTCCGACATGCCCAGGCCGTGGCGCCCGCCGATCCGGTTGGCCTCGTGCACCAGCTCGACGGCATCGGCGAACGCCCGGCCGTTGATGCGGACCGGACGGCCGAACTCGAACTCGATCGTCACGTCCTCGGTCTGGATCTCGACCGCCGGGTCCCAGAAGGCCACGCCCATGATCGGGCTGACGATCTCCATCGAGGTGTCCAGGTACTCCAGCCGCTTGGCCTCGTGGGTGGCGCCCCAGATGTTGGCGTCGGTGGAGTAGGCCTTCTCGGCGGAGTCGCGGTACGGCAGGTCGCGCTCGGAGAGCCAGGCGGACATCTCCTTGCGGCCGCCGAGCTCGGTGACGAACCGCTGGTCCAGCCACGGCTTGTAGATCCGCAGGCTGGGGTTGGCGAGCAGGCCGTAGCGGTAGAACCGCTCGATGTCGTTGCCCTTGTAGGTGGAGCCGTCGCCCCAGATGGAGACCTCGTCCTCGCGCATCGCGCGGACCAGCAGGGTGCCGGTCACGGCGCGGCCGAGCGGGGTGGTGTTGAAGTACGTCTGCCCGGCGGAGCGGATGTGGAAGGCGCCGCAGGCGAGGGCGGCCAGGCCCTCCTCGACCAGCGCCGCCCGGCAGTCGACCAGCCGGGCCTGCTCGGCGCCGTAGGCGCGGCCGCGGGCCGGGACGTCGGCGAGGTTCGGCTCGTCGTACTGGCCGATGTCGGCCGTGTAGGCGTAGGGGACGGCGCCGTGCTCGCGCATCCACGCGACGGCGACGGAGGTGTCCAATCCACCGGAGAATGCGATGCCGATCCGTTCACCGACCGGCAGCTTGCTCAAGACCTTCGACATGCATGCACCCTTGACCCGCGAGGCGCGGGCTCCTGACTTAGCGACGTGTGAGGGGATTCGGCGTATCCGATGCCCGCACTCTGGCATAGGTTTGCAGAGTACCGCAAGAGCATACGATCGGCTCGGCGAGGGGCGGCCGCTCCTGTTGCCGCCCCCGGCCGTGGCCGATCGGTGGTCGCCGTACCTCAACCCGGCTTTCTCCCAGGCGCGTTGGGAGGTCGGATGTCGGGGCGGGGGTCAGGAGGCGCTGTCGGCGTCCGGTCCCTGGGCGCGCAGGCGGCGGACGTTCTCCAGCGACTCGCGCAGTTCGGTGAGCCAGGTGTCGGAGTGGCGCTGCACCAGGCGGACACACCAGGCGAGCGCCTCGCTGCGGCTGCGGGCGACGCCCGCCTCCACCAGGGTGTCGAGCACCTGCCGTTCGGGCTGGCGCAGCCGGGTCATGACGGGGGCGGAGACGGTGGTGAACATGCCCCTCAGGTCGCCGCACTCGGCGCCCCAGGAGACCTTGCGGCCGTAACGGCGCTCGGCCTCCCGGGCGACGGCGATCCGGGCGTCCCTGGTCCGGTCGCGGAACTCGGCGATCCGGCCCTCGAGCGCCGCTTCGCGCTCGGCGTCCGATGCTGCTTGGTCGAGGACGGGTTCGGTGATGCGGCCGACGACGGTGATCTCTTCGCGGTCCGCGGTGATCTCGACGAGATCGGTGAACAGGTCGGCGGGGAGGCGGCCGGTGAACCACCCCCGGAGCTCTTCGGGCGAGGTTGTAATCATGTAATCAGCATTACTCGGGGTGGGGGTGATCGCAAGACCCCGGGGAGGAACGTCGGGAGGAACGCCGGAGGAACGGCGGAGGGCCGTCAGCGCGTGGCGGAGACCGGCACCCGGGCCCGGGCCCGCGCCCGGCTGCGCAGCCAGGGCGTCCGGGCGGCCAGCGCGCCGAGGCCGAGCGCCACCAGGTGCCCGGCGTCGGCCAGTTGCTGGTCCAGTGCCCAGGTCACGGCCAGCCCCAGCCCGAGCGCGGGCAGCCCGAACCGGCGCAGCGGAGCCGGGCCCAGGGCCAGCAGGCAGCCGGCGGTGCCGACCAGCCCATAGCTGATCCCGACGTCACGCGCCCGGGACAGCGCCCCCGGGATTCGGGCGGTGAGCATCACCCACATGGCGCCCTCGGTGAGCAGGGTGGCGCCCAGGTGCCCGAAGACGAAGACCGCGCCGGCCCGGGCCGGGCCCCAGCGCCACTCGGCCAGGCCCAGCACCACGGCCACCGCCGCGATGCCCGCCCAGGCGGGCACCCCGTCGACCACCAGCCCGCTGGTGAACATCGTCCACCACTTGCCGACCTCCATGTGGTGGACGTTGCTGCTGTTGTGCCGGACGAACCGGGCCCGGGCGCCGTGGCTCTGGCCGGCCAGCCAGCAGGCCGTCGCGGTCAGCAGCAGCACGTACACCGTGGTCAGCCGCAGTCGGTCCGCCACGTGCAGCGCCGGGTGCCGCGCGCCGGGGCCGGCGTCGATACCTGCAGGTGCGGTCGTCGTGCCGCGCTCGCTCATCGTGCCCGTCGCCCTCGCTGTGCGGTCCCGGTGGTGCCGCCCGGCGGCCCCCGGCGGCCCGTTCCGGGCGGTCAGAGCGCCAGCGTACGCCAGCCCCGGGTGATCTCCTCGCCGACCGAACTCGCGTTCGGCGCCGGGCCGCCCGGGACCGGAGCGGCCGTCAGCAGCTCCAGCAGCGCCGCGCCGTCCACCGGGCGCCCGGCCGGGTCGGCGTTCAGCGCGCGGACCACCACGGCGGCCAGCGCCGGGTCCAGGGCGTGGGGGACGTGGGGGACGTGGGATCGCGTCCGCGAGACCCGGTCACCCGAAGGGCGCACCGCGTCGACGCGCCCGGAGGCGCCCCGGGTGAGGGTGAAGGGAACCGTCGAGGAGGCGCCGATGACCGGTGGCACCACCAATGCGCCCGGACACCGGCGCCCCTGGTGGGCACGCCTCGCGCACGCGGTCTGGACCTACGTCCGCGGGGCCCCGGGCACCTACGTGTGGCTGGCGATCCTGCTCGCCACCACGCAGGTGATCCGCCACGTCGACACCGCGACCGCCGACCGGATCCTGGAACGGCGCTCGACCAACCTGCACCACCTCCAGGTCTCACCGGTGCGCGTGCTGATCACCAGCGCGCTGTGGATCGCGGGCGGCGGGTGGCTGAGCTACTTCCTGCTCTACAACCTCTTCCACGTGCCCGCCGAACGCTGGCTCGGTACCCTGCGCTGGATCTCGGTGGCGATGATCGCGCACGTCGGCGCGACCTACCTCAGCGAGGGCCTGCTCGGGTGGGCGATCCACCGCGGCATCGCCCCGCCGAGGGCCGTCTACACCCTCGACTACGGCGTCAGCTACGCGCTCGCCGGGGTGGTCGCGGTGCTCACCTATCTGATCGTGCGGCCCTGGCGGTACCTGTACGTGGCCGGTGTGCTGGTCTTCTACGGCCTGGGCGTCGCGCAGAGCCGGGACTACACCAGCATCGGCCACTTCAGTGCCGTGCTGATCGGCCTGGCCTGCTACCCGCTGACCCGGGACCGCCCGGGCTCCTGGGACCCGGTTGCCACGGGCCGGCTCGTCCGAGGGCGGCTGCGGCTGCGGTGATGGTGGCGGGGACGGTGGTGGCTGCGCCGTGGTGGTGGCGGCGCCGACGGATCAGCGGGTGCGCGGGGGGCCCGGGGCGGGCGCGCCCAGGTAGATGTTCAGCGGGGGCTCCTGGGCCAGCACCGCCCCCGCCGTGACGGAGAAGGTGACGGCGGCGCAGAGCGCGATCAGCCAGGACAGCAGTATCAGCACCAGCCCCAGCGAACCGTACTGGGCCAGACTGCGGTTCAGCGCGCCCGGCATGTAGACCGGGGCGGTCAGCGACATCGCGGTGGCCGCGGCGGCCGTCAGCAGCGCGCCGGGCAGCAGCGGCAGCCAGCCGACTCGGGCGCTCAACAACAGGTGGGTGGTCCACCACCAGACCACGAAGGACGTTGCGAAGGTGAGCGGCAGGCCCAGCCAGAAGCCGACGCCGAAGCCGTCCCGCAGCGAGCCCTGGAAGACCAGCACCGTCAGCCAGGCCACGATCCACAGCAGCCACCGCCAGGCCGCCGCCCGGGTCCCGGCCTTCGGCAGCCGCCAGGCATGCTCGCAGACCCGGGCCACCGCGCGGCTGCAACTGGTCCCCGACAGCAGTGCCATCAGCACGCCGATGATTCCGGTGGTGCCCCGCAGGTCCCCGTTGCCGTACAGCGCCTGGCGCAGCTCCTGATCCGAGGCGCCGGAGACGCCGAACAGCGCGCGGAGCGAGGCCACCAGCTGGTCCCGCACATCGGCCGGGGCGAACGCGGCCACTGCGAACAGCAGCGGTACGGAGGTCAGGAAGATCTGGGAGGCCATCCGGGTGGCGGCGTCCAGCAGTCCGGGGGAGAGCAGCCGGGCCGTCAGCTCGGTGATCACGGGGAAGCGCCGCTCGGCCTCGGCCCGCGCTCGCTCCCACCGCCCGCGCCCCCTGGCCAGCCGCTCCCCCCAACGGCCGGCGGCCTCCCTCACCGACCTCATCTCTCGGTCCTCCCGCAGCAGGGCAACGATCCGCCCCAGTCAAGGCCAGCCCGGCCCGCCCCGCCACCGGAGGTGTCCGTCCGCAGGCTGGCGGGTGGGCGGCGTCGGGCGTCTGGGGTGGGGGTCGGGGCCCGGCGCGGGGATCGGGGCCGGGTAGCGGGTGTGGTGTGGTCGTGGGTCTACCGTCGGGGCGGCGGGCTCGTGAGGCTCGTGGGGTTCCGTCCGATGAGGGTGTTGAGTACGTTGAGGGCCGCCTTCTTGCGCTGGGCCTTGCGCGACCAGACCGCCGGGCAGACGACCCCGAAGAAGAACAGCAGCACCACGACGAGGCTCGGGGCCGCCGAGATGATCGCGATGGTGTTGTTGCTCTGGAACCCGGCCGCGACCGGGCCGGCGCCGGTCGCGGCGACTCCGGCCGGAGCGAGCCAGCGGGGGCCCGGTGCGGGCGGTGCGGTGCCCGTGGCCTGGGCGCTTCCGCCCGACGCGGGAATCCCCGTACCCTCGTGCATGTAGTTCTCCGGGTGTTGATGGGGCTACGAGTGATGACGGCTTCCTGTTGACGCAGGGAGCCGTCGCTCCGTTGTGGGGCGTACGGCTCGTACCGACAGTGGATACGATGACAGAGCCGTGGAAGGCCGAAAAACCGCAGAAAACATCGCGGGACTTGAGAAAGTTGATGTTGGTCCAGGTCGGAGGCATGCCGACGTCGGCGATGTGACCCACATCACAGGAAATGGGAGAGGAACTGTGAGGAATCTCACGGTGGGGATATGGCGCGCAGGCTCCCGCTGAGTGGAACGGGCCCGCTGGTCTCCTTCGCCCGCGAGCTCCGCGAACTCAAGGAACGGTCCCGGGGCACGGTCGAGACGGTCGTCGCGCTAGGCGCCTCGCGGACGGCGGTCTACGCCGCCCTGAACGGATCCCGCCTGCCGAGCGCCAAGAACCTGGACGCCATGGTCGAGGTGTGGGGCAGCGGCAGCGAGCTCGAACGGCGGCAGTGGCACGACCGGCGACGAGCCGCCGAGGAAGGCCTCGCGGAGGAGGCCCGGCGGCAGGGCACGGCGACAGCAGGCCGCACGCCCGAGGAGGAGGACTTCACCCGCGCACTGCGCGGACTGTGGAACAAGGTCGGCGACCCGTCGACCGAACGGGTGGCGCGCCACTGCGACCTGAGCGCGCGAACCCTCGACTCCTACCTGGACGGACGGACCATTCCGACGGAGTCGCGGCTTCGCGAACTCTTCGACGGGCTGTCCACGCTGCGCGCCGATGACAGCGCCTGGCTGGCGGCCACCCGGGACACCTTCATCGGGGAAGTGCTCTTCCGCGCCCAGACGGCGCGGCAGGAGGAGCGGGCGAGGGTCAGGGAACTGGCCACGGCCCTCCCGAAAGGGCAGGCGCCCGTCGAGTTCGGCCCGTTCCCCGACGGCATCGGGCCGGTGCCGGGCGTACGACTGGGCCAGGAGTTCGACAACCGGCGGGCGCTCTCGCTCGCCGGCGTGCACCGGCCGCTCCAGGCCGGTATCTGCGGTCTGCGAGAACTCGGCGCGGAATCGATCGTGGTCTCCGGTGGGTACGAGGAGGACGAGGATCTCGGTGACGTGATCCTCTACACCGGGGAGGGCGGGCGGAGCCCGCAGGCGGGGCAGCCGGCCCGGAACCAGCAGCTGACGCGCGGCAACGCGGCCCTGGCGACGAGCGCGGCGACCGGGGCCCCGGTTCGCGTGGTCAGGGGGGTCGCCACCGCGACCCGCTCCTTCTACCGCTACGACGGGCTCTTCCGGGTCGAGGACCTCTGGTCCGAGACCTCCTCCGGCGGCTTCCTCGTGTGGCGGTTCCGCCTGGTCGCCCTTCCCCCGGCCGAACAGGCTGCGGCAGTCGCCCGGGTATCGGATCGGGTGACGGCTCCGGTAGCGGCATCGGTGACGGACCGCGTGGCGGATCGGGTGACGGCTCCGACGGGTGAGGACGGTCGGGAGGCGGGGCCGGTCCGATCCGCGACATCGATCGAGCGAGTCGTCCGGAACACCGCGATCGCCACCCACGTGAAACGTGCGCACGACTACACCTGTCAGGTGTGCGGCGTCCGCATGGCGGTCCCGGGCGGCGCCTACGCCGAGGCCGCACACATCACGCCCCTGGGGAGCCCGCACAACGGATCGGACACCGTCGACAACGTTCTCTGCCTGTGTGCCAACCACCACGTGCTGTTCGACTTCGGCATGCTGATCGTCAATGACGACCTCACGGTGGTGAGCCGCGACGACAGCTCCGTGCTGGGCCGGCTGCGGGAGACGCCGGATCACGTCGTCGACCGGAAGCGCCTCGCGGAGCATCGGCTGCGGCACGGGGTTCCCCGGCACGAGGGCATGCGCTGAGCCTCCCGTCCGGTCATCTCGGCCGCCGCCCCGTCTGCTCGTGGTGAACGGGCGGGGCCGCGGGTTGAGCCGAGGGCGGGGCCGGGGGGGATCGTGCTACTGGCTGACGGACTGGGCCAGGCAGAGGATGTTGCCCTCGCTGTCCTTGAACCAGGCGGCGCGCAGGTTGTCGCGTTCGGCGATGCCGTTGACGGTCTTCAGCCCGGGGAAGTCGTACTCCTCGAACGTGATGCCGCGCTCACGCAGGGCGGACATCGCGCCGTCGAGGTCGGCGACCTTGAAGCTGGCGAGGGTGTGGGCGGCCTGTCCGCCGCTGGGGGTGTGGTAGATCGTGAACTGGGTGCCGCCGCAGTCGCAGACCAGTTCCTCGTCGGTCTCCTCGGCGAGCTTGAGGCCGAGGGTGTCGGTGTAGAAACTCCTCGCGCGGGCGAGGTCGGCGGCGGGAATGACGGCCTGCAGTGGTGCGTCTCCAAGCATGGTGCTTCGCCTCCTCCTGCTTCCAGGCTAGGGACGTTGGCGGGCGGGTGCCTACGGGGGCGGTGGGCGGCGGCGGGGCGTGTGCGGGAGATTGCCGGGTGTTGCCGCGCTCGGAGAGGTGCGGTCGAGCGGGACGAGCGGGGCGCGGAGGGTCCGGCACGGTCGTTCGTGTGCTTTCACGGGTGGCGGCCCCGTCCGGCAATAGGGTTGCCGCGTCCCGCCGCCCGGTCTCACCCGCGCTGCGGCCAGCCGTGTGGCACCCGCTCCAGCACGCCGGCGCCGAACAGCTCGTACAGCGGCAGGGTCTCCAGGTGGACGTAGCCGATGTGGCAGTCGCAGACCGGCAACGGGCAGCCGCGCGCCCGCAGTTGGGTGCGGTAGGAGCCGTCGTACAGGTTGCCGAGAACGTCCCGGACGAAGTGGCAGCGGCGGACGGTGCCGTCGCCGTCCACGGAGAGCACGGACTCGCCGGTGCGGCAGGGGTGGTCGGCGCTGGGGTGGGCGTGCCGGCTGTAGCCGAAGTGCGGGTCGACGGCCGCCCAGTCTGCGGCCTCGGCGTCGGTATAGGTGCGGCCCTCGGCGGCGTTGACCCAGAGGTAGACGCCTGCGGCGAGCTCGGCGCGCAGTCGGCGGGCCTCGGCCAGGTGCTCGGGCTGGCCGACCACGCCGACGCTGTAGCGCACGCCCAGGGCGTCCAGCTCCCGGCACTTGGCGAGGAAGCGCTCCCGGGTGACCTGGCCGGGGTGGTACGTCACCCAGAGCGCGAGGGTGTCGGGATCGGCCTCGGCGAGCCAGTCGGTCCGGCAGCTGAGGTTGGTCTGGATCGCCACCCGGCGTACGTGCGGGAGCTGGCTCAGCTCGACCAGCGCCCGCCGGTACCAGGACCGCACCAGGCCCTCGCCCCAGGGCGTGAACAGCAGGGCGAGGGTGTCGCCGCTGCCCGCCCGGCCGGCCGCCCAGTCGGTGAACCGCTCCAAGGCCGCGCGGTCGGCGCGCAGTTGGTCGGGTGTGTCGCGGCGCTTGGCGAACGGGCAGTAGGGGCAGTCGTAGTCGCAGGAGGCGAGTGGGCCACGGTAGAGCAGGGTGAGGTCGCGCCCACGGTCGGTCGCGGCGGTCGCGGCGGTCGCGGCGGTCGCGCCGGTCGGTGCGCTCTCGGCGGTCGGTGTGCGCGGGGCGGGCGGGGTGGTGGACGGCAGGCCGAGGAAGGTCATTTCGCCTCGTACGCCGTCATCAGGGACCGGACCTCGGGCGAGAACAGCATCGGCCCGGCCGCGTCCGAGTGCGCGAGGCCCTCCGGGCTGAGCACCAGGCGGTCCTGGTCATCGGCGAGCCAGCCGCGCGCGGTGAACTCGGCCAGCTCCGTCGGGAAGTCGGCGGCCGGTGTGCTGCCGAAGCGGGCCCGGTAGTCGGCCAGCGGCATGCCCTCGGCCTGGAGCAGCGACTGCACCAGGTGCCGCCGGCGCGGCTCCCAGCCGCTCATCCGGTGCCCCACCTCGGCGTGGTGGAAGTCCTCGGTGGCGACGAAGCCGTCGATGATTCCGCGCACCTCGGTGGCGTTCACCGCGTAGTCGAAGGAGTAGTGCAGCCGCGAGGTGTAGGAGCGGGCGCCGCAGCCCAGGCCGACCATGCCGTCCGTCTGGCAGGCGTACTCGCTCGCCCCGGCCTGCGGGGAAGCGGCGCGGCGGAACATCCGCATCGACACCTGCTGGTAGCCGTGGGCCAGCAGGTGGTCGCGGCCGGTGCGGTAGAGCGCGAGCCGGCGGGTGTCCCAGGCGGACTGGCTCTCCTGCTCGCCGCGCCGGGCGAGGCCGGTGAGCGGGCGCACGTAGAGCGGGTAGAGGTACAGCTCCTCGGGCTGCCAGGCGAGCGCGGCGTCCAGCGAGTGCAGCCAACTGGCCTCGGACTGGCCGTCGATGCCGTAGATGAGGTCGATGTTGAGCACCGGGAACCCGGCGGCACGGATCCGGTCGAGGGCGGCCTCCACCTCGGCCCGCTTCTGCGGGCGCACGGCGGAGCGGGCCTCGGCGTCGACGAAGGACTGCACGCCCAGGCTCAGCCGGGTGGCGCCCCGGGCGGCCAGGACCTCCAGCCGGTCGGCGGTCGCGGTGGCGGGGGAGGCCTCCACCGAGAGCGGTATCGCCCGCAGGTCGGCGCCCATCCGCCGCTCGGCGATGTCGCACAGCCGCTCCAGCTCGCCGGCCGTCAGATAGGTGGGCGTGCCGCCGCCGAAGGCGGCCAGTGCGAAGCGCGCGCCCTCGTCCAGCGCGGCGCGGACGGCCACCGCCTGGCGCTCCAGGGCGTCCAGGTACGCGGTGGTCAGGCCCTCGGGGCTGCCGATCCTGGTGAACAGGTTGCAGAAGCCGCAGCGGACCTCGCAGAACGGGATGTGCAGGTAGAGCGAGAGCGCGTCCTGTGCCTCGCCGGCCCACAGCTCGCGCAGCCCCGGGCGCTCGGGCAGCGGGCGGTAGGCGGTCTTGTGCGGGTAGGCGTAGACGTAGGACTGGTAGGGCGAGTCGGGGCGCGGGGGTGTGGTGGTCATGCGCGCTCCTCGGTGGTGGCGGCGATGGCTGTGACGGTGGCGGGGACGGCAGCGGCGGCAGGGCTGGCTGCGGGGGCGGCATCGGGGACGGCCGCAGGGATGGTGAAGTGGGCGTACGGGACGGTCCAGACCACCTCGTGGCCGATCCGGTGACCGGTGTAGCCGTCCTCGCCGTACGCCGTGCCGTGGTCGGAGCAGACGATCGCGAAGCAGGGGCGGCGGGCGCTCATCGCCGCGAAGAGCCGGCCGATGTGGGCGTCCACGTACTCCAGGGCGGCGGCGTGGCTGGCCCGGGAGTCGCCGTGCTCACGGGTGGCGCCGGGCAGGTGGAACCAGTTGGGCTGGTGCAGTGCCGAGACGTTCAGGAACAGGAACAGCGGTTGCCCGGCGGGCTGTTCGGCGGCGACCCGCTCCGCCCGGGCGACCTGCTCCTCGAAGGACGTCGGGGACGGCACGCCCATCCCGGGCTCCCAGTGGCTCTCCTGGAACAGGCCGGGCAGCACCGAGCCGAGCGGGCCCTGCTTGTTGAAGAAGCCCACGCCGCCGATGCAGACCGTCCGGTACCCGGCGGCGGCGAGGGCGGTCGGCAGATCCGGTGCGTCGAACACCCAGGTGCGCGGGGCGGTGCTCTCGGAGCCGGCGAAGCGGGCCGCGAACAGGCGCGGGTGGGGGCCGTCGGGGGAGGCCGGGGTGGGCAGGAAACCGGCCAGGATCGCCTGGTGGGAGGCGTAGGTGAAACTGCCGGGGGCGTGCCGGCGCTCCCAGCGGCCGCCGGGGAGGAAGGCGGCGAGGTGCGGGATCCGGCCGGCGGCGGCCAGCTCCTCGGCGACGTCGAAGCGGAGCGTGTCGAGTGTGACGAGCAGCAGGTCGTGCGTGCCGACGACCGCGTTCATGTCGGGGGCCGGAGCGGGAGCCTGGGTGCGGGGGGAGGTCTGGTGGTTCATCGGGAGGGTTCCGTGATCTGGTGGTCCGTCGGGGTGGGGAGGGGCGTTCCGGTGGTGCGGCCGGTGGCCCCGGTGAGGGCGGCGAGCTGGGCGCCGTAGGTGTCGAGGCCCTCGGCGGGGCCGCCGGGCAGGCCGGTGAGGTTGGGGAGCAGGTCGCCGAAGGCGTTGACCTCGCCGACCAGGGCGCGCCGCCAGCCGGCCGTGGGCAGAACGTCGACCCCGACCATCAACGAGCCGGGGAAGCAGGCCGCCGCGCGCTCGGCCGTCTCCAGCAGGGCCGGCCATGCGGGCCCGGCGGCCTCCCGGGCCAGGTCGAGGCTGCCCCGGGCGCCGCCGAGGTGCAGGTTGGTCATCGGCTGCGCGCTCGTGCGCACCACCGCGTGGGTGGCCCGGCCGGCGACCACCACCACGCGCAGGTCCGCCGAGCGGCCGGACTGCGCGGCTTTCGGGATCCACTGCTCGACGTGCAGCCCGTCCGGTGCCAGCCGGTCGATGATCTCGGCCACCTCCCGCTCGCTGCGGTAGTGGCGGACCCGCAGCGAGTTGTGCAGCAGCCCGTCGGCCAGCTCGACCGACGTGGTGGCCAGGACCTGCCCGCGCGGCCCGAACTGCAGGGCCGTCACCCCGGAGGCGGAGGAGCCGTGCGCGGGCTTGACGAAGACCCGGCGCAGGCCGGCCGCGGCCAGCCGCCCGCGCAACTGCTCCCAGCCGGTGACCTCGCCGCCCAGCGCCCGGGGTACCGGCACCCCGGCGGCGGCGAGGAGCGCGTGCGCCCGCCGCTTGTCGAACATCACGGCGATCTCCTCCGGATCGCCCAGCAGCCGTACGCCGGGGCGCCCGGCCAGCTCGCGCAGCGCGGCCGTCACCCCCGCGTACCAGGCGGCCGTGCCCTCGACCCGGGTCGGCGCGTAGGACGGGCCGAGCGCCGGGCCGCGCAGCAGTTCGTCGACCAGGGCCTCCTCACCGGGCGACTCGATCCGCAGCAGGCCGTCCTCGGGCAGCCGGTAGTCGCCGCGCAGCACGTCCAGCCAGGGCAGGACGGCGGGCTCGGGCAGCCCGGCGGCCCGGGCGGCGGCGGCGAACAGCGTCACCCGTCGGTGCCCGGGATTGCCGAGGACGGTCAGCTGCGGTGTCATCGTGCCGTCACCCGCCTACTCGGCGACCGCGACGTAGCGGTCCCCGTCGTCCTCGTCCTCGTCGGGGTCCTCGGCCTCGGAGAGGTCGAGCGCGACCCCGGGCAGGGCCTCGGTGAGGCGCTGCTGCAGCTCCTCGCTGAGGTAGTGGTGGTGCAGGTCGAGGGCGCGCAGGTGGGTGAGGGGCTGGCCCTCCAGCAGGGCGGCGGCGCCCTCGTCGGAGAGCACGCCCATGGACAGGTCGAGCGACTCCAGCCGGGCCACCACGGGCGCGTGCGCGACGGCCGAGGCGATCTCGTCCTGGAACTCACTGTTGGCCAGCCCGAGGTGGCGCAGGCTCGGGAGGCGGGCGCCGTCCAGGAAGGGCCCGAGGTCGTCGATCGTGGCATCACCGCCGTACTCGTCCACGCCGAGCCAGAGCGTCAGGCGCTTCAGCGCCGGCAGCTCGGAACCCGCCACCGCCCGCACCACCTGGGCCGGCAGGCCGCCGGCCTCGAAGCGCAGCGCGGTCAGCCGGTCGTGCCGCACCGGCTGGAGGCTCAGGTCCGTGCCGCCGCGGACGGTCAGCTCGGTCAGCCCGGGGAAGGCCGTCAGCAGCGGGGTGACGTCGCCCATCTCCATCCAGGAGATCTCGCACTCGTCGTAGGTCACGTCCCCGAGGAAGAGCGCCTCCAGGGCGGGCAGGCGCTCCGCGTCCGCGGCGATGGCGGCGACGGTGGCAGCCACGGGGACGTAGCCGCCGTGCCACCAGGGGCCGATCACCAGGGCGCGGATTCCGCCAGGGTCGACGGTGTCGAGGAAGGTCTGCCAGAGCTGCGCGAAGTCGTGCTTCGCGTCGTAGTCCAGGGCGAGCCGCCAGGCGACCGAGCCGGCGGCGGGCGGCGTGCGGGTGCCGTCGTCGGGGGTGAAGTCGCGGATCGGCAGGTCGTGGAAGCGGTCGGGGTGGAGGGAGACGGTCATGTCGGCTCCAGACGGATGGGCGTGGTGGGCTGGTCGGTGTGGTGGTGCGGCGGCGTCGGGCGCGCGGTCGGTGACGGTTACTCGGCCACGGCGACGTAGCGCCACCGGTCGTCGGGCTTTCCGGCCTCGGAGAGGTCGATCTCGACGCCCGGCAGGGCCTCGGTGAGGCGCTGCTGCACCTCCCCGGTGAGGAAGTGGTGGTGCAGGTCGAGGGCGCGCAGGTGGGTGAGGGGCTGGCCCTCCAGCAGGGCGGTGGCGCCCTGGTCGGTCAGTACGCCCATGGCGAGGCTGAGCGACTCCAACCGGGCCACCACGGGCGCGTGCGCCACGGCGGCCGCGATGTCGTCCTCGAACTCGCTGTTCTGCAGGCCCAGATGGCGCACCGCGGGGAAGCGTGTGCCGTCCAGGAAGGGGGCGAGGTCGTCCAGCGTGGCGTCGCCGCCGTAGTTGTCGACGCCGAGCCAGAGTTCGAGCCGCTCCAGGGCGGGGAAGTCGCAGCCGGCCACCGCCCGCACCACCGGGGCCGGCAGGCCGCCGGCCTCGAAGCGCAGCGCTCGCAGCGCCTCGTGGCGCACGGGTGTCAGCTCCAGGTTGCTGCCGCCGCGCACCACCAGCTCGGTCAGTTCGGGGTAGGTCGTCAGCAGCGGGGTGACATCGCACATCTCCAACCAGGAGATCTCGCTCTCCTCGTAGGTGACGTCGCCGACGAAGAGCCCCCGCAGCGCGGGCAGCCGGTCCGCCGCCTCGACGATCGCGGCCAGGGCGGCGTCGAGTTGCTCCGGCTCGTCGGAGAACCACGGGCCGATCACCACGGCCGTCACGCGCTCGGTGTCGACCCTGTCGAGGAACTGCCGCCAGCGCTCGGTGAAGGCCTCCTCGGACTCGTAGTGCAGGCCGATCCGCCAGGCTGCCGACGCCGGCTCCGGCAGGGTCACGGCTGCCGCGTCGCCGGCGTCGGCGGCCTCGTCCAGGGCCTGGACGAAGTCGAAGACCGGGAGACCGTGGAACTGCTCGATGTGGTGGTTGACGGTCATGCGCTGCTCCTCAGGGGTCGGGGCCGAACACGTGTCTACCAGCCGGGTCCGACAATCCGGTGGCCGGGTGGCCGGCCGGGCGCGTTGTCAGACCCTTGCTCTACGTTCTGGTCGTGGCTCCGGAACGTGATCGCGAACAGCGCGGTGGAGCCCGGGATTCCGGCAGTCGCCGGGGTCCGGCCGTACGGCGAGGGAGGACTGATGTACCGCCAGGGCGATGTATTGATCGTGCCGGTCGAGGAGGGTGCCGTGCCGCCCCGGGTGGCCGCGCTGGCCGTCCAGCCCCGGGACGGCCGGGGCCGGATGGTGCTGGCCCTCGGGGAGGTCACCGGCCACGCGCACGCCGTGGTCGGTCCCGGGGAACTGCGCCGGGAGGCCGGTCCGTTCGGCGCGGGCTGGCTGCACCTGCCCGAGGGCGGCCGGGTGGTGCACGAGGAGCATGCGGCGATACCGCTGCCGAAGAGCTGGTACCGGGTGGTGCGCCAGCGCGAGTACACCCCGGGCGCAGTGCGGGTGGTCGCGGACTGACGCAGGGCCCGACGAACGGGCCGACGGCTGACGGACTGGCCGACGGGCGGGTGGCCGGGTGCCGGGCGATGGCAGGCAGCCGGTGGACGGGTGGGCGGGCGTGGCGTGCCACGCGGAACGTGCAGCGTGGAACGCGCAGTGCCGAACGGAACGGAAGCAGGCGGCCGGGCGGGGAGCCCGGCCGGGAACGGAGCAGACGATGGAGACGACGATCCCTGACCGCCCGGCGGGCGCGGTGACGGCCGGGCCCGCCGAGGTGACGGCCCGCTGGCGGGCCGCTGCGGCGGCCACCGGCCCGGCCGACCGGTCGGCGGCCGAGCACGCGGTCCGGGCCGCCTACCGGGCGGCCGGGCTGCCCGAGCCCACGGCCGTCCACTGGTTCGGCTCGCCGTTCGCCGCCGCCGAGGCGGCGCTGCAGCTGCGGGCCGCCGGCGCGGTGAGCGTACGCGAGGCCGTGCGCACCGGGCCCTGGGAACAGGCCCGGCGGCGGGCCGTCGAGGAGGTCGGTGCGGCCGGGTGGGCGGCGCACTGGGCACTCACCGGCGGCGAGCTCGGCCCGGTCACCACCCCGCTCGCCGACCGCATCCGCACGGCGGTCCTCGACCGGCTCGCCCCCGAGGCCGACCGCGAGGAGGCCTCGGACGACGCGGCCGCCGCCGCCCGCGCCCGGCGCACCACCGTCCGGCTCGCCCTGCTCGACGCCGTGCGCGGCCAGCACGACGCTCCCTGGTTCGCCGCCTTCGAGGCCGCCCCCGGCGCGGCCGGGGGCAGCGCCGAGGCCGTCGCGCCGCTCGCCGGGGTGGCCCGCGAGGCCGGCTGGTGGTGGCCGTACCAGGACGTCGCGCTGGTCAGCGAGCGCCCCGTCGCGCTGCACCGTGACGAGGCCGGGCGGCTCGACCGGGCGGACGGCCCCGCCCTGGAGTACGCCGACGGCTTCGCCCTGCACGCCTGGCGCGGCATGCCCGTGCCCGCCGAGTTCCTGGCCGGGCTGGCCGACGTCACCGTCGAGCGGATCCGCACCGAGGAGAACGCCGAACTGCGCCGTGTCCTGCTGGAGCACTACGGCTACGAGCGCTACCTGGCCGACTCCGGTGCCGAGCCCATCCACCGCGACGAGACCGGGGTGCTCTGGCGGATCACCCTGCCCGACGACGAACCGGTGGTCATGGTCGAGGTCGTCAACTCGACCGCCGAGCCCGACGGCACCTTCCGCACCTACTGGCTGCGCGTCCCGCCGAGCACCCGCACCGCCCGCGCCGGGGTCGCCTGGACCTTCGGCATACCCGAGTCCGAGTACCACCCGCAGCGCGAGACCTGACCGGCCCGGACTCCCGGCGCAGGCCGCTGAGCTGCGAATCGCGGCCAGCCGATCTCGGGGGTGCCCTCGGCGGGGTGCGGGACAGGTCAGCGTGAGGTCGGTCCGACGTTGCGGACCCAGACGGGGAAGGGGGTCATGGCGTTGGGCGCGGTCTGGTCCGACGGGTTGGTCCCGGCTGGCCGTCGGTCGCTCAGGAAGCCCTCGACGACCGGAACGAGGTCGTCGGAGGGCAGGTAGGTGCCGCCGAACGGCAGTTCGTCGACGGCCACCGATCCGGTGGAGCAGCGGAGTTGATCGACCTGCACGTCGTGCCACACGTAGAAGGTCGCCACCCCGGCGAAGCCCAGCGCGTGGATACGGTGCCGGATGGCCTGAGCGGTTCGTTCGAAGGCGGCGACCACCTCGGTCACGGACAAGGACTGCTTGTCCTCATCCTCCGCACTCAGGTACCAGGTGTTGGTCCGCCACTCGACCCGCCGGTCGCTCGGCTCCAGCACCAGTGGTTCGTCCGCTATTTCGGCGATCCATGTCAATAGCACCCCGGAATTGTCCCGGCCGGTGTGGATCGTGCAGTCGTCGGGGTCGGCCAGGGTCAGGGGGCGCGGGCGATGAGCAGGGGTTGGAAGAAGCCCATTCGGGCGGGCAGTTGCCAGTGGGAGGTGGTGAAGCCGGCCTCGGAGGCGAGGGCGGTGAGCTGGGACTGGGTGAGGGCCCAGTAGGTGGAGCGACGGATGTCGGTCTGCCAGTGGCCGGTGGCATCGGGGGTGAGGTGGAAGAGCTCCAGGTCGTAGCGCTCGCCGTCCTCGTGCCAGTGCCAGAGCTGGAAGATGACGGACCGCAGGCCGTCGCGGCCGGCGGTTCGGGACCGGTGAACGGGCTGATCGTGGCAGGCGGTCCGCGCGTGGTCCGGGGAACCGGGCTGCGGTGCGAGGGGATGACCCGGAGGGTGAAACGGCTCGCCGGGTGGGCGGGCCACCGGGATGATGCCGGTATGCGCACCTTCGAAGAGCTGATCGCCGAGGCCGAGGCGGTGTCCGTGGACGGCTGGGACTTCTCCTGGCTCGCCGGCCGCGCCACCGAGGAACGGCCGTCCTGGGGCTACCAGCGGCTGCTGGCCGAGCGGCTGGGCCGGGCCTCGGCAGCCTTGGACATTCAGACCGGCGGCGGCGAGGTGCTGGCCGGCGCGGCCCGGCTCGCCGCTGCGAAGCCCGTCGCAGGACAGCCCACCACAGGACAGCCCGCCCCCGGGACGTCCGCCCCCGCGCAGCGCGGAGCGCTTCCGGCCACCATGGCGGCCACCGAGTCCTGGCCGCCGAACGTCGCGCGCGCCACCGGCCTGTTGCACCCGCTGGGCGTGGTGGTGGTCGCGGACCCGGACGAGCCGCCGCTGCCGTTCGGCGACGGGGCCTTCGACCTGGTCACCAGCCGTCATCCGGTGAAGGCCTGGTGGTCGGAGATCGCCCGGGTGCTGCGGCCCGGCGGCGCCTACTGCGCCCAGCACGTGGGGCCGGCGTCCGGGTTCGAACTGGTCGAGTACTTCCTCGGCCCGCAGCCCGAGGCACGCCGGGCGCGCCGCCCGGAGGACGAGAGCGCCGCCGCGCGGGACGCCGGGCTGGAGGTGGTGGACCTGCGCTCCGAGCGGCTCCGGATGGAGTTCCTCGACATCGGCGCGGTGGTGTACTTCCTGCGGAAGGTGATCTGGATGGTCCCGGGCTTCACCGTGGCGGCCTACCGGGACCGGCTGCGTGAACTGGACGCCCTGATCCGGACGGAGGGGCCGTTCGTCGCCCACTCCGCGCGCTTCCTGATCGAGGCGCGCAAGCCGTAGGACGGCTCGGGCCCGGCCGCGCCCCGCCGGGGAGGGTGGCGGGGCGCGGCCGGGCTGGCGGGTGGCGCTGTCACGCGGCGGCGTCAGGCGGCGCCGCTCACGCCAGGGCGACCAGCTCCAGGTAGGAGTCGTGCCACAGGTCCTCGCCGCCGTCCGGGAGGAGCAGGACGCGGTCGGGCCGCAGGGCCTCGATGGCACCCGGGTCGTGGGTGACCATCACGATCGCGCCCGGGTAGGTGCCGACCGCCGCCAGCACCTCCGCCCGGGAGGCCGGGTCGAGGTTGTTGGTGGGCTCGTCGAGCAGCAGGACGTTGGCGCCGGAGTGGACCAGGCCGGCCAGCGCCAGCCGGGTCTTCTCACCGCCCGAGAGGACCCCGGCCGACTTGTCGGCGTCGTCTCCGCGGAACAGGAACGCGCCGAGGACGTGCCGCAGTTCGCCGTCGCTCAGGTGCGGCGCGGCCTGGGCGAGGTTGTCGCGGACGCTGCGCGCCGGGTCGAGGGTGTCGTGCTCCTGCGCGAAGTAGCCGAGCCGCAGGCCCGGGCCGGGCACCACCCGGCCGGTGTCGGGGTTCTCGTGGCCGGCCAGGATGCGCAGCAGGGTGGTCTTGCCGGCGCCGTTCAGGCCGAGCACGACCAGCCGGCTGCCTCGGTCGACGGCCAGGTCGAGGCCGGTGAGCACCGGGCGACCGGCGTAGGCCTTGGCGAGGCTGATCGCGCCGAGCGGCATCCGGCCGCAGGGGGCGGGTTCGGGCAGCCGGATCCGGGCCGTCCGTTCGGCCTGCCGGGCGGGTTCGAGCTCGGCGAGCATCCGGTCGGCGCGGCGGGCCATGCTGCGGGCGCTGGTGGCGGTGGCGACGTTGGCCCGCATCCGGTCGGCCTGGGCGTGCAGGGTGGCGGCCTTGCGTTCGGCGTTGGCCCGTTCCCGGGTGCGGCGGCGTTCGTCGGCGGCGCGCTGGTCGAGGTAGGCCCGCCAGCCGGTGTTGTGGACGTCGATCGCGGCGCGCTGCGGGTCGAGGTGGAAGACCCGGTTGACGGTGTCGGCGAGCAGGCCGAGGTCGTGGCTGATCAGGACCAGCCCGCCCTGGTGGGCCGCGAGGAAGCCGCGCAGCCAGGCGACGGAGTCGGCGTCGAGGTGGTTGGTGGGTTCGTCGAGCAGCAGGGTGCCGTGGTCGGCGAAGAGGATCCGGGCCAGCTCGACCCGGCGGCGCTGGCCGCCGGAGAGGGTGCCGACCGGGGTGTCCATGACCCGGGCGGGCAGTCCGAGGCCGGCCGCGACCCGGGCGGCCTCGGCCTCGGCCGCGTAGCCGCCCCGGGACTGGAACTCGGCCTCGGCGCGGGTGTAGGCGTCCATCGCCCGGCGCTGGTCGTGTGGTCCGTCGGCCTGCGCCATCGCCTCTTCGGCGGCGCGCAGCGCGTGGACGGCGGTGGCCAGGCCGCGGGCGGACAGGATGCGGTCGGTGACGGTGGCGGACGGGTCGGCGGCGCGGGAGTCCTGCGGGAGGTAGCCGACGGGGCCGGTGCGGGTGACCGTCCCGGCGGCGGGCGGCAGTTGTCCGGCGAGGGTGGCGAGCAGGGTGGTCTTGCCGGCGCCGTTGCGGCCGACCAGGCCGATCCGGTCGCCGGGGGCGATGTGGACGGTGATGTCGGACAGCAGGAGGCGGGCGCCGACGCGCAGGTCGACACCACGGGTGGTGATCATGGGATAACGCTCCGAAACAGCGAACGGACACACGGGTGGTGTGGAGGCGGGTCCGTCGGCTAGGAAATTCGGGGCGTGGACATGCGGCCCAGGGTAGCGGGGCGGGGGGAGCGTCCGCATCCGAATTGCCGGCGGGAGCGCACCGCGTCCGCGCGGGTTTCGGCCAGTGGGGCGGGTGTTGGCTCGTGGGGCCCCCTTGCCGGGGCGCGGGCCCCGCGCTTCCATGACCCGCATGGGTCGACGTGAGCTCGTTCTCTTGACTGATCACAGTTCGACCGAAGGAAGCCGGGACGTCCTCGCCGCCGCGGCCCGGGCCCTCACCGGCCGGGCGCCCGTGCTGCTCGACGCCCGGCACTTCATGACCGGCGGGGGCGGCCGGATCCGCCCCGACGATGGGGGCGGGCTGCGCCTGGAGGCGGACGGCCGCAGCGTGGCGGCCGACGCCGTCGTGGTCTACGAGATCCCGCCGCACCGGCGGCGCGACTTCGAGCCCTTCCAACGGCTGCTGGGCGCGCACGGCGCACGCTCGCTCGGCACCGATGTGCAGGCCTGGCGGGCGGCCACCGAGAAGGACCTCACGGTGGCCCGCTTCACCCGCGACGGCGTCGCGCACATGCCGACCGTCTCGCTGTCCCGGCCGAGCCCGCGGGCCGCCGCCGAGGCCTTCGACCGGCTCGGCGGCGACGTCTGGGCCCGGCCCTGCGTCGGGATGGGTGGCGACGACGTCTTCCACGTCACCACCCACGCCCAACTCGCCTCCGCCGCACGGCACTACGAGCACGGCGGGGCTGACTGGCTGATCGCCCGGGATGCCCGCAACTTCACCCCGGACGGCCGCCGCCACCAGTACCGGGTGGTGGTGCTCGACGGCCGGGTGGTCCGGGTGGTCGAACACGTGCAGGCGGATCCGGACGCCCCCTGCAACGAGAGCCGCGGCGCCGTCTCCGCCCCGCTCGCCGCCGCCGAACTGCCCCGGGGCCTCGCGGACCTGGCGATCCGCGCGGTCGCCTGCCTCGGCCTGCCGCTGGCCGGTGTCGACCTCGCCGCCGAGAGCGGCGGTGTGGTCTTCGAGGTCAACGTCCACCCGGCGTTCGGCCGCGGCGCCCTGGAGCAGGTCGCCGTGCCGTACGTGGCCGCGCACCTGGAGCCCGTCTGACGGTTCCGGCCGGGCGCGCGGCGTCCGGGCGCGCCCCGGGTCGGCAGGCGCCGAGCAGGCCGGCTCTCTCCGCACCCGATGGCGCGCCCCCGGCCGGTCAGCTCCGCAGGATGGCGGCGAGGAGCGACGGGCGGAACAGCAGCGTCGGCGGGGCGACCAGTGACATCACCTCGTGGAAGGCGGCGGTGACCGCCGGGTTGTGGGCGGCGCCGGCCAGCACCTTGTCGAGGAAGCGGTGCTGGAGCGCGAGCAGGGCGCCGGAGGGTCCGCCGGTGGTGGCGGCGAAGCGGACGTCCTCGGTGCAGGACATCACCCACGGGTTCTTGGAGACGGCCGCGATCGCGCGCCGGGCGTCCCGGGCCGTGGCGTGGCCGATGCCGCCGTGGCGCAGGGCGGTGCGGCGCAGCTCCCGGGCGCAGAACAGGGCGACGGTGACGCCCTGCCCGTACACCGGGTTGAAGGTGCTGGCGGCGTCGCCGACCACCACCAGGCCGTCCGGGGCGCTGCGTTCGTAGTGCCGCCGGATGCCGGGGCCGGGGACGAAGCCGCGCACCTCGCCGGCCGGCTCGGCCTGCTGGAGCGCCTCGCGGATGCTCGGGTCGCGCAGTCGGGCCAGTTGCTTGGTGAACCCGGCTTCGCCGGGCTCGGGTTCGGCGCCGCGCATGCCGGCGACGCTGACGATCCAGCGGTCGCCCTCGACCGGCAGCAGCACACCCAGGTGGGGCGCGTCCGGGGCCTTGGTCTGCACGTAGATCGCCTTGTAGCCGATGTCGACGCCGGCCGGGCGGTGGAACAGCCGGGAGGAGTACGCGACGCCCGCGTCCACCCGCTCCTCGGGCACCGGCGGGTGGCCCAGCTCCGCCAGCCAGTCCGGCACCGAGGTCGTGCGGCCGGCCGCGTCCACCACCAACTCGGCAGGTATCTCCCGGACTTCGCCGCGTTCGGGCCCGCGGTCGCGGACCTTGACGCCGGTCACCGTGCGGGCCGACCCGAGCAGGCCGACCACGTCGGCGCCTTCCAGGAACTCGATCGTGGGCTCGGCGCGGACCCGGTCCAGCACCGCCTTGTCCAGCACCGGCCGGGTGCAGGAGAGGAAGGCGAGCTGTGCCGGGTACTGCGCCATCCACCCCGCCGAGCTGAGCCACTTCAGATCGCCCGAGACGGCGACCTTCATCGCGCCCGCCTCCGTGAGCTCTTTCTTGATGCCGGGCATCATCTCCTCCAGCGCCCGGTGCCCGGCCTCCAGCACCAGGTGCGCGTGCCGGCCCTGCGGCACCCCGGCCCGGAACGTGGGCTCCGCCGGGTAGCGGTCCCGCTCCACCACCACGATCCGTTCGGCGAACCCGCGCAGGGCCCAGGCCGCCACCGTGCCGGCCAGCCCGCCGCCGATCACCACCGCCGTGCCCCGCCCGGGGGCCGTTTCCGAAGAAGTCATGACACGTAGCGTAGTCGGGCGGTGGCGGCCCCGTAGTTGCATCGGCGGGACGAACGGGCAGGACACGGGCGGCCGTTGGTGCCCGAACGCGCCGGGCGCACGACCGGTCCGGAACACTGTCGCGCGGCGCCCCCGGGGGCGGGCGGTGGGAGGCACCCGGGAGCGGGTACTACACTCGGCGGGAGTTGTGCAGGCCCCCCTTCCGGTGCGCGGGCGCGCGGAGCCGAGGAGGTGAGAGCCGTGGAGTGCAGTAGTCCGGGTCGAAGTCGGCCCCGCCCCCGGTTGTCCCGCACCATTCGCGGCACCCGGCGTTCCTCCTCCCGTACGGCTCCCGCGCGGCGCTGACCTCGTCCTCGACGGGGTGCCGCCGGTCGCGCCGTGCGCGTGGTGGCCGGCCGGGCGCCTCCGGCCCGCCGTCCCCGGACGGCGACCGGGCACCCACCGTGGAGGTACCCGCCATGTCCGACTGGCGTGTGCGCGCCGTGCGCGCGAGCAAGCGTCCGTTCTCCCGCCCCGCCGGGGGCTCCGGACCCGTCGACGCGCAGCCGGCGCCGGAGCACTCGATGGATCCGCGGCCCGACCAGCCCGTCGAGCCGGTCACCCTGGAGCGTTCCGTGGTGGACGCGGCGGTCTACCGGGACGGGCGGCGGATCGACACACCGGCGAACCTCGCCGACATCTACCGCGAACTGCCCGACCGGCCCGGCGCGATGGCCTGGATCGGCCTGTACCGCCCCGCCGAGGCGCAGCTGCTGGAGGCGGCGGACCGGTTCAACCTGCACGAACTGGCCGTCGAGGACGCCATCGTCGCCCACCAGCGGCCGAAGCTGGAGCGCTACGGCGACACGCTGTTCGTGGTGCTGCGCGCCGCGCGCTACCTGGACGAGGCGGAGGAGGTCGACTTCGGCGAGATCCACCTCTTCGTGGGCCCCGACTTCGTGCTCACCGTCCGCCACTCGCAGGCACCGGACCTGTCCGCGGTGCGCCGCCGCCTGGAGACGGACCCGGACCTGCTCGCGCTCGGCCCGGAGGCGGTGCTGTACGCGGTGCTGGACGCCGTGGTGGACGGCTACGCGCCGGTGATCGCCGGGCTCCAGCACGACATCGACGAGATCGAGACGGAGGTGTTCGGCGGCGACCCGCAGGTCTCCCGGCGCATCTACGAGCTGTCCCGCGAGGTGATCGAGCTCCAGCGGGCCACCCGGCCGCTGCTGGAGATCATGAAGAGCCTGGAGGCGGGCTTCGGCAAGTACGGCACCGACGACGAGCTGCAGCGCTACCTGCGCGACGTCGCCGACCACGCCACCTACGCCGCCGAGCGGGTGGACGGCTTCCGGCAGATGCTGCAGAACATCCTGACCGTGAACGCGACGCTGGTCTCGCAGCGGCAGAACGAGGAGATGAAGCAGCTCGCCGAGGCCGGGCACGTGCAGAACGACGAGATCAAGAAGATCTCCTCCTGGGCGGCGATCCTCTTCGCGCCGACGCTGATCGGCACCGTGTACGGGATGAACTTCGAGATCATGCCGGAGCTCAAGTGGGCGTTCGGCTACCCGTTCGCGGTCGGGCTGATGGCGCTGGTCTGCACCGGGTTGTACGTGGTCTTCAAGCGCCGCAACTGGCTCTGACGGCAGGGCGGGGCGCGGCGGGGCGCGGCGCGGTCCGGCTCGGGCGCGGTGCTCGCGACCGGCTCCGCCGTGCCGCCGCAAGCCGGCGCGGCCCCGCGAAGGCAGTGTTGATCGGCTGCCGCAACCGGCGCCGACCGCACGGCTGTTCGCCCGGCGTCAGGGATTCGTCAGGGCGGCGGCGCGGCGCTTGCCCCGGTCCGCGCCCGCCGGTTGGATGAGGAGCATGAACCGCCCGGCACGCCACCACGACCGCCCGCCGCATCCGCGGCCGCCGGTCCGCGTCGCCGCGGCCGCCATCGCCGTGCGCTGATCCGCGCCTCCCCGCCGGAGGGCACGGCACGTGCCGCGCCCCGCCTCGCCCCGTCGCCCGATCGGCGCGGGGTGCGGGCGGGCGCGCGAGTTCCGCATCTCATCAGGTCTTTTGAGCCCGCACCCCGGCCCGGACAGGGCTGGCGGTGCCCCGCACCCTGGGAACGGTCATGTCCGAATCCGCCCTGTCCGCTCGTACCGCCCTCGTCACCGGCGCCTCCTCCGGCATCGGCTGGGAGACCGCCCGGCTGCTCGCCGGGCTGGGTGCCACCGTGCTGGTGCACGCCCGGACCACCCCGGAGGCCGAGGCGGCCGTCGCCCGGCTGGTCGACGCCGGCGCCCGCCGGGACCAACTCGTCGAGCTGGCCGCCGACTTCACCCGCCTCTCGGAGGTCGCGGTGCTGGCCGGCACGGTCGTCAAGCACTACCCGGCGCTGGACCTGCTGGTCAACAACGCCGCCGCGCTGGCGCCCGAGCGCTGCACGCTGACCGACGACGGCAACGAGGTCTCGCTGCAGGTCAACTTCCTGGCCGCGCACCTGCTGGCCAGGCTGCTGCGGGCGCCGCTCTCGGCGTCCGGCGACGCCCGGATCGTCAACGTCTCGTCCTCGCTGCACCGGACGGCGTCGATGAACTGGTCGGACCCGCACCGGGTGAAGAGGTACTCACGGGTGGCCGCGTACGCGCAGTCACAGCTCGCGCTCACCATGGCGACCGCCGACATGGCCCCGGCCGGCTCCGGCATCACCGCCGTCAGCCTCAACCCGGGCCTGTGCGACACGGCGCTGCTGCCGCTGTACGGGCGGGCCGGCGCGCCGGCGGCGGAGGGCGCGGCGGCCGTCGTCCGGCTCTGCCTGCCGGACGTCGCGGTCGCCAACGGCGCTTACTACGACGGCGGTTCGGTGGCGCCGGTGGCGCAGGCCGCCCAGGAGGAGCGCTCGCTGAAGCGCCTGGTCAAGCTGGCGGACCAGTTGGTCGGCCAGGCCGCTTGAAGCCCTTCCCCGGAATCGGAGAGCACAGGATGTCCAAGCGCGCCCGCAAGAAGAGGGCTCGGCGGAAGAGCACGGCGAACCGCGGCCGCCGGGCCGGGCAGGGCTGACCCGCCCACCACCGCAGGCCACCACCGCCCACCACCACCCATCACCACTCACCACTCACCACTCACCACCGCCGAGAACCGCCGCGAACCGCTGAGGACCGCCGAGGACCGCCGCGAACTGGCGGGCACCGCCGGGCGCCGGGGACGGTCGCTAAGGATGCGTCAAGAACGGCGCCCGGCGGCGTCAAGGAGCCGTCAGGGGGCGGCTTCCCGCAGGTGGCGCGGCACTAGCGTCGCCCGGCGGAGAGAAACGGTTCTGCTCCGGTTTCAGCAGGAAACCCCGGCGGACCGTGCAACGGGGGAGAGGAACGTGCGGCCATGACCACCTCGGCAGCGGGCACGACGGCCACCACGGGGGAGACGGCCCCGGGGACGGAACCCGATCCGGCGGGGGAACCGGCCCCGGCCCCGGCCCCGGCCCCGGCCCCAGCCCCGGCCGCCCCGACCCCCCGCCCGAGCCCCCTGGCCCGGCTCCAGCACGGCGCGCGGACGGTCGGCGGCCGCGCCTACTGGACCACCCCGCGCCTGGTCCGCGGCCTCACCGCGCTCAGCCTGGCCGCCCTGATCGGCCTCGGCGCGGCCGCCACCACCGTCCTCGGCGGGGCCCGCGACGGCACCGACACCATCGGCCACCGGGCCGCCCCGCAGGCCACCCGCGCCGCCGACCTCTACTTCGCGCTCAGCGACATGGACGCCCAGGCCGCCAACCTGCTGCTGGTCGGCGCCGACCCCGACTACACGACGCTGCGCAAGCAGACCCTCGACACCTACGAGCAGCGCCGCGCGCAGGCCGACGGCGACCTCCAACAGGCCGCCCAGGCCGCGGCCGCCGACCCGGCCGGCCAGCGCGCCGTCCAGCAGGTGCTCGGTCGACTCGGCAGCTACGAGGCCCTGGTGGCCCGCGCCCAGCTGCTGGAGGAGCAGGCCAAGGCCCCGGCCGGCCAGCCCTCGCCCGCCGCCCTGGACGCCTACCGCCAGGCCACCGACCTGCTGCGCCAGCAACTGCTGCCCGCCGCCGACCAGGTCACCGCCGCCAACGAGGCCACCGTCGAGCAGGTCTACACCGAGCGCCGCGACGCCCTCGGCAGCGGCTGGTGGTGGCTGCTCGCGGTCGGCCTGCTCGCGCTCGCCGCGCTGCTCGGGCTCCAGCGCGTCCTGGTGGTGCGCTACCACCGCGTCGTCAACCCGGCGCTGGCCGCAGTCACGCTGCTCACCGCCGTCGTGCTGGCGATCGGCCTGCACCTGGTCAGCCGCGCCGACGACCACCTGGTGACCGCCAAGAGCAACGCCTACGACTCGGTGATCGCGCTCAGCCGCGCCCGTGCCGTCGCCTTCGACCTGAACGCCGACGAGAGCCGCTACCTCACCGATCCGTCCCGCGCGGCCGCCTACGAGCAGAGCTTCCTCGACAAGACCCAGGCGATCGCCCGCCTGGACGGCGCCACCCTCGCCGACTACAACGCCCAGCTGGCGGCCGCCGCGGCCCGGCACCGCGCCGACCACACGGCCGTCCCCTTCGGCGGCTACCTCGGCACCGAACTGCACAACATCACCTTCCCCGGCGAGCAGGACGCCGCCGAGCGGGTGCTCGCCGCCTTCCAGCAGTACCAGCAGGACGACCGGAAGATCCGCGCGCTGCGCGACGAGGGCCGGCTGAAGGAGGCGGTGACGCTCAACACCGGCCTCTCCCCGGGGCAGTCCAACTACGACTTCGACCAGCTGAGCACGGCCATCGGGGACACCATCGCGGTCAACGCCAAGGCGATGGACTCGGCGGTCGCCGCGACCGACGGCGACCTCGACGCCAGCACGGCGGCCCTGGCCGCGGGGGCGCTGGCGGCGGCGCTCGCGCTCACCGCGCTGGGCGTCCGACCGCGCCTGCGCGAGTACCGGTAGCCCCCGGCGCCGACCCGCGGTGGGGCCCGGTGGCGGTACGCGTCGCCACCGGGCTCCGCCGCCGGCAGCCGGTTACGCCGCGGACGGGCGTCGGCGAAGCCTCCGGCGGGCTCCGGTGCGCCCAGGCTCCGGCGCCCCCGGCCTCAGCCGGCGGCGAGCCGGTCGTACTCGGTGTCCGGGTCCAGCTGGCGCCGGTACTCGGCGTGCAGCCGGACGTCGCCGTCCGGGCCGGCCAGGCGGGCGAGCGGGCCCCGGGCGCTCGGGAGCGGCCGGGCGCACGGCCACTGCTGGGCGAGTACGGCGAGCGGCGCGCCGTCGCCGGTGCGCAGGATCCAGCTGGCGCGGCCGCCGCCGATCAGGGGCAGGTACGGCCGGGGGAGTCCGAGGGCGGCGAGCGCCTCCGGCAGGTCGAGGCCGTCGGGGAGGGTGAGCGCCGCGGGGTGCGGGGCGTCGGCGTCGTCGCCGGCCGCGACGCTGTCCCGGGTGAGGTGGATGCGCATGGCCGGACAGCATAGGCGCGCGGACGAGCCCGCGCGCCCGTGCACCGGTGTGCCGGTTTGACAAACGCCCTTGCCGTCCCGGCGAATGGCAGGCATGGCCGACGAAGACTTCGAGAACGTCCTCACCACGGTGGGCCCCCGGCTGCGCGCCCTGCGACGCGAGCGCGGCACCACCCTCGCCAAACTGGCCGCCGCCACCGGGATCTCGCTCAGCACGCTGTCCCGGTTGGAGTCCGGGCAGCGCAAGCCGACCCTGGAACTGCTGCTGCCGCTGGCCCGGGAGTACCGGGTGCCGCTGGACGAACTGGTCGGCGCCCCGGCCACCGGAGACCCCCGGGTCCATCCCCGCCCGGTGACCAGGAACGGCCAGACCATCATCCCGCTCACCCGCCACCTCGGCGGTCTGCACGCCTTCAAGCAGATCATGCCGCCCGGCCGGGGCACCGAGCCCGAGCTGGAGCTGAAGGTGCACGAGGGCCACGAGTGGCTGTACGTGCTGTCCGGCCGGCTGCGGCTGGTGCTCGGTTCGCACGACCTGGTGCTGACGGCCGGTGAGGCTGCCGAGTTCGACACCCGGACCCCGCACGCCTTCGGCAACGCCGGACCGCAGCCGGTGGAGTTCCTCAGTCTGTTCGGTCCTCAGGGCGAGCGGATCCATGTCAGGGCGCGCCCGGGAACCTCCGTTCGGTAGGTTCGTTCCCTGACAGCGGGGGTTTTCCGTTCCGGTCTCCCGCCAGGCCGTCGGGAGGGGCCGAGAAGATGAGTGTCCAGCAGAGTACGGAGTCCGGCGAGAGCGGTGGAACCGGGGAGCGCGGCGCGGTGGGTGCGCCCGAAGTCCCGGGCGCGGCGGGGGCCTTCGAGGCATCCGGCGGCGGCGCCGGCCGGGCCGGCGGTGGTTCCGGCGGCGACGGGAGCGGCGGCAGCGGTCCGACCGGTGGGGCCGACGGCGCCGGCGGCGCGGAGCCGGACGCCAAGAGCGGGCGGAAGAAGCGCCCGTTCTGGCAGGAGCTTCCGATTCTGCTGGTGATCGCCCTGCTGCTCTCGCTCGGCATCAAGACCTTCTTCGTCCAGGCCTTCTCGATCCCCTCGGGTTCGATGGAGCAGACCCTGGCGATCGGCGACCGGGTGCTGGTCGACAAGTTGACGCCCTGGTTCGGCGCCGAGCCCGAGCGCGGCGAGGTGGTGGTCTTCCGTGATCCGGGCGGCTGGCTGGAGAGCGCGCCGACGCACGCGGACGGCTCGGTGATGAGCTCGGTCCAGAAGGTGCTGAGCACCGTCGGCCTGATGCCCTCGGCGGACGAGAAGGACCTGATCAAGCGGGTGATCGCGGTCGGCGGGGACACCGTCGAGTGCAAGGCGGGCAGCCCGTTGAAGGTGAACGGCGTCGCGCTGGACGAGCCGTACCTGTTCCCCGGTTCGGCGCCCTGCGACCAGGACCCGGTGGGCACCGTCACCGTCCCCAAGGGCAAGCTCTGGGTGATGGGCGACCACCGCAACAACTCGCGGGACTCGCGCCCGCACCACAACGAGACCGGTGACGGCTTCGTGCCGGTGGGGAACGTGATCGGCCGGGCCTTCGTCGTCGCGTGGCCGCTCACGGACTGGTCCACCCTGCCCGTCCCGGACACCTTCGGCAAGGTGCCGGCGGGCGCGGGCGCGGGCGCGGCCGCGCCGGTGGAGGCGCCGTCGGCGCCGGACGCGCTCGGGCTGGCCGCCGTCGTGCCGTTCGCCCTGTGGCGCCGCCGCCGTGGCGCGCGCCGGGGTCGCCGCTGAGCCGGGTGAGGGCTTCGGCGGAACTCCTCCCGTGATTCTCTACACGCCTGTAGAGTTTCCGGGGTGAGCTGCACGCCTGGTCGCGTGGCCGCCCGACCGGGGAGGCCGCGCGTCGGGGCCGGGTCGGGAGGCGGAACCGTGGTGGAGAGTCGGCGCAGTCCTGTGGCCGTCGGGGATCCGGCGGACCCGGACGTCCAGTGGGTGTACCAGCCGGTCGAGGTGGACCTCGGCGGCGGCACCTGGGCGTCCGGGCGGATCAGCGGCTGGTGGCAGGACTCCGCCGGGCAGCGGTGGTGTCGGTTGCGGGTGAGTCGCAGTGGGCGGCCGGCCGGCTGGGAGCGGTTCGACCCGGCGCGGGTCCTGCTGCTGCCGGTCGCCGGGCTCTGAGGAGGCGTCGGCCGGTTCCGATCGGACCGGTTCCGATCGGAACCGGTACCGGCATGATCGGAACCGGTCCGGTGGGTCCGGACGTCCCTCGGTGCGGCGATCACGAGGCGTTGTCCATAAGAGATTCACAAAATATGACGGCATGTGCGATTCTGTGCAGCGCCCCCGTGACCCGCCCCATCCGTGTCGGCACCTTGGGGGGCCCGGGGCCGCCGACATGCCACTTCATCGACCGGGGACGACGTGAGTTCCGAGATCTACTTCAGCAGCAACTACCGCGACCTGTGCGAGCAGCACGGCACCGGCGCGGGCTTCCAGTTCGAGTTCTCCTGCTACCGCTGCTCCGACACCTGGCGCTCGTCGTTCGAGGCGTTCACCACCGGCCAGGTGGCGGGCTGGATCGGCAAGGGCGTCAGCGCCGCCTGGAACCTCATCGGCGGCAACGCCAACACCATCAGCAACGCCGCCGACGGCCTGGCCGGCCACACCTGGGGCAACGCGCGCGACGCCGCCTTCCAGCGCGCGATCACCAACGCCCAGGTGCACTTCAACCGCTGCGCCCGCTGCACCCACTACGTCTGCGGCCGCTGCTTCGACCCGGGCCAGGGCCTGTGCCACACCTGCGCCCCGGACACCGCGGCCGAGGCGATGGCGGCGCAGCGGCGCGGCCTCAACGACATGGTGTCCGACCGCTCCTACCAGCAGGGCCAGCAGTCCGGCGCCGAGTTCGACGTGCGGACGCCGCGCCAGCTCGTCTGCCCGCAGTGCTCGGCGGAGACGCACGGCACGCCGTTCTGCCCGGGCTGCGGCCACCGGCTCGCCCAGCCGACCCAGTGCGGCCAGTGCCACCAGGACATCCCGGAGGGCGCGGCGTTCTGCCCGGGCTGCGGCACCAGGCGCTGACCCCGCAGGCCCCGCGCACACTGCGCACCCCGCGCACACTGCGCACCCCGCGCACCCCACGCACACTGCGCACCCCACGCACCTCACGACGGCGGGGCGCCTGCGGATCAGGATCCGCAGGCGGCTCTGCGGCCATCTCCGGGCTCTCCTGCACCTGCTCGCCCAGCAGCTCACGCGTGCGGCGGGTCTTCC